>JAJDJF010000029.1 GCA_030267065.1 Desulfovibrio sp. OttesenSCG-928-C06 | reverse complement strand
CGCAGCTTGAGTGCCCGGTAGTCGGTTTTGCCGGTGCCGAGTACCGGGATGGCGTCAGTTTTCAGCAGGCGCTTCACTGTGGATAGCGGCCCAAGCCCGGCCTTGCGCAGGGCGGCGTTGGCTTCGCCAAGGCTTAGCGGCAGGGTGGTGAACAGGGTGATTTCCGCCCCGTACTCCTCTGACGCGGCCTCTACTGCGAGGAACGGTCCTTCCTGCTTTGCGCCCGGTACCTTGTTCTGCGGCAGTTCAGGGTGGTCGGCAAAGGCCGTCAGCAGGATACTTTCAATCTGCGGTAGCGAAATCATCTCACCGCCTATCTTCACAAAGCGCTTGAGCCTGCCCCGGAAGGTGATGCGTCCGGTTTCGTCTATGCTGACCAGATCGCCTGTGCGGTACCAGCTTTTGCCGTCATATTCCACAAATGGCGAGGCTGGAGCGTCTTCGCCGTCCGCTGCGCTGTCTTCGCTGCGCAGGTAGCCGGAAAAGATGCTTGGGCCGCGCACCAGCAACATGCCGGTCTCGCCCGGTGCTTCGCCACTGCTTCCTTTTTTGCCGATTACAGCCGGGCCTTTGATGACTCCGTCTTCTTCAAGCACCAGAGCTGTCTCCACTGATGGCAGGGCGTGCCCGATGGTTCCTTCCACTGCATCCCCCGGCCTGTTGACTGCCACAACCGGCGAGCACTCGGTTATGCCGTAGCCTTCGCACAAGGCCGCTTGCGTGCACTGGCGGGCAAAGGCGCGGTAAACGTGGGCCGGGCATTTCTCCGCCCCGGCAAAGGCGAAGCGCAGGCTGGAGAGATTCTCGGTATTGCGCGAGCGCTCGATGATCGCCTCCAGAAAGGTGGGCGTCGCCGGGAGCAAGGTCAGCCCGAAGTCACGAATCAGGGCGGATAGCTTGCCGGATTCTGTGGGGTTGGCGTGAAAAGCCGCCTTGAGGCCGTAAGCCAGCGGCAGAACCAGATCCGCCAGCAGGCCAAAGGAGTGGAAGGGCGGCAGCATGGCTACGATTTTTTCTTCCGGCGTGAGGCCAAGCGCCCTGATTGCGTCAGATGCGTTGGTGAGCAGGTTCAGGTGACTTAAAGGCACGCCCTTGGGCACGGATTCCGAGCCGGAGGTGAACAGGATGGCGGCGGTGTTTGTCACGTTATACTTCCTGAACGAACGGACAAAGCGGGCCTTGAGCGCGCCGCGCAGTTTTTCGGCCAGACTGAGCTGCGTGCCCAGTTCTTCCAGCCGCAGGAATGAGGCAGGGAGTCGTGAGAAATCAAGTCCCTGCCGCTCCAGACGTTCAAGCAGCAGCCCGGATGTGAGAATGGTCTCAACTCCGGAAATGCGCAGACAGTGGCGCAGATTGGCCTCGCCAACGGTCCAGTTCAGAAACACGGTTTCTTTTCCGGCCAGCATGGCGGCGAGCCATACACCCAAAGCGGCAGGCGCGGCAGGCAGCATCAGTCCGATTCTTTTGCCCGGCAGCTTGCGGAAGCGCTTTGCCAGCACCAGCGCGGCGGTGAGCAATTCGCGCCGGGTACGCGCCCCGGAACGGTCGGCAGCGATGATTTCGTTGGGATATTTTATTGCCAGAGCCAAAAACGCGTCCGGGATGGTGCCGTCCAGAATATCCAGATTGATGGAGTTTGCCTGCGGGGCCGCGAACCAGCTTGCGGGTACGGGCTTTTGCTGCTCAGCCTCCCTGAGCAGGCCGGATACCGCCAGCAGGCAGTCGCCCACGCTGGCGAGTTTTTCCGGCTCGTCTATGGTTACATCCAGAGCTTCCTCAAGGCCGAGTACCACTTCCATCATGGCCAGACTGTCCAGATCGAGATCTACGTTGAGAAGCATGTTATCAGAGATGGAGAAGTCCTCATCCTGACGGGCTGCTTCACGCAGAACCGCATAAACTTTCTGGCGTGTTTCCTCGCTGATGTTCAGGCTAATATCCGTGGTTAAGCCCCGGCTGGTGCCGGTATTGGTGTCCGGATTGGTATCAGACACGAAATCCGGCCCAGCATGGTTGAGGCCTCCGTGCCCGGATGCGGGTTCTGCCAATTCGCGCGGCTGGGAGCCGAACAGAAAATGGCGCGGAACAGACAGGGCCGGGAGTGCGTCTTCGTTATAGAAAGCTTCCAGCTTTCGGTTCAGGACCTTGCGGTCCAGCTTGAGCGGCGTTGTGGACGGGCTTGCGGCCTGCGGCGCTTCTGCTCTGTCGGTGCTGTGTGCGGGGGCAAGCGGCCACTGGGAGGCGGGCAGTTCCAGCAGTTCCACCTCCACCTTGCGGCGCGGGGTAAAGAACAGGAGGTTGCCGAGCAGGGTTGCCAGACCGCCAAGCAGGAAGGCTGTCATGCCCGGATTGCCGCCTGCCCCGGCCCAACTGGAGCGGCTGCCCCAGATGCCACGGCTGCGCACCAGCACAAGGCGGGCTTGCGGTGCGGCTTCCAGCAGGCGCGTCAGGCCTGAATTGCCGCCGATTACCTCGCTCTGGGAACGGTAAATGCGGCCTGAGGGGTAAAAGAGCACT
Source organism: Desulfovibrio sp. OttesenSCG-928-C06 (assembly GCA_030267065.1). Lineage (GTDB taxonomy): Bacteria > Desulfobacterota > Desulfovibrionia > Desulfovibrionales > Desulfovibrionaceae > WRHT01. Next base: position 16,019 of record JAJDJF010000029.1, on the reverse strand, counting down.
GAGTCGCCGGATTCAAGAGCGTTTGCAAGAAGATCCAGTCCCTCCTGCACGCCGCGTCCTGCTTCGGACAGGCGGTTAGCGGGGGCATTGGCGGTACCGTTTTCATTTGATTCCGCTGGGGGGCTGGTTTTGTCGGGATTATCAAGTCTGGCAGAACTGGCAGAACTGGATAAGCTGGCAGTAATGGCGTTTTTGTGCGTCTGGGTAGAGCCGTTGCGCGTGCTGGAGAGATCCGGAATCTTGACCACCTTGAGCGCCACATCAGCCAGCTTGCCCCAGAGTCCGGACATGCGGTTGGCATCGGCAAGCGGTCTGGGCCTGGCCGGGGATAGCACGGAGTAAGTAATTAGCGGATCGACCAGAGCAGGGTGGTTGGGCGCAAAGATGATCGGCCTGTTGTCCAGAGTGATTTTTTCCGCGCCGTTAACGGAAATTCTGTAGCGCAGGCTGAGCAGGATTCTGAGCAGCCGCCCAGCAAAGCCCGGGGCTGAATTCCCCAGATGACGCTGTTGCACTGCACCGCTGGAATCAACGCTCGCGCTTGCGCCGCTGGTGGTAACGTTTGCAGCGGGATTGCCGGGAATTGCCACCGCCCGCTTGAGGCTGCCTCTTGCCAGAGCCAGCGCCAGCAGGCCGCATATTCCCGCACCGCCCATGAGCATGGCAGGCGTAAGGCCACGCAGGGATTCAAAGCTGGCGGCAAAAAGCGTGTCGCCGTTCCAGCTCAGGGAGAATTCTGGCTCCAGCAAAAAGCCGAACAGAGGACCGGAAAGCATGATTCCGACAAAACAGGCAAAGTTGGAAATGCCAAGCACCTTGCCTTTTTCGTGGGCGGCGGGCGCTACCTGAATATAGCTGACAACAGGAATCAGGTACATACCGCCAAAAATCCCGGTGATTGCCAGTAAAGCGAACAGCAGGGCCAGATGCGGCGTGCTGATGGAAACAGCGCTCATAAGCGCGGCTTCGGCTGTATTGCCGGAGGTTGCGGCCTGCGCGGTTGAGGCTGCAAGCGTGGATGTCTCACCAAAAAGTGGCAGCAGCGAGGAGAGCGCAAGAAAAGCACACATGCATAACCCGGCCGGAATAACCCGGCGGTGCCACTCGGCAACGGGCCAGCGTCCGGCTATGAGCGAGCCGATGCACACGCCGAGCATTAGTGCCACCGAGAGCAGGCTGGTTACAGTCATGGACAGGCCAAGCTGGACCTTGCCGAGGTTGGTTATGCACAGCACCGCGAATGATGAGAAAAAGTAAAAGAAGGCTTCGGCCATCAGCAAGCAAAACAGTCAAACAGGTAAGTAAAAAGAGATAGCAAATACAGGCCCGCGCGTCCATATCTTGCGCAAAGCAAGCACTCAGGCGCGCCCGCGCATGCTTTGCGGCTACCTGCGACACGCCGGACAGCCGTCTGGCAAGGTAACAAATACCGGGATGAACCGACTTGCGGCATCCCGGCAAAAAATAAAACAGGGAGAAGAGAGCGCCCTTCTCCCTGTTATTTATTCTTGCTATTCGCTGATCTGGACGAACTTGCCGTTCTCTACCTTGAACAGGGCAAAGCCAACGCCTTCCGCGTCGCCTTTGGAGTCAAAGCGGACCTTGCCAAGCGGGGTGTCAACGTATTCGGTACGCAGAATTTCCATAATCTTGGCGGTATCGTCAGTGCCACCTGCCTTGTTAATGGCGTTGATGGCGGCCTGGGTCGCGGCGTAGCCCTGCATGTAGAACTGGGCCGGAGGCGGGGTGCCGTACTTGTCCATGTGGTCCTGCATGGCCTTCTTGTACAGCGGATTGTTGGAGACGTCGCGGGTGCCGGAAGCGTAGGTGTTTTCGGCAGCCTTGCCAGCCAGACGGATGTAGCTTTCAACACGCAGGCCGTCCGGTCCGATGAGCGGAATATCGATGCGGCGACGCTGGAGCTGGGAAGCAAGCTTGGCACCGTCCGGATCATAACCGCCAAACACCAGAGCCTCGGCTCCGCTGCTGCGCACCTTCTGGATGATCGGCGCAAAGTCGGCAGCGCCGCTGGTGATGCCTTCAAAAAGCACCACTTCAACCTTGTTGTTAATCTTCAGAAACTCCTGAACAAAATCGGCATAGCCGCGTCCGTATTCGCCCTTGTCGTGCAGGATGGCAACCTTTTTGACCTTGACCACATCTTCAAGGCACATCACGGCAATGCGGGCCTGATCATCGTCAGAGGCGATGGTGCGGAAAAAGGTCGGGTTGTTACCGGACTGCGTAAGGCCGGGAGCTGTGGAGGAAGGCGAAATAGCCACAACCTTGCTCTCGGTGTACAGGGGCAGGGCCGCCTGGGTAGCGCCGGTGCAAATGTGGCCTATAACCAGATTCACGTTTTCGGAAATAAGGCGGCTGGCGGCGGTGCTGGCCAGCTCGGGCTTGCACTGGTCGTCCTGCTGTACGATTTCAATCATCTTGCCGCCTGCAACGCCACCTGCGGCGTTAACCTGATCAACAAGAATATGCGCGGCATTCAAGGTACCCTGTCCGTAACCGGCCAAATTGCCGCTATGCGCGCCGGCTACGCCAAGTTTTATGGTTTCGGCAGCCATGGCCGCCGGGGTCGCCGCCATGAACATGGCGCACATGAATGCAAGAAGTTTTATCTTACGCATGATGTCCTCCTGGACAATAATCTGTTGGTGGATGAGATGTAATTTGCCGTACACACTCTTTGTCGAGCTACCATACAAAAAAACATGGCGCTGTCAAATACAGTATACAATATATAAAAAAATTTTATCCTGCCCGGTTCAATTTCATCTCAAACCACTCCGGATTAAGCTTTATCTATAATTCCATAATTTATCACTATTTTTGCAAGCAAAACCATCTGACTAGAGAATCCGATATTGCCACCGGCCCTGATTGCGGATATGTTGGCTGAATTCCCAACACAAGGAGAGACTGATGCTCAAAGGACGCATTGTAAGAACAGAAAACGATGAGCTTGCCGCTGAACTGCTGGAAGGCGAAGAAATCTGGGGCGAAATCGTCATTGACGAGGAAGCCGATGGCAGAATGCGCCTTATTATAGATCCGGAAGCGGAAATCGACTTTGACTTCGATTATGACGAGTTTGGAAAAATCGTTGGCAAAACAGCCGAGCGCCTCTGGAAAATGCACCAGGAGCAGCCGGAACGCCCGGCTCGCGTCGAAGAAGATGAAGACGACGATGACGCGGAAACCGATAACGCGGTAGAAGCCGATTCCACCGCTGACGAAAACAGCGAGCAGGAGCCCAAGGCTGAGTAAAGCCAGCCCCGTCTGCCCAAGCAGCTCTGCCTGCCTCACCTGCCCGCCCCAGTGCGGAACGCGCCCATAAGAACGATAAAATCCCCCGGCAACAACTGATTGCCGGGGGATTTTCAATTAATCCTGATATTTTTAGCCTATACTTAACAACAGGCCACCATTACCAGCACCAAATTAGTGTCTATGGGCAGACGCCGCGCGTCGTGCCAGCGGCAGCCCACGCACCAGAAACAGAATCAGCGAAACTACGCACAATGCGCCGCCAAACGCGTAAGTTGTGCTCAGACTTGTCATCTGGGCCAGCATCCCGCCGCTCAGGGTAGAGATGCCAACGCCCAAATCCATGGCGAGCAGGTAGCAGGAACTGGCGGTGCCGCGCTTCTCTTTTGGTGCCAGATTAATCATCATGGTCTGGTAAGCAGGCATGCACATGCCGTAGCCAAGCCCCATACCCATTGCTCCGCCCAAGAACGGAACAGGGCTGAACCCGAACAAAATCAGCACGGCAAGCGACCCAGCCACCAGGAGCTTGCCGCAGATAATCACGCCAACCATATACCCCTTGTCGATGAGTACCCCGCAGTACAAGCGGCAAAGCACCAGCCCACCTGCAAAAAACAGGAAGAACAGGCCGGAAATCTCCGACATGCCGCGTTCATGCGCCAGCAGCGACACAAAGTTGGTGGTAACTCCGTAAGTATAGATGGTCATCATAAAAATCAGGCTAGGCAGCAGGTTCTCGCGCACAAACAGATCGCTGGGACTGAACAGTTTGCCTTTACGCGGGGGAATTTCCCGGCGCGGCGCGCGCACCAGCATGGTCAGGATGGCAGCCACGACGGCAAAGCTTACCGCGCCCCAGTAAGCCGCCATGTAGGAAACATCCATAAGGAGCAACCCGACCATCGGCCCCAAGGCGAGTGAAAGCGAAACAATCATCCCGAACAGCCCGATGCCGGTGCCCAGTTTGGTGGGCGGAATGTTATCGATGGCCACGGTGCTGAGTGAGGTGCCTGAAATGCTGAAGGTAATGCCGTGCATAAAACGCGACATGGCAAAAACAACCAGAACGCTGGTAAGGGCATAGCCGCAACCGGCCAAAGCCAGCAGAAATGCGGATAGTACCAGCAAAGGTTTGCGCTGGAAGCCGTCAACCAGCGGTCCGGAAAACGGGCGTGCCAGCAGCGCGGCCAGAGCGTACAGTGATACCACCCCACCGGCAACAGCCGTACTCGCGCCCATTTCAAGGGTCAGGTACAGCGGAAAAACCGGCATCAACATATAAAATGAAATTCCGGAAGCAAGCTGGCAGGTGCACAGCAGAATGAAATTCCGGTTAAAAAGCTTTTCTTGCAGAAGAACAGAACTCATAAAAAAACCGCCAGACATGAGGAGCAAAGCCCCTGTATAAACGAGGTGAAGATAGCTAATGGATCCGAAAAACGCGGGCAGCGGCTGTAACAGCCATGGCGCGCCCTGGCGCACACAAGCGCCATCCGGAAAAGAAGGCCGCGAAAACGGCGCAACCGGACGGATTCAGAAGTGCAGACCGCGACTGCGGCACTACGCAAAAGCGATTTATACTCATTCCAAATTTTTTTCAACAGGTCATAACATCCAGCGAGCGCAAACGCCCTGCCGCCAGCAAACTTATGCCCCACTTGAACAACCGGACTCCAGCGCTATGAATATCCCACCCCGCGCCAGCTTGCAGCCCTGCCGCCCTGAGCGCGAATTGGCGCTGATAACCTGCGGTTGCGGGCGATTACGGGTTTTGTTATTGTCGCCCGATATTTCACCGGGCCTTTATAGTCTTTTCGCTTTCAGATGATTGCCCGGCGGTCAGCAAAACCGCCCAGCAGTCACCTGACGCAAGGATTCAAGGATACCCCCTTGCAGCGCGTTTACGTTTTTTTCAAGTGAAAGCGCTCTATACGGCCCACAAGCAGGAGCAAGCATGATCCCTCTTATAATCATTGGCGTGGTTGTTTTTATTCTGGCCGCCTTCCTGATATCCCTCTACAACCGGCTGGTCGCGCTACGGGCGCGTTTTCGCAATGCGTTCTCGCAAATTGAGGTGCAGCTTACCCGGCGCTATGATTTGATCCCCAATCTGGTGGAAACAGCCAAGGGCTACCTGAAACACGAGAGCGAAACGCTCACCAAAATTACCGAAGCCAGAAGCGGCGCTATACAGTCGCTGAAAGAAGCCGCCGCCAACCCCGGCGCGCCCGAAAGCATCCTGAACCTGAATCAGGCCGAAAAAGCGCTGAACTCCAGCCTGCACGGTCTGCGCATCCAGATTGAGGCCTACCCGGATCTCAAGGCCAGCACCAACATGATCCAGTTGAGCGAAGAACTTGCCAGCACCGAAAACCGCATAGCTTTCGCACGGCAGGCTTACAATGACGAGGCAACCCTCTATAACATCCAGCGCAACTCCTTCCCGGCCAATATGTTTGCGGGAATGTTCGGACATGGTGAAGACGCGGCCCTGCTCGCCTTTGAAAACGCCGAAGAAATACAAAAAGCGCCGCGCGTGCAGTTTTAGCGCAACCCGGTCAGAGCAGTCAGGCGGCAATACCGGCTAAGCTTGCAAAATCCGTTACAGCGAACGGTACGCGCGCTGTCTGATTCGCCCGGGTATTAAAGACACGGAAACAGCGTTGTGGCATTACACCAGCCAGCGACACTGCGGCTACTCCACAGCTGTTTCCGCTGTAACTGAATCTTTGCGTATTTCACGGTGTTTGGGGGATAACATGCAGTTCTGGATGTATCAGGAGCAGGCCAAGCGGCTAAGCGTGCGGATTCTTCTGCTCTACTTTATTATTCTGGTCATTTTCGTATTTCTGGCCGCTGCTTCCATAGAGTATGTCTGGCGGGCAATAGACCTTTACAATACCAGCTATTACTACAAGGAATCAGCTGCGGCCCTGCCGTTTTTCAGACCGCGTTTCTGGTTTATCCTGATCTCTTTTTTACTGGCGATATTCCTTGCCAGCCAGCTATCCCCCATATCGCTGTCCCAAAAAGGCTGGCAGATTGCCGAACAGATGAAAGCCCGGCGCGTGACCACGCAGACCGGCTCCAACCGTGAGCGCGTCCTGCTGAATGTTGTGGCCGAGATGTCCATAGCCAGCGGCGTGCCCATGCCCCCGGTCTATATTCTGGATAACGAGAGCGGCATCAATGCCTTTGCTGCCGGGGCCTCGCAAAGCGATGCCGTAATCGGCGTAACCAGCGGAGCTCTGGAGCATCTGAGCAGAGACGAACTGCAAGCAGTGGTGGCGCACGAGTTCAGCCACATTCTCAATGGAGATTCGCGGCTGAACATGCGCGTGGGCAAACTGCTGTTCGGGCTGATGTTCATGTGGCAGTTAGGCAAAGGAATGGTCAGTCTCTTTACGTCGTCAGGTAATAGCGGTTCGGGCAGTAGCGGCTCGGGCAGTTCCGGGGCGTCCAGAAGTGTTCGCAGGTCATCCAGCCGCGGTTCGTCGGGTAGCGGCGGCAAAGGAGCCGGGGCGATCATTCTGCTGGTGCTGGCCATCATACTTATCACCCTGATATTCGGCATAATTTCCAACTTTTTAGGCAAGATCGTCCAGGCAGCGGTGTGCAGGCAGCGCGAATTTCTGGCAGACGCTTCGTCCGTCCAGTTCACAAGAACCACCGCACTCGCGTCAGCGCTTAAAAAAATCGCCGCCCTGCCGGAAGGCTCCAGCTTGCGCGGCAATTACTGGCTGCAAAGCCATCTTTTTTTCGGAAGTACAAAACGGAGCCTGTTCGCAACGCATCCGCCCCTGAAAACGCGCATCAGCAGACTGGAGCCGGACTGGAACGGCGAACTCGATGCACAAGCGGCAGCCGAAGTAACCAGCAGCAGCACGTCAGGAGTAGCAAGCGACAGCGCGTCAGAGACAGTAAGCGCTAACGCGTCAGGTATGACAAGCGCCAATGCGCCAGATGAAGCCAATACCAATCTTTCAGGCGAAGCCAGCTTTGCCGCGCCACCACTCACGCCTTTGGCATCCGTGTGCCACTCTCTGACATCCGCGCCGCTCAACCCGACAGTCTGGAGCGAGGAAAACGCTCTGGCCCCGGACGCGCCCGACTGCGGCCCGGAAAAGCAGCCGGAGCTTTTCCGCTGTTTCACAATGGCGGCGCAGGAACCGGTCAGCGCCTGCAACATGGTTCTGGCCATGCTGCTCAGTCCATTTGAGAACCAGCGCCAGGCCCAGTTGCGCAAACACCTCCAGCAGCAAAATTCTGTCCGGATTTACAGCGAGAGTCTGGCCCGGATATCGTGGAACTGGTACGTCCCCCTGCTGGAACTGGCCTCCCCTGCCCTGCGTTCCATGTCTGGCGAGACTTACGCTGATTTCCGGCAAACAATGCTGAAGCTTATCGGGCATGACGGGCAGTTTTCATTCAAGGAATGGATTATCTTTCAGACGGTGGAAACCATTGCGGGAACGCAGTTCGCGCCCAGAGCCAAGCGTGCCGGAGCGGACAAAGCGCGTATAAATGATGCAACGGCAAAGCTGCTGAGCGCCCTTGCCGCCACCTATGGCGACAGCGCAGAGCGTGACAGCGCGTTCGCAGACGCCCAGAAGAAGATATCCGGGGAAGTCCGGCTAACCATGCAGCCTGCCCCCAGCGCTGCGGAACTGGAGGACAGCGTGCGGATACTACGCGCCGCGCAGAAAAAGGACAGGCAAAAGCTGCTCGAGCTCGCAATCGCCATGGCCCAGCATGACAGTCTGGTAAGCGCCCCGGAAAAAATGTACACGCAGATGCTGGCACTCTGTCTGGATCTGCCAGCGCCACACCTTGCAAGCGACTCGCCTGCGTCCAGCTGGCCCACGTCCAGATGACCAGCGCCAGCTAACAGGCATCCGGCTAAATTACATCCGGTCTGGTCATCTGAATTGGCTTCATCTGATTTGACTACATCTGGTTTGGCTGCACATCACCAATCTACATCCGGCCGCCTGTATAGCATTAGCGTTTTTTTAAGTCTAAAACGCTCTATTACTATCTATTGCTTGGCTCTATACCGGGAAGATGCGGCATTTCGCGTGACAGCTCCACCAGATGTTCCACCAGTAGCCGCACGCGCCGGGGCAGTTCGCTGGAAGCCATGACAATGCTGATGTCCACGCCTTCCTCCAGTGTCCAGTCAGGTAGCAGTTGCACCAGTTCTCCGCGCTTGCGGTGATACTCCACCATCGGCCGGGCCAGCCAGCCTACCCCAAGTCCGGCCAGCACAAAGTCCGTTGCCACGCTCAGGTGGTTTACCAGATGCGCCTGCTTTACCCGCACTTCTTCAGTCTGCCCGTCCTTGCGGAAGAGCCAGATATGGCTGTTGCGGGGTGTAACCAGCGACGCGTCCGCAAAAACTACGCAGGGCACACGGCTTAAATCCTGCGGATGGACAGGCGTGGAGTATTTCTCCAGAAACTCCGGTGAGGCGTATAAATCCGGATACACTCTGGCCAGCTTGCGTACCTTGAGGCTGGAGTCCGGCAGCGGCCCAACGCGTATTTCCAGATCAAACGGCTCGGTAAGCAAATCCACGCGCCGGTCAGAAAGATAGACCTCCAGATTCACGTCCGGCCACTTGCGGGCAAAGCTCAGCAGAGCCTCAGCCATGTGCGTATGGTATGAGTCCGGCCGCATGGCGATGCGTACCTTGCCTGCTGTGCCCTGTACCTTCTGGACAACCTGCTCGCGGGCCAGTTCCGCTTCGTTCAGAATAAACTCGCAACGGTTATAAAAATCCAGCCCACTCTCGGTAAGCTCCACGTTGCGTGAATTGCGCAAAAAAAGCGGAAGCCCCAACTCCCTCTCCAAAGCGGCAATACGCCGTGACACCGTCGAAACAGGCATGTCCAGCATCTCTGCCGCATGGCTGAAGCTTTTGCGGCGCGCCACCTCCACAAATAGCGGCAAGTCCTTCAAGAGTTTGTCCATGGATTATCTCATTTTTGGAAAGATGGTTTGAATTCAAGTCATAGATTTACATTAATTGCAATGCTAGACCCTGTCCATACCAAAACAGTCAAGTCGCCAACACAAGGCGAAAACACCAGCGGTATCTCCCGCAGGAACGGCGCTCCGGATAATCCGGCTGACGCCAGTCCAAAGAGACAAGAATCAGAGAGGGTAATATGAATATCAGAAATAGATTCAGCGCCAGCGGCATCATGCTTGTAGCTCTGCTTGCCGCAATGTGCTTTGGCCTTACGGCCTGTGAAGAAAAGGCGCCCGAACGGGCCGGGGCCAACGTGCCTCAGGTACGCTACGCCACGGTAAAGGGGGAAAAGCTCACCCTTACCCGCGAACTGCCCGGACGCGTTTCCGCCTTTATGGTTTCGGAAGTGCGCCCGCAGGTTAGCGGCATTGTTCTCGAACGTCTCTTTGAGGAAGGAGCGGATGTCGAGAAGGGACAGGTGCTTTACCAGATCGACCCGTCCGTTTTTCAGGCCACTTACAATAACGCCAAGGCAAATTTGAGCCGGGCCGAAGCCAATCTTGTATCGACCCGCCTGCTGGCCCAGCGCTACGCTGCCATCGTAAAGGAAAGCGCCGTCAGCAAGCAGGAATACGATGACGCCGTTGCCGCGCACAATCAGGCCAAGGCAGAAGTGGACGCAGCGCGGGCCGCGCTGGACAGCGCCGCCATCAACCTTGGCTACACCAAGGTCACCGCCCCGGTAAGCGGGCGCATCGGGCGCTCCTTTGTAACCCCCGGCGCACTGGTAACCCAGAACCAGAGCCAGCCGCTGGCCACCGTGCAGCAAATGGACAACGTGTACGTTGACGTAACCCAATCCAACAGCGAACTGCTCAAGCTGCGCCGCGCCTTTGACGCAGGCCACCTCAGCACTGGCGGCCCGGAATCCTTCAAGGTCAAGCTCAAGCTGGAGGATGGTTCCCCCTACGCCCGCCGTTCCAACGGGAATGCGAACGGCAACAGCGAACCGGACTGGATTGAAGGCGACCTGCTGTTCTCGGACGTGACCATTGAGCCGAGCACCGGCGTTGTAAGCCTGCGCGCCACCTTTGAAAACCACAATAACATTCTGCTGCCCGGCATGTATGTGCGCGCCGTAATCGAAGAAGGCGTGCAGGACGGAGCAATCCTTGCCCCGCAAAAGGCCGTGCAGCGCGATACGCGCGGCCGCCCCTACGTTCTTGTGCTGACCCGCGAAAAGCCGATGACATCGGCACAGGGCGAGACCGGCACAACCGTAATCGGCAACGGTCAGTTCTTTGTGCAGCAGCGCATGGTTGAACTTGGCCGCGATTACAGGAACAACTGGCTGATCCAGTCCGGCCTGAACGAAGGCGACCTGCTGCTGATCGACGGCTTGCAGCGCGCCCGCGTTGGCCAGCTGGTTGCCGGGATTGATCTGGACACGCAAAACGCCTCCCTTGCCCAGAATGCTGGGGAAGCAGAAACTGCTGCCGCGCCGCACGCGGAAATAGCTCCCGCTGCCGCACCCGCCGCTGCCACTGACGGAGCAGCTACCGGAACCACAACCGCCGTGCCTTCCGCTGCCGAAGCAGCAACCGCCAGCCCGGCAGTAACCCCGGTTGCAGACACCACCGCTGTTATTGACGAAGAGCAGCACGCCACAACCGTGTCCGCTCTCAATGAAATAGCCGGTAACAGCCCCCGGCAGGCCTCTGCCCTGCTCCCCCGCCCCTCCGCAAAGGTATCCAACATCTCTGCAACCGGGCAGGCCACCGCTCCTGAAGCCGGAATGGTAACCGGACAGGCTGGCGCGGCAACCGGCGCTGATATGGCGCAGGCAGGTTAATATCATGGCAAAGTTCTTTATCGACAGACCCATTTTCGCATGGGTCATAGCAATAATGATCATGCTGGCCGGGGGGTTATCCCTGGTCAACCTCCCGGTGGCGCAGTATCCGCAAATCGCCGCGCCGCAGGTAACAATATCAGCCATGTACCCCGGCGCTTCCGCCAAGACAGTGGAAAGCACCGTAACCCAGATTATCGAGCAGCAGATGAAGGGCATCGATAACCTGATGTACATGTATTCGGACAGTAACTCATTCGGGCAGGCCACCATCAGCTTTGCCTTTGAAGCCGGAACGGACATCGACATCGCGCAGGTGCAGGTGCAGAACAAGCTGCAACTTGCCACCCCGATGCTGCCGGAAGTGGTACAACGCCAGGGTATTTCCGTTACCAAGTCGGCCACCAACTTTCTGGTTATCGCCTCCTTTTACTCGGAAAACCCACTGCTGGAAGACAAGGACATAGGCGACTACGTTGCCAGCTACATTCAGGACCCCATCGGGCGCTTGTCCGGCGTTGGCGACAGCAGTCTTTACGGCGCGCAGTACGCCATGCGCATCTGGCTGGACCCTGAAAAGATGGAGCAGTACCGCCTGAATCCTTCTGACGTGGCAAACGCCGTGCGCGGCCAGAACGATCAGGTCAGCGGCGGACAGGTTGGCGCAGGTCCGGCAATATCCGGGCAGCAGATCAACTTTACCGTCAACGCTTCCTCACGCCTTGAAACCGTGGAGGAGTTCGAGAACATCCTGCTGCGCGTGAACGAGGACGGCTCACTGCTGCACCTGCGCGACGTAGGTAGCGTCAGTCTGGATAACGAGAGCTTTGTGGCCTACGGCAAGTACAACGGAATGCCCGCCGCGGGTCTTGCCATCAAGCTGGCGTCCGGGGCCAATGCACTGGATACCATCAAGGCCATCAGCGCCGAGCTGGATCAGCTTTCGGAATTCTTTCCTGACGGCATGAAGTATGAGTTCGCTTACGATACAGGCCCGGTAATTTCCCAGTCCATCAACTCGGTATTCAAGACTCTGATCGAAGCCATCGTGCTGGTATTTCTGGTGATGCTGCTGTTCCTGCAAAACTTCCGGGCCACGCTCATCCCCACCATCGCCATCCCGGTGGTACTGCTTGGTACCTTTGGGGTTATGGCTGCCTTTGGATTCTCCATCAACACCCTGACCATGTTCGGCATGGTGCTGGCCATCGGCCTGCTGGTGGACGACGCCATCGTGGTGGTCGAAAACGTGGAACGCCTGATGCGCGAGGAGCATCTTTCCCCGCGCGATGCAGCCAGAAAGTCCATGGACCAGATCACCGGCGCGCTTGTTGGCGTGGCACTTGTAATCTGCGCCGTGTTCGTACCAATGGCTTTTATGGCCGGGTCCACCGGCGTAATCTACCGCCAGTTCTCCATCACTATTGTAACAGCCATGACGCTCTCGGTGGTGGTGGCAATTGTGCTTACCCCTGCCCTGTGCGCCACCATGCTTACGCCGCACAAGGCCAACCCCGGTCAGGCCTCGAGTCAGGGGCTGTTCGGGCGCTTCAACCGCTGGTTCGAGCGCGTAACCCTGCGCTACCAGAGCGCGGTAGGCGGCATGATCCGCAAGCCCGCGCGTTATCTGGCGGCTTTTGGGGCCGGTCTTGCCATCATCGTTGTCATGTTCGCCAATCTCCCTTCGGCCTTTTTGCCGGAAGAGGATCAGGGCATGATGATGGTAATGGTGCAACTCCCCTCCGGGGCCAGCTTTGAACGCACCGGTGCGATTCTGGACGACATCTCCGATTACGTTATGACTGAGGAAAAGGACATCTACCGCGGCGTAATGACCGTTAATGGCATCAGTCTGGCAGGAACAGGCCAGAACGCCGGTATGGTCATAGTCCAGCTCAAGGACTGGAGCGAACGCAAGGGCGAAGGCACAACCGTACAGGATTTGGCTGGCAGGCTCTATGCCCGCTTCGGCAACATTCCCGATGCCATGGTTTACCCGGCAGTGCCGCCCGCCATTCTGGAACTCGGCAACTCCAGCGGCTTTGACTTTGAGCTTATTGACCGCGCCGGGCGCGGGCACGAAGCCCTGATGGAAGCACGCAACATCCTGCTTGGCAAGGCTTCGCAGCACCCTGCCCTTACCGGCATGCGCCCCAATGGTCTTGATGACGTTGAACAGTACGGTCTGGACATAGACTTGGCCAAGGCCGGAGCGCAGAGCCTTTCCAAGGGCGACATCAACGATGCCATCGCCGCTTACTGGGGCAGCAGCTACGTTAACGACTTCATGGACAAGGGCCGTTCCAAGAAGGTCTTTATGCAGGCTGATCCGCACTACCGTATGCAGGCCAGCGATTTTGACCGCTACTTTGTGCGCAATTCCAAGGATCAGATGGTGCCCTTCTCGTCATTCATGTCCATGAACTCCGCTTACGGCTCGCCGCGTCTGGAGCGCTACGGCGGTCTGCCTTCGGTCGAGATTCTCGGTCAGGCGGCCACCGGCTACAGTAGCGGGCAGGCAATGCAGGCCATGGAAGAAATAGCCAAGGAACTGCCCTACGGCTTTGGCTACGCCTGGACTGGCATCTCGTATCAGGAAGTAATGGCGGGCAACCAGGCCCCCATGCTCTACGCGCTTTCCCTCATTGTGGTCTTCCTTTGTCTGGCCGCGCTTTACGAAAGCTGGAGCATCCCCCTGTCCGTACTGCTGGCGGTTCCCACCGGTGTTATCGGCGCACTGCTCGGCATGTACCTGACCGGCGGCAACAACGACATCTACTTCCAGATCGGCCTTTTGACCATCATCGGGCTTTCGGCCAAGAACTCCATCCTGATTGTCGAATTCGCCAAGGATCTGCATCATGCAGGAATGGATCTGGTTGAAGCCGTGACTCAGGCCGTGCGTATGCGCCTGCGCCCCATCATCATGACCTCGCTGTGCTTTATTCTTGGCGTGGTTCCGCTGGCAATGGCAAGCGGCGCAGGGTCCGGCGGGCAAAACGCGCTCGGCACCACCGTGGTCTTTGGCATGCTCACGGCCACCGGGCTTGGCATTTACTACACCCCGCTTTTCTTTGTGGCTGTGACCAGACTGTTCCAGCGCAGAAAGAGAAGCGCCGCAAGCCGCTCGCTGGCAGAAGAAGGAGCGCTGTAATGACTAACGCAACCAATATTAACGTAACCGGAACGAGCGGCGCGGCAGCGCGCCGCCCGCTCGCCTTCCGGATTATCATACCGGTTATTCTGGCGGCGCTGCTCCTGTTTACAGGCTGCACCATGGCCCCTGACTACCAGAGGCCGGACGCGCCGATTCCCAGCACATATCCTCTGCAAGGAACCGACACAGGCAAGGTGGAAGGCGAAAATAGTGGTGAAACCGCCGCTCCACCTGCCTGGCGGGACTTCTTTAAGGACGAAACGCTGCGCCGGGTGATAACACTGGCGCTAGAAAACAACCGCGATCTGCGCGTCTCCATGCTGAACATCGAGCGCACCCGCGCCCAGTACAGCATTCAGCAGGCTGACCTGCTGCCCACAGTGGCGGCGGCGGGCAGTTCCACCAACCAGCATCTGCCGGCGGCCATGTCGCAGACAGGTGCCAAGACCGTAAGCCGCCAGTATTCGGCCTCGCTCGGCTTCAGCGCCTTTGAGCTGGATCTGTTCGGTCGCGTGCGCAGTATGACCGAGCAGGCCTTGCAGGAATACTATTCTGTAGAAGAGCAGGCCAAGTCTGCCCAACTCAGTCTGGTGGCGGAAACCGCCGCCATGTACCTGCAACTGGTGGCTGACCGCGAAATCTACGACCTGACTCAGGCCACAATGGTTAGCTGGGAAGAAAACCACACCCTGATTCGCCGCAAGTACGAGGCAGGCGTGGCGTCCGATCTGGATCTCAGTCAGGCCGAAAGCATTCTGAACGAGGCTCGCGTGAATCTGGCCAGCATGGCAACTCAGGTGGGGCAGGACGAAAACGCTCTGGCGCTGCTCATGGGCTGCCCCATTCCCGAAGACCTGCCGCAAGTGCGCCGTCTTGCGGATGTGACGCCGCTCATGGACATCCCCGAAGGCCTGCCGTCCGAGCTGCTTGAACGCAGGCCTGACATCCGCTCTGCCGAGCATCAGCTTATGGGAGCCAACGCCAACATCGGCGCGGCAAGGGCCAACTTCTTCCCGACCATCAGCCTGACCGGAAGCCTTGGCAAGCTCAGTGCCGACTACAACAACCTGTGGGACGGCGCGAGCCGCACATGGTCGTTCATGCCGCAAGTCAGCCTGCCCATCTTCGATATGGGACGGAACATGGCTCAGCTTGACGTTTCCGAGACTGACAAGGAAATTGCCGTGGCCCGCTACGAAAAGACCATCCAGAGTGCCTTCCGCGAAGTGGCGGACGCGCTGGTGGCCCGGCAGTATATAGGCGACCGGCTGGAATCGCAGGAAGCTCTGGTGGCCTCCACCCAGCGCAGCTACCGGCACGCCTCCACTCGCTACAATGCGGGAGTAAGCAGCTATCTTAACGTTCTGGACGCCCAGCGCTCGCTCTACTCGGCGCAAAGCTCCATGATCAGCACCCGCCTGCTGCGGGAATCCAACGCCCTCATGCTCTACAAGACCCTCGGTGGAGGATGGGAATAACAGGGTCTCCGGCTTGCCGCGCTCACTCGGCAAGCTGGATTGCCCAGCGTTGTTAAAGGCTGTGCGCCGGACTTCCTCCCGGCGCGCAGCCCGGAAATTTTGCGGCGGGCACATGCCAGCCATGCCGTGGACCGCCCACGGCAGGCGGCATGACCACACTGGTATCCCCGCCATGGCCGCCCACCTCAAGCCCGCTTTTCCTCTGCCGGGCATCAGGCCACAGCCCGCCGCAAGGGAGCGCTCCCAGCGCTTCCAATAAAAAAGACAGCCTTCCCA
>JAJDJF010000028.1 GCA_030267065.1 Desulfovibrio sp. OttesenSCG-928-C06 | reverse complement strand
TCTTAATAATCAACAGTCATGAAAAATTACTTTTTCATGTTGACTAAACTGCTTCTAGCCATCAACAATCACGCGCTGTCGGTTAGTTTTAAGCAACAGGAGGTCCCGGTGTCGAACGGGCGTTTCAGGCAAGCCAACCGCGAGGCGTTGATAACGCTTGCCGTGTATATATTTTTCTTTCTGTGGTGGACTGTTTTCGCCTTTGGCCTTGGCTCTGGCGATCCGGATAACTACAGCTACGTGCTGGGTTTGCCGTCCTGGTTTTTTTACAGTTGCGTGCTGGGCTACCCCGTCGTCACCATACTGCTCTGGCTGGTGATCAAGCGCTGGTTCAAGGATATCCCGCTGGATGGCGAGCCGGAAAGCGCCGGGCCTGATAATTTGAATGCGGCAAGCGCAGGGTCTGAAAACACGGCGGAAAAAAGCTGATGGAACGCATTGCAATTCTGATCCCGGTGGTCGGCTATCTTGTGCTTTCCATCGCCATCGCCGTTTGGAGCGGCAGACGCACCAAGCGCGGCGATTCCGGCTCTTTTCTGGAAGAATATTTTATTGGCGGGCGTTCCATGGGCGGGTTCGTGCTCGCGATGACTATTATCGCGTCCTACACCAGCGCCAGCAGTTTTGTCGGCGGCCCCGGCGTGGCTTATACGCTTGGGCTGGGCTGGGTTTTGCTGGCCATGATTCAGGTGCCCACCACCTTTTTGACTTTGGGTGTGCTGGGCAAGCGCTTCGCCATTATCGCAAGGCGGGTGCGGGCCGTTACCATTGTTGATTTTCTTCACGCGCGTTACCGCAACGACACGGTGGTGATTGTCTGCTCGGTCGCCATGATTCTGTTTTTCATGGCCTCGATGCTGGCGCAGTTTATTGGCGGCGGGCGCGTGTTTCAGGCTGTTACGGGCTATCCGTACGAGGTGGGTCTGGTGCTGTTTGGCGTGAGCGTAATCGCTTACACCACGGTTGGCGGCTTTAGGGCTGTGGCGCTTACGGACGCGATGCAGGGTATGGTCATGGTGCTGGCCTCGGTTGTGGTGCTGATGGCGGTTCTGGAGGCCGGGGGCGGCGTGGAAAGCTGCGTGCAGACCCTCAAGGCCATTGATCCCGGCCTGATTACGCCTTCCGGCGCGGGGGGCAAAATTCCCGGCCCGTTCCTGTTTTCCTTCTGGATTCTGGTGGGGCTTGGGATTCTCGGCCTGCCGCAGACCGCGCAGCGCTGCTTCGGCTACAAAGACTCGCGCTCCATGCACCGCGCCATGATCATGGGGACGCTGATCATCGGGTTTTTGCTGCTGTGTACGCATCTTACCGGAACCTTGGGCCGCGCCGTGCTGCCGGAACTCCCCGCCGGTGACCTGGTGATGCCGACCCTGACCGTGGAGCTGCTGCCGCCCTTCTGGGCCGGTGTGTTCGTTGCCGGGCCAATCGCCGCCATCATGTCTACCGTGGATAGCATGTTGCTGCTGGTTTCCGCTTCAATAGTCAAAGACCTATACGTACGCTACCGGCTCAAGGGCGACGTATCCAGAATCTCACCGGCAAAAATCAGCCGCCTCAGCCTCTGGAGTACCCTGGCGGCCGGCTTTGTGGTTTTTCTGGCTGCGTTCCGGCCGCCGGACCTGCTGGTCTGGATTAACCTTTTCGCCTTTGGGGGGCTGGAAGTTGTGTTCCTGTGGCCCATCGTACTCGGCCTGTACTGGAAAAAGGCCAACGCCGCCGGAACCCTGCTCTCAATCGCCGTGGGGCTGACTGTCTTTATGACCCTGTCCATCACCAAATTCCCGGTGTTCGGGCTGCACGCCATTGTTCCGTCGCTGCTCATATCATTCTTCGCCTTCTGTATTGGGGCACACCTAGGCAAACCCGCACCGCCCGATATCCTGCGCGTTTTTGGCGAGGATTGATTTATTATTTATTAAGGTATTAGTGCCTCCGGCGGCTTAAGGAGGTGGCTACTGGAGCCTGGCCTCCTTAAGAATTCTCCCGGCAGGGACCGGCTGGCCCCTGCACCCCACAGTGGGGGGCGGATATTAGTTTTGGGCTTTGATTAGTGGCTATGAGCGCGTGATGCCATCCGATGACGGCAGTCATTGGATAACAGTTTGTGAGGGTAAAGAACATGGCAGATTTAAAAGCGGAAGAATACAAGACTTTTGAAGGTATAAAGCACTCACGCGGAGATGGCACTGAGTTTTGGTATGCCCGCGAACTTGCTCCTGTGTTAGATTATGCAAAGTGGGAGAATTTTTCCAATTTGAAGCCGGTAATCATTTTCCTGAGGTCAGGAAAATGATTACCATTGGGGGGAAAGGCGGAAAACGAGCGCAAGTTGATTACGAGCTATCCCGCTACGCCTGCTACCTGATTGTTCAGAATGGCGACCCGCGTAAGGAGGTCATTGCTCTGGGGCAAACCTAGGTTGCCGATACCTTCAACTAGTTGGACGAGAACAACAAGAGACCGGAGTAATTACTGATGAAGACTTCGCTATTTTTCAGAAAGCCGGATACATGGGGTTTTATGGCGGCATGACGGTTTCTGATGGGTCTCTTGATGATGCCCCTACCCCATTGAGTATACCAACTGCGAGTTAGTGATCCCCGTGGGGCTATAAGGTTGATTCTTTTACCGGAACTCTTCCGGTGTCATCCAGCCAAGTGCGCTATGATGGCGCTCCCGATTGTAGTCCCGTCTCCATCTTTCAATGGTATCTCTGGCGTCCACCAGAGATACAAAAGCATTTTGGTTCAAGCACTCATCCCAGAGTTTGCCGTTAAAACTTTCAATGTGCCCGTTATCCATCGGTTTGCCGGGACGGAGGAATTCAAGCTGTACGCCATGTGCTTGCGCCCAGGCATCCAGGGCTTTTCCTGTGCACTCCGGCCCGTTGTCGGTACGCAGCCTACGGGGCAGCCGCCCCTGTAGTCGCAGTCTGTCCAGCACACGCACAACACGCTGGCCAGGCAAAGACATATCGACCTTCATGGCGGGGCTTGAGCCCACAGATCTACAATGGTCAGCACACGGATTCGGCGGCCATTCATGAGCGCATCACTCATGAAGTCCAGGCTCCATTGCTCATCAGGACCGGACGGCCCTAGCTGCACGACACGTAAATGGCTCGGCGCTTTTTACGGCTCCGTAACCGCAATGACAAGTTCTCTTCCCGGTAAATCCTTTCTGTGCGTTTGTGATTTTGCACTAATCCTTCACGGCGCAGCATGATGTGCAGGCGCGGAGCTCCGAAACGCCGCCGTTCCTCGGCCAGTTCTCGCAACCGCAAGCGAAGAACAGCATCCCGGTCTTCGGCTGGAACCCGGCGAGCAGTGCAACGGTTGACGTAAAGGACATTACAGGCCCGCCGCTGAGAATAACCGTGCGTCTCGCTGATGTAGCGCACAGCTTCACGGCATGACGCGGGCCTCAAAAGTTTTTTGAAAGGACGTCCTAGAGCACGGAAATATCCAGTGCCTGCTCACCGACCAACTTTTTAAGCCTGGCGTTTTCTTCTTCGAGCTGCCACAGGCGTTTTGCGTCAGATACGTTCATGCCGCCGACTTGCAAAAGGTGGCATCGGATATGCCATTTTGACGACATAAATCCACAACGCGCACCCCGGCCTCAGCCTGGCGCAAAATTCCAATGATTTGTTCTTCAGTAAATCTGCTGCGTTTTATCTCCATGCTCCTATGTCAGGAACACTAACTTTTCAATGGCATACTTACCGGGGGGATGGTCAATTGATGCAATAGAGCTACGCTTTCTTGTTCGTTATACCAGACAGACATTATCCAGTTTTGAACGTATTCGTAATGCGCTTGCAGTATTAAAAAAAGACAACATGAGGAAAGGGCTGGAAGAAAAACCTCAACTTTGCCACAACTTCAGCTTGCCTATGTCTGACAGGGCTTCATGCATTGCTTCATTGAATCTTTCTGCAATATCGAAGTCAACATCGCTATCAGAGTCATTTGAACGGGGGATATACTTAACCAGGGAGACTGCAAATGTCGCTTCTTTTTTGATTTCAATGGAAGATGCAGGGCGGTACAATATTTGCGTGGCGCATCCTGCAATGGTTGCTATGAGCAAAATAGCTACGAGATGCTTACAGAAGCTTGGCATGGTGTTTTCCTGGCTGCATTTGAGTCTGATGTGTTTTTATGTTGAGTTGCTCTGCATAAGGTTCAGCTAGTTAGACGCGTGCTATTCCATGATCATGTCTGCCAAGAAGCTGTTTGGCAAAGAGTCTATGAAGCCTTTTGATTTTTTTTCTGCAATGAAAAGTGCATCCCAGTAATATTGATCAACTTCACCAAAAGTTTTGGAAAAATTACCATATATCACAGGGCTATATATCATGATTGCCTCGCCATCATTCTGTGAAATCACGTATGAATAACCATATTTGATATTTACAGGGTTGAAATATGTAAGATCTGCGAGGCCAAATTGATTGAACATCCGCTTTGAGAATCCAGGCTTGTATTTTTTGACTGTATATGCCTGTTGCCGACAGAATTCTAATACAGCATCATCTTGCGCTTTAAAGTGTTCTTTATAGTATTCACGCTTACGGAAGAATCCCCAGTAGTCTAGCTGGGCTCTGACATATGCGCAGTTGGCTGATGTATGCGTCTCTGGTTGGCGGATCTTATACCCAAACTGAGATTCTGACGGTAACGCCTGAGTTGCACTCAGGGTTGACTGTATAAAATTGCCGCTTAACCATGCATAGAGGTCAGGTATCGCGGGGAACATTGCGTTCATTTCTATTTTGGTTTGCTCAATATTAAGATCTTCGTCAAAGATCCGTTGTATAGATGTAACGCAGCTTGAAGACATCATCATGATAAAAATCATGCTAATTATTGTCAGGTATTTACGCATGTATTTTCCCTAATGTGGATATTCTGTGATTGAATATTTGGTGTTTTGCTATAAGTCTATCATTTTGGCTGTTTCAAAGTCATATGCGGCTCTTGCAAGTGGGGTTTTTTGAGAAGTTGAGTCGTCATCTAATAGCTCATATACAACATTGCATAGTATTTCTAATTCATCTGGCCATCCAAATCCGGCTTCGATATAGCGGTTTTGTGTTGAATTATCACTAATCCGTTGTAATACAACTCGTGTGATGAATTTCAAGCGTCTTCTATATGCAGAATCTCTGCGGTTATATCCAAAGAATGTCACAAAACTCTTGCTGTTAGCATTCTCTAAATTGTTCATGTACGTGCAATACTCATCTATTAAGTCAAGTATTTCTGGTAAGTCTGCTATCAGTCTATATTTTTCTTCCCTTTTATCTCCAAGCCGTATGTCGGCTCTTGGGGCAGTTGCTCTGAATGCGCGGTACGGGACAAAGGTAAAAGTTGCTATTGGCTGCTTGCATGATGTTGGGCCCCAATTAATGTCGTCTAAAGGCTGTGTTTCGATTTTAAATGTTCCAAGGCGGCTAAGCGTTACATTTTTACCAGCAATGATCTGCTCTAATATTGTATCGGTAAGCTTCCTTATCAAATTCAAGGCTGTGGCTGGCTTATCTCGGTTTGCTTTTACTGCAAAAATTTTAGCCAGTTCCTTGGTGCTCACTGTTGCATTTGGCATCATCTGTCTCTGTTTGCTGGAGGGTAACGCTTGAGATTGTGATTTTGTCCTATAGGGCATTTCATGTCCTATAGGACAAGTTGATTTGGAATGCAATAGGCTATCCAAATCGGATGACTAAGATTAGCAAAGCCTTTGGCCCTGTCTTGCGGCAATTTCGTCATGCTAAACAGCTCACGCAAGAGCAGTTAAGCGAAAAAGTCGGAGTGCATGCGGGTTATATCAGTCGTCTCGAGAGTGGGCAGAAATGCCCGAACTTGGAGATGCTCTTCAATCTTGCGGATGCGCTAGGCGTATCACCAGGTACGATGCTTGACGCTGTCGGTGAGCGGCTGCGTATATGATTTTGGGGGTTCAGCGGGAGGATGGGGGCTTTTGGCTAACAAACAGACTAGCAACTTGCCATCTTGGGTATGAGTCCAGTGACTTTACACATGCAAGAAGGACACATTCTTGGCTGGACAGGCCAGCGAATATCTGCCAGTGACTTGAATAAAGTCAGCCACAGTGAGTGTACTTACCTTTTGTGTACTGCTGAAATTTGGGTGCCCCCCATAGAAGGATATGTGATGGAAACAGATCTCCGCGCCTTGTCGGATAAAATATTCCCTCAAGACTGGCCATCATGCTATCGGCATCGCTGCAAACTCTCTCCGATTCGCAAGAGGCGTGGTGGCATGTGGAATCTTCATCCTTTTGAAACACTTTCACCCCGAAAGCGGGCGAACGCGGTCATTAAGCTACGGAATAAAATTCGTATGCAGAGCCCCGCGTGTAGTCATCGTTTTTGGGGTGGAAGAGAGCTTCTAGACCAGGATAGACCCTGGCACTACCAGCAAGATACAAGAGTTCTTTTTTGCGGCACAGACAAAAGAGTGTATTGGAACGCTTATATTCAAACTGCCAAACGTGTATTTTGGGATAAAGTTTCCGACCTGGCCAGGGAACGGGCGAAGGACATGCTTTCGGCAGAAGAGCTGGAGCAGAGCGGTGTCTTCAAGTTTATTTCTACAGAGTCTGATGCGTGGGGGTATCCGAAACTGTTTGCACTGGAGGAACACACACACATATACCCGCAATTCGGTGGCCTGACACTCAGTGAATATGAAAAAACGCTTGAATTGGAAATCATTGCAAGCAGTCCGCCTGATGTCTACGAAAGCTTTGAAATCGATAGAAACTTTGAGTCAGGCATAGGTCTGTATGTAGTTGTTGACGCGGAATACCTCACACTGGATACCGTAGAGTGCATCATCGACCGATTTATTGAAGTCGGTGAGAAAAATTGGGCATCCGGCACTCCGGTGCCACGTGATCGCCTGCCACGAGAAATGCAAATGGACTTTTGAATGAGGTTCCACTGGAGAAGCGGGAGTTCTAAACCAGTGCAAGCAAAAGCAATGTCTCTCAATGCGTTTTGTTGTGCTTTCCCCAAACATGCCAATAAGCATATTTCCAGACTAAAGAGCCAATGGTGAACGGTAAAATTCCGCCCCATGCGAGACAGGTTCAGGCGAGGCGGCAACGATGAACACAATAACAAAGTCCCGAACTGCGGTGCAGTCCGGGACTTTGTTATTGTCGTACACAGCTGGCTTTTCATTAAAAGAACATGACCGAAAGCCAGAGCCGGAGAAAAACTTATCTATTTATATAAACGCTAAATCGCCATAATCGGGTCCAGCGCCGGGGCGCTGGCCGCCGGAGGCAAAAAAACTGATAATTCCAAACCGGCTGCCGGAGGCAAAAAAATAATAGCGCCGCAGGCAAAAAGCAGTCAAATATTCTGCCTTGATAAACTTGGCTTAGAACCCGTCTTCTTCCAGTTCCTTGATGGCGGCTTTGATGGCGTTTACGGCTGAGGGGCTTACGGCGTTGCTTTTGGAGCGGGCCTGTTTGTGCCAGTATTTGAGTTCGTCCATTTCCATCATATCGAGGGAGAGCCGGGTGCGGTCTTCGATTTCTTCCTCGTTCTGCTGCGCTTTGGCGATGCGTTCTTCGAACTCTTTTTTATTATCGTTAATATACAGTTTTCCGTCGATATTTGCTGTGTATAGAATGCTCATGTCTTCCTCCTGAGAAGCTGTTGCCGGTCATTGGCGGTTGGCGGCCGCCGATGCCTGCGCCCTGCCGATGCCGGGCCGTGCTGAACGGTTGCGGCGTGGGTGCGCGTGGCGAAAAAATTCGTAAAGCAGGTGGACTACGCGCTTGATGGCTTTTTGTCCATATCCCGGATCAGAAAAATCGGGCTTTTTACTGTAACTGTCCGGAAGCGGTATTTTTTTGCAGGGAGTTTTTTTCGGAGCAGGTCGCTAAAGACAACCCCAGGGCGCGGTTGGCAGCTAACGCGCAAAAAAGAATTGACCCGGCATGCGGCTGCCCTGAACGTTCCGTAACTCTCGGAGCCGCAGTATACATTCTCAAAAATGTTTCTTCAAGCCGTTCTTTGGTTTATCGTTAAAAATCCGTTCGCATTATTTCTGTTCAATATCTGCAATTAAAAAATTCTTTAATTCATTAATTAAACAGTCATATAATTAAAACAATAAAATTAATGTATTGCCTTTGATTTTTCTATGCGCATAGTCCATTGCGCAGGTGAGGCAGTTCAGCATTGACGGCATCTTGCCTTTTTGTCTTACAGTGTATATACATTGTGCATAAGGAGTATTACATATGCCCACGATTAATGTTCGTGTAAATGACGACCTCAAGGCCCAGTTTGAGCAGGCCGTGCGGATGAGCGACGACAATGTTTCCGATGTGCTGCGTTCCTTCATGAAAGGGTATGTTCAGGCAGCGCGCGAGAACCGCGCTTACGAGGACTGGTTTATCCAGAATGTCCGGGTAGGGTGGGAGCAGTCCCTGTCGGGCCGCACCGTGCCTGACTCCTTGATGAAGGAACGTGCCGCTGCCCGGCGCGAGCGCTTGCTGGCCGGGGCAAAGGGCTAGCCGGTGAGGGTGACTGGCCTGGAGTGGACCGAACTGGCGGTAGAGCAGCGGGAGCGCATTGTCGAGTTTATCGCGCTGGACAATGTGGAGGCCGCTGTAGCAATGGATATCCTGATTGAGGGTTCGGCAGATTCGCTTGTTCCGCAGCCGGAAAAAGGCAAGCCCGGCAGGGTACCCGGCACGCGTGAGCTGGTAATCCACGAACATTATCTGCTGGTGTACCGGTACGATTACGATTCTGCCACGCTGTATATTCTGGCTGTGTTGCACACCGCGCGGCAGTGGCCGTAGGGGAGCTTTATTGTTTAGCTTTACCTTGCGTGCCGGTAGCTGATATAGAAGGCAGACCTGCCAGACGGGGATTGGCGCAAATTCAGATAATGCTGGACCCATACCCGGATGCAACGCCGCGCGTTGCCGGGGTACAGGGGCAGAGCCCCGCCCGCCGGAGGCATAAAAAACTTTTACCGGAAATTTTGCCAAAACTTTTGGAACCCTGATGAAGAAACGCCAGTCCGTTCACGTTACCCGTCCGTACCTGCCGCCCAAAGAGGAATTCCTCAAGCGGATCGAGCAGATTTACGACGCCCGCTACCTGACCAATCAGGGTCCGCTGCTGGACGAGCTTGAGGGCGGCCTGCGCGATTTTTTGGGCGTGCGGCATCTTCAGATGGTTTCCAACGGCACCACGGCGCTGCAACTGGCCATCCACATGCTGGATTTGCGCGGCAAAGAGGTTATCACCACGCCGTACACTTACGTAGCTTCGGTTTCTTCGCTGCTGTGGGAGGGGGCCAGGCCGGTGTTCGCGGATATCGAGCCGGACGGCTTCAACATCGACCCCGCGGAGATCGAAAAGGCCATCACCCCGGACACGGCGGCGATTCTGGGCGTTCACGTTTACGGCCTGCCCTGCCGGGTGGAGGCTATTGAGGAAATCGCGCGGGCGCATAAGCTCAAGGTCATTTATGATGCGGCCCACGCCTTTGGGACGCGCTATCAGGGCCGCGCCTTGCTGGATCAGGGCGATGTGAGCATCTGCTCCTTCCACGCCACCAAGGTGTTCCATAGTGGCGAGGGCGGCTGCGTGGTCTGCCGCGATGCGGAGCTGGACAGGCGCATCGAACTGGCCCGCCGTTTCGGGCATCATGGCGACAAATACTTTTTTCCCGGCATCAATGCCAAAAGTACCGAACTGCACGCGGCCATGGGGCTTGCGGTGCTGCCGCATTTTCCGGAAGTGGTGGAACTGCGCCGCAAGGTCTGCGAGCGTTACGACGCTGGTCTGGCAGCCCTTGCCGGGGCGGAATCGGGCAGCGGAGCCGGAATCCTGCGCCTGCACGCCAGCGAGGCCTCGGCGGCGCTGTCTGCCCGGACGCCAGGCGACTGGCAGTACAACTACAGCTACTACCCGGTGGTTTTTCCCGACCGCGCAATGCGCGACAGGGCGCTGGCGCGTCTGGCTGAGATCCGCGTTTTTCCCCGCCGCTACTTCGAGCCTTCGCTCAACCAGTTGCCCTATCTGGCAAACAGCGCTCCCTGCCCGCGGTCCGAAAACATGTCCGGACGCGTCGTTTGCCTGCCCCTCTGTCACGACCTCGAACCCGAAATCATCGACGAGATTTGCGCGACCATCAGCGCAGCTTGCCGGGAGTAGAGCGGTCGAGGCTGGATAAGAGATTATTGTTGAGTGTTTTATGCCTGCGGCGCGGGGTTATTATTAGTTTGTTAATGCCTCCGGCGGCCAACGCCCCGGCGTTGGATCCGATTGGGGCGCTTGAGCGGTAGCGTACTGTCATGCGTTTTGCACCGGCTTTGGCGGGTTTAATACAGAAGCTCCGGCTTTAGTGGCGTAATGCCGTTAAAGCCGGAGCTGCTGTATTGTAGACTGATTGCCCGAAAGCCGGAGCCGGAGTAAAACCCCCAGGATCTTGCTGGCGCGTAATCGCCATAACCGGGTCCAACGCCGGGGCGCTGGCCGCCGGAGGCAAAAAATACTCAATAATAATCCAGCGCCGCAGGCAAAAAAATTCCTCAAAAAAATCTCTTAACTAAATCTCTCTAAGCATAAACCTCGGCTTTCAAGTCAGATGCTTCGTCTTCGAGGTCGCGCAGGGTGCTTTTTTTCTTGAGCAGTTCGGCTTCCCTGGAGGGGTCGTTCCTGGCCTGGCGCTTCAGGTCTTCCACTTCGGCTTCGGCGGTGGAGACTTCGCCGTTTTTAAGTTGCAGTTCCTGTTCAAGGTCTTCCACGCTCACCTCGACTGCTGCTCCGGATGCGGCCTGCTCAGTATCCTTAGGTTTGCCGCCGCCTCCCTGCATGGTCATGGAAAGCTGCATGCCGCGTTCGGAGATGTTTACCGTATCTCCGCTTGCAGCGGGGGCGGCAGTCTGGGTTGCTGCAACAGCGGCGGCCTGATCGATTTGCCCGGCCGTGGCAGCGGCGGTTTTTTCCTGCCGGAGCGTTTCTGTCAGGGAACTTTGCCCGCTGAGACCAGAGAATTGAATGTCCATCTTTTCCTCCAGATTGTTGGATTGTCTCGTTTTATATCAGTTGTGCCTGAACTTTCTGCTGCCCAGCCGCGTGATCCGGACGGCTTGCAGGGTCTCCAGTTGATGCAGGCGATGCGCAAAGCCGCGGGAGAGCCGGAATAATCCGGCAGGCAGAGCGCAGAACTTTTGCGTCCGTTGGCGGTCCGGCACTGTCATTCCTTCCTGAAACGCTTATCGCAGGCAAAAGGGCTTTGCTTTAAAGACTGTAACATCTTGTTACAATTGGGACTCTAGGGTTTGCGGGGGGGCAATCATGGTCTTATCCCCTCGTGATGGAATTTAGGGCTTCCGGAAATTTTTTTTGAATGGCATTGGATTTGCTTGATACTTGCAATACAGTGAAATACAATGTGTTGCAAATTGGAGGTTAAAATGAACAGCACATTGTCACTTCGAATTCCAACAGAAACGCTTGAGCAGCTAGGGTTGCTGGCAGAGGCCACGGGTAAGAGCCGCAATTTCATAGCAGTTCAGGCAATGAAAGATTTTATCGAGCGCGAAGCATGGCAAGTTGCCGAAATCCAGCAGGCGCTGAAAGAAGCCGATGCGGGAGAGTTTGCTGCTGATGAGGAAGTGCAGGCCGTTTTTGACAAGTGGGGCCGTAAATAATGCGGATCCGGTGGCTGAAGAAAGCCCTGCAAAATTTTGATTCGGCAATGGCCTTTATTGCCCAGGAGGACGAAGAGGCCGCCAGAAGTCTAAGCGCTTATATCCTTGAACGGATAAACAGTCTTGGAGTAGAGCCTGCAGGAGCAGGGCAGGGCAGACCGGGGCGCATATTCGGAACGCGGGAACTGGTCATAGACAATTACCCGTATATTGTCCCATATCGCGTAAAAAACAACGAAATTCAGATATTGCGCATATTTCATACCAGCAGAAAACCACCGGAAAGGTGGTAGCATCAGCCGGGTGGCGCTTTTACGAAAGATGTGGCTTTAGCGTTCATATTTGGAACGCTCGTAAGGATTTGACTCAAATCTTTGCCGCCAAATGATTGCAGGGCGGCCTTGCCGACCGTTAAGCAAACATTTGAAGCGTTCATTAGTCTGGCTGATGAAAAGTCGCGAGCAGGATGACGGCCTCCGCTTCACCCTCCATCATTTCCTATTGCCATACGCGCGCTGGGCGTATATTGGAGCCGGGTACGGGCTGTATTTGTTCTGGACAAAGAATCGGCAAGAAAAGCTGAAGATTACAGACGCCACGCAGCAGCCCTCCAGAAACCCCGCCGGAGACAACCATGACCGCCAGATTGCCATTTGAATTTTTGACCGCCCTCTGCCTTTTTGCCGCGCTTGGGCTCGTGTTTTTGCCGGGCTCGGCCATTGCGCAGTATCCGGAGCGCAAGGTCAATCTGGTGCTTGGCTGGGGAGCGGGCGGCGTAACTGACATCTCGGCCCGCGCTTTTGCTCCGCTGCTGGCCAGACATCTGGGCGCATCGGTCACGGTGCAGAACAAACCCGGCGGTGCCGGAGCCATCGGCACCACCTTTGTGGAGCAGCAACCGGCCGATGGCTATACGCTGCTGTTTTCTGCCGAAACCCCGGCTTCTTTCCGCGTTCTGGGCACCAACGATCTGAGCTTTTACGATTTTATTCCGGTCACCATGATTTCCGGCTCGGAAAAGGTAATCGTGGTGGCTGCCGACTCGCCATATCAAACCATGCAGGACCTGGCGGACGACATCAAGGCGCGGCCCGGCAAGGTGCGTTCTTCGTACACTGGGCCGGGGGCCAGCGGGCATATTCAGGGACTGCTCATGCGCGAGCAGGGTGGGCTGGATTTTTCCATGACGCCCTTTGGCAGCGGCAAGGACTGCCTGCTGGCGGTGCTGAGCGGCCAGGTGGATTTTACCTCGCCCAACGTGGGTACGGTCATCGACTACATCCGCGCCGGCAAGGTGCGCGTGCTGGCCAATTTTGACAAAAAGCCCAGCCGCTATGTGCCGCAGGCCCCGCCCATCAGTGAGAGCATTCCCGGCCTTGAGCCGTACCTGCCGCTGGATTACCCCAACTGCCTGCTGATAAAAAAGGGCACGCCGCCCGAAATAGTGGAAAAAATCAGCGCCGCCGCCACCGCCGTCCTGAACGATCCGGACTGGCACGCCTTTGTGGAAAAAAACTGGTACACCAGCTTCGGCGATATCAAGGGGCAGGACGTAATCAAATTCTGGGACCGCTGGGCCTCCATAGTCTGCTGGATCCTCTACGACAGCGGAGTAGCCAAAAACAACCCCGCCCAGTTCAACATCCCCCGCCTTGGGGCGGGGGAATAGATGCTGTGGTATAAAATAAGAAATGCCTGTAGGAAACCCACAGGCGTTTCTTATAGCGAACAGGTAGCGCCGCAAAATCTTGGAAGTGCAGACCAATAGCAATTAACGCCATCGTCAACGAATCTTCACAGAATTGGCCTGTTAAAGATATTGCCGGGCCGCTTGAAACGTCCTATTCTACAAGCAAGGAGGAGCCGTTATGCTGTATGCCGTTACAATCATTATGACTATTATATTACTTTTCACTGTCTATGTTGCAAAGCAAGAAATGAAGAGAATGGATGAAGAAGCGGAAAAGCCATCTATGGAGAATACGGACAAGGCATTTTGGGAATAACCTTTCTTATTTTTCATCCCGCGTGGGGTTCCTCTTACCCGCCAGAGACATTGGTTCGCTTTTTTTTGAAGGCAGCCACGTTTGGTCACAGCGCCTTCCTCAAACCGCAAGAATTTGTCTTTCAACGCCTTACTGAAAACCTCTGTGCCGCCTAAAGTGCATTAGAAACAGCCCTTTGCCTTGCCAAGTTGAAAAAGAACTTTTAGCAAGGCAAGTTTGCTCCCGTGGAATCTCCAGAGCAAAATGAAGGAGCTGGATTTTACTCCAAATTTATTTGCATGCTTCAAGGCCGCAGAAAAGAACTGTAATTTTAATTAGATACATAAAGCACTCAAATGATTGAGTCTTTCGATTGTTGTAGTGATTTCAATATGTTGCACACAGCAGTGGAAAGAGACTGTGTTGCACAATTTTTCTCGTTTTTTTTGGAAAAGGACAAAAAAGATCAATTATTTGACCAATCTAGCGTAATAAACTCAAATAACAGGCTTTTTTATTTATATTAGTGATTTGAGTATGTTACGCATAAATGGGCCGTGAATAAAAAGTCAATAATTATAATATATTATCTTTTTGACTCCCCTATGACATGCACCCCCCTACCTGCACTCTTAGTATAAGAATGACATGCACCCCCCCCTGTGGATAAAAATTGGTGTAGGGCTAGCCTAATATATCCGGGCAATACAGCCTGGAGAGTGTGGCTGGTGTAGAGAGCCAGGATAATGCGCCAACGTATGAACTTGCGCCGCAGTCAGTTGTTGCCTCCAAACTACGCCTTGCTTTCTTTTGTATATTTTTTCACAATTTATCGTGTTGACGATAGTTCGCGCAGGGCGCTCAACGTATCGTGTTTGCATATTGAATCAGGCATGTATGCTCAAGTAAACAGGCAAGGAGGTTGCCATGCGCCAACTGTTAGTAGCCATTGTTTCCATTGTTTTTTTATCAACCGCCGGTGTTGCGACACAGGCCAAAGCCGCGGATTATCCTGACCGTCCGGTCAAAATGCTTGTGTCTGTCGGGCCCGGCGCTTTTATCGATCTGCTTGCCAGAGCGGTTGCCAACAACATGAGCAACGATCTGGGCCAGCCCATGCTGGTGACCAACACCCCCGGCGGTTCGCACGGCAGCGTGATGGTGATGAACCTGAAGAACGCCAAAAACGACGGCTACACTCTGGGCGTGTCTGCCACCGCAGCCTACACCTATTCGCCGCATTTCGCGGGCACCAGATACACGCTTGACGAATTCATCTATATCTCGCTGCTGGGCCTTAACCAGAGCGGTGTTGTCTGCGCGCCGGACAAGCCCTGGAACTCCCTGCGCGAGGCCATTGACTGGGCCAAAAAGGAAAACAAGGGCCTCAGCTACGTATTCCAGGGCGCGGACGACCGTCAGGTAATGGAACGCATCGCCAGGCTTGAAGGCGTGGATATCTCCTTTCTGCCCAGCACCGGCGGGCCTTCCGTGCTGACTGCCGTTATGGGCGGCCATGCCGACCTTGGGCACACCGGCGCGATTCTGTTTGAATACGTCAAGGCGAACCGGGTCAAGTGCCTGGCCGCAACCACTCCCGAACGCCTGACCGCGCTGCCCGACATACCCACCCTGCGTGAGCAGGGCTGGCAGGAAAGCGTTGAGATGTTCGTGGTTCTGGCCGCCCCCAGGGGCACGCCGGAAGACGTTCTGGGCAAGATCGAGCAGTCCGTGCTCAAGCTCAAGGACAACGCCGAGTTTCAGGATATGCTGCTGAACAAGCTGAACATGCGCCCGACCCCGCTCGGACGTGAATATGCCGCCGAATACATGAAGAGCGCGGACGCCAACTTTGCGCGTCTGGCCCGTGAGGCAGGCGTCAAGAAATAAGGCTTAAGAGCCGGATGCCGGAACCGTCGGATTTTAGAGCAATGAACGCTTCAAATGCTCTAAAACCACGGCGGTTCCGGCGGCGGCAAGGCCATTCTGTCCGTAGCGTTTCCATCCCCTGATATTTTCGATACCGGGCCGTTGGCAGCAACTTGCCGTTAAAGTCAGCACAGGGCAACGCCGGTATATCCCGAACCAGAACAAGAGCAGAATCAGACCTGTTGCCTTGAGCCAGCGCTTTGGCGCATTAGGGCAGCCTTCTTGCGGCACGCCGCAAGCCAAGTGAGGAGAATAAAATGCTGAATACCGAATCAATTGCCAGCGCGGCGATCATGCTGCTCAGTGTCCTGCTGCTGGTCTGGGTTATTCCGGCGCATACGCCCCCCTATCAGGGTTATGGCGTGTCGCCCGCCCTGATTCCCAACGTGTCAGCCGCGATAATGCTGGCCCTTTCGTTTCTGGGCTTGCTGCGTTCGGCCCTTGGCAAGCGCGCGGGCAAGGCGTCCGGCGAGAAAATCGACCCGGTATCGCTGCTTTCCAGATTCATCCACATAAGCAAGTTCATGCTGCCTTCCTTCCTGCTTTTTCCGGCAATCGGGGAGTTTGGCTTTTTTCCGGCAGGCATCGTCTTCATGCTGCTGATCCAGTTTATCTGCGGGCAGCGCAACTGGCTGAAAAACGCGCTGGTGTCGGTGCTTGTGGTGGCCGGGCTTTACGCCGCCATGCGTTACGGCTTCAGCATCGCCATGCCTTAACCCGGAATATCAAGGAGCCTGCTCATGCAAGACATAATTCTCGGGTTGGGCGATGCCCTCTCCCTGATCAACATTTTCTTTGTCAGCTGCGGCATTGTGATGGGGCTGGTTATCGGCGCCATTCCCGGCCTTAACGGGCCTATGGGCATAGCGCTGTGCATACCGCTTACCTATTACATGTCGCCGGTCACAGCCATCGGCTTTCTGGTGGGCATCAACAAGGGAACCGGGTTCGGCGGGGCCATCTCCGCCATTTTGCTGAACACGCCGGGCACCCCGGAAGCCGCCGCCACCGCCCTTGACGGCTACCCAATGGCGCAAAATGGCAAGGGCGAAAAAGCCCTGCGCATGGCCCTGTACTCTTCCGTATTCGGCGATACTTTTTCCGACATCGTGCTGGTGCTGGTGGCCGCGCCGCTGGCAATGGTGGCGCTGTACATGGGCCCGCCGGAAATCTTCGCGGTGGTGGCCCTGGCCATGACCGTAATTGCCGGTCTGGAATCCAGTTCGCTTGGCAAGGGGCTGATCACCGCCTCCTTCGGCATTCTGATCAGCTGCATCGGGGTGGACACGGTAACCGCCCTGCCGCGCCTGAGCATGGGGCTGTATCAGCTTGAAAACGGCATCTCGCTGGTGGTTATCGGCATCGGCATGCTCGCGGTGGCGGAAGTACTGCTCCAGCTTGAGATACACGTCAAGGAAGGGCTGGCCTGCATGGTTTTCAGCAAGAATCCGGAGGACCGCTACCTGCGCTGGTGGGAATTCAAGAGCGTTCTGCGCACTCTAGTCCGTTCTTCCTGCATCGGCACCTGGGTCGGGGCCATGCCGGGCATTGGCGCGCCGGTGGCGGCCTTTATCGCCTACAACGAAGCCCGGAAAAAATCCAAGAATCCGGAAGAGTTCGGCAAGGGCAGTCTGGAAGGTCTGGCCGCGCCGGAAGCAGCCTATAGCGCGGTTTGCGGCTCCAACCTGATTCCGCTTTTCACGCTGGGGATTCCGGGCAATCTGGCTGCGGCTCTTCTGATTGGCGCCTTTGTGCTGCACGGCGTAACACCCGGCCCGCTGATGTTCGAGCAGAACGGGCGCATGATTTACGGCATTTACGGCAGCATGCTCATTGCCAACTTTCTCAACCTCGGCATCGGGCGCGTGGGCATGAAGGCCTTTTGCAAGGTCGTGCAGGTGCCCAAGGTCATCCTGTACCCGGTCATACTCTTTATCTGCATGATGGGCGCTTACATGGCCGACAGCTCCATTTTCGGGGTGCAGGTAATGCTGGTGTTCGGCATTGTCGGCTACCTGATGAAGAAGTTCAATTACTCATACGTGTGCTTCATTATCGGCTTTATTCTCGGCCCCATGTTCGAACTCTCGTTGCAGCAGATTGTAATTCGCTCCGCGCAGGAGCCGGGTTTCATGTTTACCCGTCCGGTGGCTCTGGCTCTGCTGGCTCTCACCGCTTTTATCGTGCTGCGCACCATCTACAGGGCAATAAAAAACAGGTAATTCATCATGATAAGAAAAACAGGCGCTGATACTGATATAAAATATTTCGATACCGACCTGCTGATTATCGGGGGCGGCACCGCCGGTTGCTTTGCGGCAGTGGAAGCACGCAAGCACGACAGCAATCTTTCGATAACCATCATGGAAAAGGCGCACATACTGCGCAGCGGGGCTTGTTCGGCCGGGCTGGATGCCATCAATACCTACATCCCCGAAGACAAGACGCCGGAAGACCTGGTCCGCTGGTGCCGTGATCAGGTTGGCGGCGGGCCGCTGCGCGAAGATCTGGCCCTGAGCAACTCCCGTGAGCTTAACGAGGCGGTCGAAGACCTCGAACGCTGGGGAGTCCCCTTTATCCGCGACGAGAACGGCAAGGTCAGCTATCGCGGCAAGTGGGATATCTCCATCCACGGCGAGCAACTCAAGCCCGTTATGGCGGAAAAAGCCATTGAGGCCGGGGCCGTTATCCATAACCGGGTCACCGCCACCCAACTGCTTATGGATCAGGGCCGTTGCGTCGGGGCGGTTGGTTTTTCCGTACGCACCGGGTGTTTTCACGTTTACCGGGCCAAGGCGGCAATCAACGCCACCGGCGGCGCTTGCGGCCTGTACCGCTCCTATACATCCGACGCCACCGGCTCGCACCACCAGACCTGGATGTGCCCTTACTGCGTTGGCACCGGCTATGCGCTGGGGATCCGGCAGGGGGCGGAGCTTACCTCTATGGAGCAGCGCTGGGTTGCCACGCGCAGCAAGGATTTTTGCGGCCCCATCGATACCATCTCCGTTGGCTACAAGGCCCCAATCATCAACGCCCGCGGCGAGCGGATCATGAAGCACTACGAGCATCTGGGCGGCGACGCCGCGCCGCGCTTCATCCGCGCCAACGCACCTATGGAAGAATGGCTTGCCGGACGCGCCCCAACTTATTGCGACACCACCCACCTGACCCCGGAAAAAGCGCAGGCCATGCTGGTGGATTACCTGAACGAGCGCCCCTCGTTCGTGCTGTTTCTGGCCGCACGCGGGCAGGACGTAACACGCGAGCCTATCGAAATATACGGCAGCGATCCTTACATCGTGGGCGGTCATACCCAGAGCGGATTCTGGGTGGATCAAGACCGCATGACGACCATTCCAGGCCTTTACGCTGCGGGCGAAACCGCTGGCGGCCACCCCAACAAGTTCGTTGGCGGCTGCGCGGCAGAAGGCAAAATAGCCGCCCGTTCCGCCCTTGCCTACATGAAGGGTCTGGCGCATCCCGCAACCGAAGCCCTTGCGCCGCAGCTTGAAAAAGAACTTGCTCGCGTCTACGCGCCACTGCTTCGCGCCAGATCAGGGCAGGGCGGCATACGCCCTGTGGAGATGGAAGAGCGCATGCAGCGCCTCATGGATGAATACGCCGGAGGTGTCAGCCAGTTCTACCGCACCAACGAGGAACGCCTTGACTACGCCCTGCGCGAGCTGGACCGCCTGCGCGCACAGGTGGGCTTTCTGGTTGCAGCGGACTGGCACGACCTGCTGCTGGCCCACGATGTTATAGACCGGCTGGATGTGGCCCGGATTCTCTGCCATCACCTGAAAGCCCGCAAGGAAACACGCTGGCCCGGCTGGCAAACGCGTTCCGACTACCCGGCAATCGACCCGGCCCTGAACTGCTTCATAGAAAGCAGACAGAACCCGGAAACCGGCGAGATTGAAATGTTTACGCGTCCATACGAACAGTTCGTCTGATCAGGAAAGAGAGGAAGTAATAATGCCGCCAAAAATAGACAAAAACCTGTGCAACGGCTGCCCCGGCCGCGAAGAATCCCGCTGTGAGGAAATTTGCCCCGGAGACTTGATGACCAGAGGGAGCGACGGCAAATCCATGTGCCGCGAAGACCGCGACTGCTGGGATTGCATGTCCTGCGTCAAAGCCTGCCCCATGAACGCCATCGAAACCGTGCTGCCATACCAGCTGGGCTACTACGGAGCCGGAATGAAGGCCGTGTCCTCCAAAACCAGAATAGTCTGGAAATGCCGCGACATTAACGGCGTTGAAACCGTTTACAGCTTTAAGACCAGGACTGATTAAGAATTAAGAGTGGATTGTTGAGGGAGATGATTTGAATTTAAAGTGAGTTTAT
>JAJDJF010000027.1 GCA_030267065.1 Desulfovibrio sp. OttesenSCG-928-C06 | reverse complement strand
CCGCTCAGGGCCAGCGCTGCGTCCGCTTCCTGCATCGCCTTGCCGCCCGCTTGCTGGGCGAATCCTGCCTGTTCGATCAGGTTGGTATTTTCCTCAGCCAGAAAAGAGGCGTTGTCAGCGCAAGCTTGCAGGCTTTGCTCTGTGTCGCGGGTCTGCTCAAGGCCGCCGGAGGCAATCCGCAGGGTCAGTTCGGCAAGCGGCAGGCCGGTTTTTGCAGCTTCGGCAAAGGCGTTAAGCTGTTGCCGCGCGTCAGCGGTATTTTTTATGGCTTCTTCAGCCAGCGTGCGCAGTTGCTCGGCCAGATTACGCAGGTGCCGGGCGGAGAGATTGGGCGTAGAAGCCTCAATTGCGCTATTTAGAGCGATGTAGTTGAAGCGGTCGGCCATGTCCTGAATGGACTGCATGGCTTGGGCCAGATTAGCCCGCTGTGCCTCCACTCCTTCAAAATATTCCTTTACCTGAAGCGCTGCCTCGCCAATATCCGTGATTGAATCGGCTATCGAACCAAGCTGGGCTGCGGATTCCCTGATGTCTGCCTGAAGACTGGATGAACTGGCCGAGAGGGTGGCGGTTTTGGCGAACAGGGCCTGTAGCCGTGTGTTGAGATCACTGGCTGCGGCTATTTCCGCTTGCAGCGCGGCAATTACACTTTCGGTCTGGGTTCTGGCATGCCCAAGTTGCCCGGTAAGCATGGAGGACGACTGGGCTATATCTGTAGCGCTACGCCCGGCGTTCTGGAAGTCCTGAACGCTCTGGGCAATACTGCGGAGCGCCTTGTCCGCCTGCATTGCGGAATTTTGCCGGAGGCTGCGGCACTCTTGCTTTAACGTTGTCAGATCGGAAAAAACGGCGATAATGCCGCAAGCTGTATCCAGCCGGTGATTTTCCGGCAGGTCAGACAGGCGGCGCACAGTAGAATTGGATTGGGCGGGCGCTTCGCCGGTCCAGAACAGCGCCGCGTGGATGCAGGCCGTAACGTTGCCGGAAAGGGCCGGGATTTCCAGTTCCATGCAGATGTCGTTATTGCCTGCAATTGCGCCGTTTTTCATCCATGACTGGGCAGCATGGGCTTTTTGCCCTGTACCGGGGGTGGCAAACGGGAGCAGGGCGGCTGTTGCCTGTGCGCCAAGCAGGTTTTGCAGCGGCTGGCCGTGCAGGGCAGCAGCTTTTTCTGCTGCATCCGGGTAACCAAGAAGTTTGGTCAGGGCGGCGTTGCAGTGGATAATTTCACCACCGCGCCCGCAAATCAGCAAGGGGGCGGAAATAGCCTCAAGAGCAGCCAAAGGCAGGAGCAGACCGTCTGAAATAGCCACAGCCGCATCCACATTCCGGGCGATTATGGCGAGTTCGTCTTCAATCTCCGCTTTACCCGCCATGTCTGGCATGTGGGGCTTGTCTGCCATGCTGGAATTGTTTGTCGATATATCCGGGGCAGCCGTGACAGCCGTGCCGGACGGACCGGGGGTTCTGGACAGGTTGACCGGACCGGACGGAATGGGCAGAGCATCCGGGTCAGTCATGGTGGCCGGAGTAGTGGGGATATCAGAACCAGCCAAAACATCAGAGTCAGCCAAAACATCTGGGGCAGCCAGAATATTCGGGGCAGTTTTGTCTACCCTGACCGCTTTATCAAATTGTGCGGTTTTTAAACCGGCGTATCCTGCAATCAATTGCTCCGAACTTTCGCGCAGAGCGTAGATTCGCGCCAGCGCCTTGGCCCTGACTGCCAGAAAAAGCAGGCAGGACAGCAGCAGCCCGGACAGAACCGCCACCAGAGCGCTGGCGATATTGCTGTAGGTAAGGGAGGATAGCTGATCTTCAACATCCACCGCCACAGCAGCCGCGCCCAGTACCGGGCGGCTCCAGCCGTGGCAATGGTAGCAGGCAGGCTCGTTGTCGATCGGCGTAAACACCATGAAT
Source organism: Desulfovibrio sp. OttesenSCG-928-C06 (assembly GCA_030267065.1). Classification (GTDB taxonomy): domain Bacteria; phylum Desulfobacterota; class Desulfovibrionia; order Desulfovibrionales; family Desulfovibrionaceae; genus WRHT01. The sequence goes on along the minus strand of JAJDJF010000027.1, from coordinate 19,694 downwards.
TTGCGCCTGCCGTTCTGGGTGTGGATGAAAGGCTCGGGAGCCTTGCTTTCCAGACTGTCCCGGTAAGCTTCGGCTATTTGCGGATGCAGGATGCCTGCTGCGCCGTTTTTGATTTCGCCCTTTGAGCTGGAGTAGGTGATAACCCCGTCCGACCCGGCAATGGACATGGAGGACGCCGGGTACTTTTCGCCAAGCAGCTTGAACTGTCCGGTGGTTTCGTGATCCGAGCCAAGGCGCAGTTGGGTTTCCACCGCCAGCCACATCAGGTTTGCCGTAAGCTTTGCCTGTGTCTCAAGATCGGCCAGCCTGTTTTTTCTTGTGGATACGATATCCCATACCGCCAGAACCACGGCAAAAAGCAGCACGATTACACCAATGGAGACAAAGACTCTGGCTCCCAGAGATTTGCCTGTAAGCTCCTTGAATTGTGCCATGCCGCCCTTCGTAAAAGTTGCCGGTTACTTGCGATAGACTACCGCGCCCAGATCCGGGCGGGCGTAGTGCTTGGGCGACGGGGCAGAATCGGCTGCCGGGTGGCCGATAGGGAAAATCGCCACCGGAATCCAGTTTTCCGGCAGCATGAATTCCCGACGTACGGCAGCCGCGTCAAAATAGCCGACCCAGGTGCTGCCAAGGCCGAGATCGTGCACGGCAAGCATGATGTGCGTGCCAATGATGCTTGCGTCCACCGGGCCGGAATCTGTGCCGTCCTGCGGGTGTTTCCAGCTTGCTGTTGCATCGTAACAAACCACAAGGGCCAGCGGAGCGTTAAAGTGGTAGGTCGTGCAGGCTTTGAGCTTTTCAAGCGCTTCGGCGCTTTCAAGCGAGATAATGCGCTGCGGCTGCTTGTTTGCCGCTGTGGGGGCAATGCGGGCCGCTTCCAGTATTTTTTCGAGCATTTGCGCGTCAACGGGCTGCTCGCTGAACTTTCTTACCGAGTACCTTTCGCAAATCAAATCGGCAAATTCCATATATCCTCCGGTGCTGTGCGGCCATAGGCCTGTAGCAATGAATATTCCTTGTGCTGCGTCAGATTGGCGTTTTTGCACAAGCCACTTTAACCGTAGCTTGGCGGTGCGTCAAAAAAAAGACGCTGATTTGGAAGCTGTTTTTATTCTAACATAAAAGATATTTAATTCAAGGTGTTATCGTAACGGCACCGTTTTTGCTTAACAACGCCTGTCAGACTGTGAATGCCTGACGCCGGAGCCGTGCGCATGCGGACAGAACGCGCAAAAGCGGACGGCCAGACGCGGAACAAACAAAGATTACAGCAACTGACGGGGAGCATATGACATACGCACAACAGAAAGCGGCCGCCGGAGCCTATGTGGCAGGCAAGGTCGCGTACAGTCAGGATATCGGCAAAAACGCCATGAGGCAATCGGACACTGTGAGCTTTAGCGGCAAGGGCGCTACGCGCGGCATGACCGCAAGCGGCGGCAGGCGTTCGAACATGGCGGGAGTTAGCGGTTCTTCATCCGCATATCCCCTGCGTCAGAAGGACGCTCTGGCACAGAGCCTGCGCGGTGCCGCCACGCCGGGGCTTATTCTTGTCACCTTGCTGATGTGTCTTAACCTGCTTGGTTGCTCCACTTCAAAGGAAGACGTGCGTTTTGAGATAGCCAGCCAGCCGGTAATTTATTCGGATGCGGAAATTCTGCGTGACCCTCCGGTTGTGCATGTGCGCCCTGTTACCGATGTGACCGGGATCAAGGTTGTAATGCTGCCCCTGCGCGTAACCCAGAAAATGGATAACCCGGATTTGACGGGCTACAGCATCGGCAAGATGATCTGGCAGGTCTGGGCCGGGCTTGGGGTGTTCGACTACATGGAATATGTGCCGGATGCCGGGCCTTTTCGCCTGGATACCGCGCTACGAATTGCCCGTTCCAAGGGGGCGGACATGCTGGTAAGCGGCTATGTTACGCATATTCTTGCCGGATCAACCGTTGCGCAAAGCTCTCTGGCCGTGCAGGTGGAGGCGTATGACGTAAGTTCCGGCATCATGGTCTGGTCAATGGCGCAGGCCGCGACGATTCCGCGCCCCGCCAGCAACGACTATATTCTGTTTTCCACCCGCAACAGGATGCCCGCAGACCCCATCTATGCCCTGACGCAGGCCATTGCTGGCGACATGGGAACAATCATGCGCGACTGGAGCCAGCGTGAACGCATTGAAGACGAGAAGCGCCAGCGCGATGAAGAAGAACAGCGCAAGCGTGAGGAAGAAGAGCAGAAGACCTTTACTGAAAAGGTAGAAGGCTTCTTCAAGGGCCTGACCGAGTAAGTTTTTGTAACCGTTTAGCGGTATTGCCGGAATTAAGGCAGCATCTTGAAGCGGTAACGCTATATGACAAAAAACAGCGCCGCGCCACAAAAGTGGCGCGGCGCTTACCTTTAAGAAATCAACCCGGCTGGAATCAGTCGGCAACGATAAAGCAGAACGGATACTCGCCGCGCAAGCTGTCGGCTGCCTTTTCAGCACCGGAAAGCTCGGGGAAAGGTCCAACCTGAACGCGCCACATGTTCACCTTGGTTGAAAAATAGTTTCTGGCTTTCTGGCCGCGTCCGCCCATGGTCTGCACCAGACCAACCGCGTTGGCTTCCTTGCTGAACGCGCCAATCTGCACGTAGAACTTGCCCTGCAATTCGCCCTTGGAAAGCCCCTGCACTGCACCGATGGTTTCGATGCGCACGCGGGCGGTTCCCGGTCCGAGCATGTCTATCGCTTCCGCGCCGCTACGGGTCAGGTCGATAATACGGTTATCCACAAAGGGGCCGCGGTCATTGATGCGCACGATAACGCTTTTGCCGTTTTCAAGGCTGGTTACGCGCACCATGGTGCCAAAGGGCAGCAGTTTGTGCGCGGCGGTCATGCCGTGCATGTCATAGCGCTCGCCGTTGGCGGTCTGCTTGCCGTGGAAGTCCGGGCCGTACCAGGAGGCAATGCCTTCTTCCACAAAACTGTCCACGTTCAGCATGGGGTAATAGGTCTGCCCCAGCACTGTGTACGGCGTGGAGCCGCGCGGCGCGGTGCCGGTTGTGGAATCGCTGGTTGTTGCGGTTCCGGTTCCGGCGCTTTGCGCGCTACTACCCTGGTAGCTGCCGCCGCCCGGACCATAAATTACTTTTTTATCGCAGCCTTGCAGCAGCATGGCCGCAAGACAGAAGACCGCCATTAGCGCGATTACGCTTTTTCCCCTGAGCGAGCCACGCTTATCGGTTGTGTTGATTCCCCACATGTGAAGCTCCTTGCAAACTTCTGTTGTTGAATAAAGCGGCATCAAAACGCCGCCTGGCTTTTGTTCCGTTTGGCTTTGCGCCATCTGGCCCTGAACCGCCCGGATTTACGCCATCAGGTTTAACGCCGTTTGCCCTGCGCAGTATCATGTAAAGCTGCGCAAATGTGTCAAGAGTTTGTCTAGACTTCTTCAAAGATACGCCAGCATGCGCAAACAGGCAAGCCTAAAAAAATAAAAAGACCTTGCGTCACAACATTTTATTGTATGACGCAAGGTCTGGATCAACCGTAAAATGGCTATCTGTATTTATAATTTCAGCGCTATTTTCTGGCAATCAGCCTGTGGCGTCTTGCCGTTGCGCATGGCCGCAGCCTTGCGCGCAGTTGGAGCGGCAACCTGAGCGGGCAGTCAGGAGGACTGGCATGGCATGCCGTCAGGGTATGCCGTCAGCCTGCCTTATTCTTTGGCTGCGTAGAGCGCCCTGTGCATTTCGTGAGCAAGCTGGCGTTTTTCGTAAGCTTCCTGCGTGGTATCGTACTGGATGGCGGTGCCGTAGCAGGTAAAATATTTGCTGCCGTCAGGATGGAAGGCCACGTTTTCCTGATAGCCGATGATGGCCTGTGCGCCCTGATTCACTGCGCGGGCGGCCATGCCGAAGAAAGCGTCTTCGGAGTCAAAGCCGCGGCAGGCAACCAGTCCCAGTACTTTGCCGACCTTGCGGTCATCGTCAAGCTGGCTGGTGGTTACCACCGGAAAACGTCCGGAGTTGAACAGCTCCTTTACCCGGTCCAGATTTTCTGCCCTCTTGACGGGCTGCTTCGCCTGTTTGTTGCTTCCACCAAGTAAAAAAAGCATATATTCCTCCTTGCAATTCTTTGCTGCCATAAATTTGTGATTTATGCTTCTGTATATGCAAAGTGCTTGCCAAAGTGATAAAAGCACACGGGCGCATAGTGTTTATTCATGAGTGTATAAGTATGATTTGTCTGAATGCAGCCGTCAGCCATGAGCAGGACAAAAAAATGACTTTGCTATTCTGACGGCTGGACAGTGTCGGCAGCGGGGTTGTACTCTGCGGAAGTCATTCACAAATTCTGCTGGTAAAACGGTTGTTGGCGCTGTGTCGCCAGCGGTACCAATCATCCGGGCTGTAACGTTTCTGTGACAACGGTTTCTGCGGGGTATTACTCTGGCGGGTCAAAGATGCTGACGGAATTCTGGTTCCGGCAGGATAGCGGATAAATTTCATACTTGAGGCAATGTACGGCGTTTTGCGCGGCAAGGCCGGAAGTTTGGCGGGTTATATGGATATGCAGAAAATCCCCTGTTTTATTTATCAGGAAGGCGTGCATTTTACGCTGCCGCCGGAAATAGCCGCGCCCCGGCGACATCTGTGCGAGTTTGCCGTTGCAGAGCGGCACGGCTCGCCGCAGCCTGCGCCGGAGGTTTTCAGGCCGGTGGAGCGTCCGGAGGATGCCTCTGTTTTTCTGTTCCCGTGGGACATTGGTCAATACATTGACTCCGGCAATATTGAGGCAATTACCGCTGTTATCGCTTCGCTTCCGTATTTTGCCGGGCGCGAGCGGCGGCATCTTGTGGTTGATTATGCGGACAGGCCCACGCCGCTGCCGCTGCCCGCGTGTCTGTTCAAGGTCAGCCTGCTGCGTAGTGACGCCACCAATGCGGTGCCGACGTGGTATCGCCTGCCGGAACACAGTCTGAAGGCGCGTCCTTCTTTTGACTGGCGACAGGTGCGTTATCAGCTTTCGTTTGTGGGGAGCTACAGTAATGAGGTTCGCCGCGCGGCAGTGCTTTCAATCCAGAAGCAGGCACCGGAGCTGAAGTTTTTTCTGAGCGTGAGTCAGGGATTTGCGGTGAGTGACGGCAAGATGATCGTCAAAAGCGCCGATCCCATGTCGCAGGCGGAACGGCAGGAGATTTTTCTTAAGTCCATGCGCGAGTCGCTGCTGGCCTTGTGCCCGCCGGGTGTCGGGCCGCAGTCTATTCGCCTTTACGAGACCATGCTGATGGGACGCATCCCGGTACTGTTTGGTGACAATGTCCAGTACCCGCTGGAAAAAGAAGCCGCATACGACGCGTTTTGCCTGCGCGTGAGCACTGACGAACTGCTCGACACCGGCAACATAATCAGGGAGTTTCTCCGCAGTCATTCTGAGGAGGAACTGCGTGATAAGTGTGTGCTGGCCTGCCAGACCTGGAACCGGCTGTTCGCGCGCAACAAGCTGCGCACCTTGCTGGAGCAGGCCGGAAAGCTGTATGGGCTGACGTTTTAGCCGCGCTGTCACTTTTGCTTGCAAAAGAAAATATCTTTTGCTGGGACATCACGCCCCGTCATCTGCAAAACGATAATACCATGTAACTGTTACATAACCATCCGGATGCAACGTCGCACGTTGCCGGGGAGAGGGGGTGCAGGGGGAGAGGGCAAGCAGCCCTCTCCCCCGCCCGCCGGAGGCATATGCTGCAAAAGATATTCCGCTGTCTGTCCTAACTCTTCCCTAGCATGCGTTCGCTTGGCTCGGCGGTGGTTGAGCGCTGCTGCACCACCTTGGAGCTGGGCGGCACGTCCTTGGTTATCCACACGTTACCGCCGATCATGCTGCCTTTGCCGATGGTAATGCGGCCCAGAATTGTCGCGCCAGCGTACACCACCACGTTATCTTCCAGAATCGGGTGTCTTGCCAGCCCTTTGGAGAGTGTGCCGTCATCCTCTTTGGGAAAGGACAGCGCACCGAGGGTCACGCCCTGATAGATACGGCAGCCGCTGCCGATAATGCAGGTTTCGCCAATAACCACGCCTGTGCCGTGGTCGATGAAGAAGTTTTCGTCAATCTGCGCACCGGGGTGGATGTCTATGCCGGTGGCGGCGTGGGCCATCTCGCTGATAATGCGCGGTATGAGCGGCACACCCAGCCCGTACAGCTCGTGGGCCACGCGGTGGTTGGTCATCACCTGGATGGAGGGATAGCAGAAGATAGTCTCGCCGGGGGTTTTGGCGGCGGGGTCGCCTTCGTAGGCGGCCTGCACATCGCTTTCGAGCAGGGCGCGTATTTTTGGCAACTGCATGATAAAGCGCTGGGCCAGCGAGTGCGCGTCCGGCTCTCCTGACTGGCAGTTTTGCTGTTCGGCTCCGCTGATGCAGAATCCGCTGTTAATTTGCTCGGTCAGGATGCGCTGGATGCTGTCGAGGTTGGCCGTCAGGTGGTAGCGGGCCGAAGCTTCGGACTTGTACAGCGGCGCGTGAAAGCCGGGAAAAAAGACAGCGCGCAGGCGCTGCATCAGTTCGGACAGGGCCGCAAGCGAGGGCATGCTCAGGCCGTTTGCGTTCTTGAACTGGTAAAAGGCCGGTTTGACAAGCTCTGCTGCCACGTCGTCCAGATAAGATTCACCAGTGATTTTAAATTTATCCATCATGTCCTCGCTAAAACGTCTTTTGCCCACTACAGCTTTGTGCTTTTTAATGTGAAACACGCCAGTATCCAGACCAAAAGCAGTAACCCGAAGCCCGGAAACAGGCAAGCCGGTTATGGCGGCGTCCGTCTGGCAATGGCTGTTGGCACAGCTTTACCTGTGCCTGTAATAATATGATTTGCCTTGAATTTCCCGCTTGGCCCCGGGGAGGCTTTACTATAGTATCCCCGCCGGGGACTCCCCGATTTTATTAGAATTCTGGAGGAATAATGTACAAGAAATTACTTTTGCTTCTGGCTGTTATGTTTTGCTGCACTGGCTTCAAGGTGCCGAATATCGATGTGGAAAAGGCGCTTGACGCCGCAGGCGATGCTTACAAGGCCGCTACCCTCACCGACAAGGACATCCAGCAGCTTGGCAAGCAGTCGGCTGACGAGATGGATAGCCAGAACAAAATTGCTGCTTCGTCCGATGCTTACGCCAAGCGTCTGGCCAAGATCGTGAAAGGGCTGGAAAAAGAAGACGGCCTCAAGCTCAACTTCAAGGTTTATCTGGTGCGCGATGTAAACGCTTTTGCCCTGCCGGACGGCTCGGTGCGCGTGTTTGCCGGCCTGATGGACATCATGACCGACGATGAGCTTTTCTTCGTTATCGGGCACGAGATCGGCCACGTCAAAAATGGCGATTCCATGGATGCTTACCGCGTTGCCTACACCGCCTCTGCCACGCGCAAGGGCGCTGCGGCTGCCGGTGGCGCTGCTGCCAAGCTTTCCGCTTCGCAGCTGGGTGAGATTGGCGAGGCAGTTCTTAACGCCCAGTTCTCCCAGTCGCAGGAAAGCGCAGCTGACCTGTACGGCTTCAACCTGATGAAGAAGTACAAGAAGGACACCGCTTCTGCCGTTTCCGGCCTGAAAAAGCTGGGTGGCTCCGGACAGGAAGCCAGCACTCTTGAGTCGCTGCTTTCTTCCCACCCGGAACCGGCCAAGCGCGCCGCCAAGCTTGATTCCCTGCGCAAGTAATAGTTTTGCCCGTCGCCGCCCCGTGTAGCCGGGCAGCGGCAGACAGTTAAGACATACCGCCAGAGATAATCTGTCAGAAAAACTCTGCCAGAAACAGTTGACGATAAAAAAGACCGCTTCAAGCCGAAGCGGTCTTTTTTATCGCGGCTATGCGCGAATTAAACCAGAACCATTACCAGCTTGAAGATCCAGTTGGCAATAATACCCGCGCCGATACCTGCGATGGTATGGCTCAGAATGGCCTTGCCGGTCATTTCTCTGGCATCAAGCGCGTCCAGCATGGAAACGTGGGTGGAGAGGTAGCCGCTCCAGCACATGCCCATGGCCGTGAACACAGCGATGTCGTTGGCGCCGATGAGTCCCTTGGCAAGGAAGCCGGGAACCATGCCGATGGCCGCGCCAACAGCGCCAATGGCGGTGCAGGGGAAGGCCACCGCTTCGGGGCTGGTAAAGCCGAAGAGCGGGGTAAGGATGAAGTCAATCTTCTCACCGAATTTCGGGAGCAGGCCAATGCCTTCGTAAGCCGCGCCGGTGTAGACTCCGCCTTCGGGGGTGAACACCAGCATCATTACGAAGGTACAGATGATCAGGATGCCGGGAATAATCGTAAAGCCAAGTTCCACGCCGGTTTTGCCGCCGTCGAGCAGGGCGTTGAGCGCTCTCTGGGCCACGTTGCCTTCGCGGATCATCCGGTACTGCATGATGTCAAAGTTGGCGCAACCGGTGTCGCGCACTTCAACCAGCTTTTCGCCTTCGGCCCCGTAGTGCTTCTTGACGAAAAAGTCCATGATCTTGACGCTGATAAGGCTGCCGCAGCAAGCTGCGAAAAAGCCAACGCCAACGGCGATCAGCATGGAGTTGTTCTGGGCCTGGGCAACCATAAAGGTTGTAACGATGAGGCCCATGCCGAAGGTGGTACCCAGGTTGGTGAGCAGCGCCCTCTGGCGTACGGTGAAGTACTTGATGAAGTCGGGGTCTTTGCCCAGCGCGACAATGGCCGGGTTGTCAGACAGGAAAGTGGTGACTATCCCGAGGGCGGATGCGCCGGGCAGCCGGAAGATTGGCCCCATAAGCGGGGAGAGTATTTTGTTGATCAGCGCGATTACGCCGAATTCGGACATAAGGCTGGATGCGGCACCGGCCAGAACTGCGACCGACATGATGAAAAATGCGGTGTTGAAAAGAAGGTCTTTTGCTGTTGCCATCATGGTGGCGAACATGTTCTTGATGCCCATCTGGTAGCTGAACAGTACAAACAGGCCCGCAAGTATGAGGATACAGACAAAGGTTCCGGTGCTGATCGCTTTTACGACAAGGGGGTTACTACACGGATCTGTCTCGGTACAGGAATTCTGGACCGGCGGTTTTAGGTTGGCGTCTACTGACATGGATTTTCTCCTGTTTCGGTTAAGAACGCATATTTTGGGGCAAAATTGCCTTATCTCACACGGTTTTTTGAACAATTTCCTCATTTTTATCATGAAAACGCGATTGTGACAACCTTCACTTGCTTGATTTCAAGAAAACAGCGTTGCCAAATCTCCAAAGCCGTTGTTTACCAAGTAACTTGCAGGCTAAAGTTTTTTTGGAATGTCACCCTTCAGGCAGGTCCGGTTTTCGACGCCTGTGTAGCGGCCGGGAATTTCTTCCGCAAACTGCCAGTGATTAGCCAGTTAGGCCTGCATGGTTACAGGACTTGCCGGGATGTCTCTTTTACCGGACTGCTGTGTTTTTCAGACTGTTGTGCTTCGGACTGCTGCGCATACCGGGGTACGCTCTCCGGCTGTCATCCTTGCTGGACTGCCGTGCTTTCAATGGAACCGTCTTTGCGGGCTGGCGCATCTGGTTGCCCGGAACGGGTTGCGAATCTGGCAGATTAATGCGCACAAAGCAGGCCGGGGGCGGCTTTGCAGCGCGCCCCCGGACAGGGTGGGCTAGGCCCAGATATCTCCGCAGGTATACCCGTTCGGGAAGGGATCCTCGGCGTCTAGCACGAAGGTGCTGTAAGCCGTGATATAGGCCCTGCCGCTGATAGTGGGTACAACGGCCTTGTACGGACCGACCTGTGTTTCTTCCACCAGCTCGCCGGTGAAGATGTTGTTGAAAATGCCCTGATGACGGAACTTCTGGTTGAGCTTGAGCTGGCCCTTGGCGTACAGGCAGGCCATTTTGGCGCTGGTGCCGGTTCCGCAGGGGCTTCTGTCCATGCCGCCCTTCCAGGTATTGGGATTGTCCCAGTCCAGCTCGCCGGAGGCCATGGTGACGGAGTTCTTCCAGTCAGCATTGGGGTCGTCCGTGGGGCCGGAGATTTGGGAGATGGTAATGCCAACGCCGGGGTAGTCGGGGTGGGCCACGGGCAGCTGCTCATGCGCGGCGTGGCGTACCATGGCCGCAATGCGGGAAAGCTCGGCCCCGTGCTCGGGTTTGAGTTCCAGACCGGGGAACTGGCGAATATCGGCAATAGCATAGAACATGCCGCCCCATGCTACGTCCACGGTAACCTTGCCCAGATGCGGTACGTCGATTTCCTTGTCCAGATGCACGGCAAAGGCGGGTACGTTCCTGAAGGTAACTTCCTTTACATAACCGTCTTCGCAGCGGGCCTTGATGCCGATGAGTCCGGCCGGAGCCTCAAGGAGCATTTCGGTGTACGGTTCGGTCATCGGGAGCATGCCGGTTTCCAGCAGGGTGGTGACCACTGAGATGGTGTTGCTGCCGGACATGAGCGGGTACTCGACCTGCTCCATGATAATGTAACCGGCGGCGGCCCTTGGGTCTTTTGCCGGTACAATCAGGTTGCAGCAGAAGGCCGGGTAGCCGCGCGGCTCGCGCAGCATGAGCAGGCGGATCTGGTCGTCGTGATCGCGCAGGTATTCCATCTGCTCGTAAACGGAGTTGCCGGGGATGTGCGGAACGCCGCCGGTGATAACGCGTCCGGGGATGCCGCAATGAGAATCGACAGCATGAAACATTCTTTTATATTTAGCCATCATGCCCTCCTGGGAAGCTCTGGGTGGCGCATTTTTGCGCCGCTGGCGGTTTTAATCCCTGCGCCGTCATCCGGGCGGCGCAGGGATTGGTAGCTATTTAAAAGAGGCGATAACGTCCACTTCGATAAGTACGTTTTTGGGCAGGCGGCTCACTTCCACGGCGGTTCTGGCCGGGCGGTGATCGCCCATGAATTCGGCGTAAATGGCGTTCATTTCGGCAAAATGATCAAAGTTGGCCAGAAACACCTGCGCCTTGGCAATGTTGTTTTTGGTGAGGCCAACGCCCTTGAGCACGACTTCAAGGTTTGCAAGGGCCTGTCTGGTCTGCTCGGCAATGGTGCTGCCGGATACTTCGCCTGTTTCCGGGTTCAGGGGGACCTGACCGGAAATAAAGAGCAGATCGCCTGCTTTGACGGCGTGGGAGTAAGGACCGATGGCGGCGGGAGCGCCTTTAACGTTTATCTGTTCCATTTGGGGCCTCCAAAGTGATAGTTATAGAATTCACAAACTATGTCAAGGTTCACAGTGAAATATTAATATGCATAGTTACAAACAAGCATTTCTAAGATAGTCAGGCTGGATTTTATCATGCTGGAAATAGTCAGTATTTTCAAGTGTATTGTGTGTAAAAAAATGAGCATTAAATTCAGGTGAATGTATTTTGGTAAAATTTGATTCACTTCGCTGAACGATATGTGCTGCCAGAAGGAGTGTTATTGGAGACTGATAATATGCAGCACTAGAGGCTTGGCGCGGTTTTTACTGCGTGTTGAATGCAGGGGGCTTTGCCTCTGGCCATGACGCCGCAGCTGTGTTGGGCGGTGCCTGATTTGCCCGGTCCGCCCGGTCCGCCCGGTCTGTCCGGTCCGCCCGGTCTGTCCGGTCTGGCGGTCGGGTATGTGCATAATCCGCCTGGTCTGGGCTGGTCCGCCTATTCCGCCTAGTCCGGCTTGCGGGCGCAGAATTCGCTGGGAATGTTCATGGCCAGAAACTTTACCGGCTTGGAGGTGTGATTGGCCCAGTTGTGCCTGATGCCCGAGCGGTAATAGGCCGAGTCGCCGGGGTAGAGAGCCTGCGCCTCGTCGTCCAGAATCAGGGTGAGGATTCCCTCCAGTACATAGAGGAACTCCTCGCCATCGTGGGCAAAGGGTTCTACTTCCATGTTGTAGTGGTCCGGCGTTTCCCCTGTGTCCGCCTCATAACACTCGTGGCACAGGCGCAGCAGGCTTTCCATGGGCATGATTTCGACAAGCTTGGGTACCACCTGTTTGTTGTCCTCGGACTGTACCAGCGAGCGGTAGATCGTGCTGTTCATTACCTGCGTGACGTTATGCTGGTAGCTTTTGCGCACTATGCCGCTGCCGGAGGCCGTGGAGTCGAAAAAGTAGGTAATCTCCACGCCAAGGGCGCCGGCAATCTTGCTTAGGGAGTCAATGGCGATTGTGGTCAGCCCGCGCTCAAACTGTGAAAGGAATCCGGTGGAAAGATCCGTGGCTTCGCTAAGTTCCTTCAGGGTCATCCTGCTGCCGGTTCTTAGCTCCTTTACTTTTTCGCCGATGTTCTGATGCATATGTCTCCCGCTCGGTTGTGGTTGCAATGAAGCTATTTTTTCAACTTTTGCAGTTTTTGACTAATTCAATTCATTCATAGATCATCGGCGAGCGCAATGTAAAGGATAATACCGGTGGCTGTGGCGCGGCCTATTCAGGGGCGAAAAGTCCGGTGGACAGATAGCGTTCGGAAGTATCGCAGGCAATGGTAACAATGCGCTTGTTGCGGTTTTCCGGCTGTCTGGCCAGTTCGAGCGCCGCATGGACGTTGGCCCCGGATGAGATGCCGCACAGGATGCCGTGCTCGCGGATAAGTTCCCGGGCGGTTTCAATGGCCTTTTGGCCCGGAACGCGCAACACTCCGTCCATTACCTTGCGGTCCAGATTTTCCGGCACAAAGTTCGCGCCAATGCCCTGAATCAGGTGTGAGCCGCTTTTGCCTTCGGAAAGCAGCGGCGATTCGTCCGGCTCCACGCCGAACACCCGGACGGTTTTGCTGCGCTCCTTAACATAGCGCCCGATCCCGGATACCGTGCCGCCGGTACCGATGCCGGCTACAAAAATATCCAGCTGGCCGCCGCACTGGTGCCATATTTCGGGTCCGGTGCCCTTGTAGTGGGCCAGCGGGTTGGTCGGGTTTTCAAACTGTTTGGGACTGAAGGAGTACGGGGTGCGCGTGGCGATGGCGTCGGCTTCTCTGGTTGCTCCGTCCATGCCTTCGGAGGCCGGGGTGAGCACCAGCTCCACACCCATTCCGCGCAGAAGGTTCTTCCGCTCCTCGCTCATGCTTTCCGGCATGGTCAGGATCAGTCTGTAGCCGCGCGAGGCGGCGATAAAGGCCAGACCGATGCCGGTGTTGCCGCTGGTGGCCTCAACAATGACGTGGGGCGGGTTGGAGTGGGGGGTAAGCAGGCCCTTTTTTTCCGCATCGTCCACCATTGCTCTGGCGACGCGATCCTTGATGGAAGAGGCCGGGTTGAGATATTCGAGCTTTATGACCACTTCCCCGAAGCAGCCGTGTTTTTTGCAAAGTCTGTCCAGTCTGATCAGCGGGGTATCGCCGATGAGGGAACTCATATTATGTCGGATGTCCATTAGCTGCTCCGGCAGTTATCAGCATATGCGCCCGGCAGGTCGCGCTTGTGGCGCGGCAGGAGAATGCTCTGCCGTCCGCTCTGGAAACGCGCTCGGGGCTGCTTGCGGGTAGAGTTTTAGCGCATGCGCGCTTCAAAACAGTTCTTTTTGGATCTGGCCTTAATCAAAGAGCATGTCGGTAAGGACTTTTGCATCGGCAATTGTGTTGATGATGCTGCTCTTTTCGTTGGGCGCGTGGGCGTTGCCGAGTATTGTGCTCCAGGCTGCCGCCGGTATGCCTCGGGCGCGTAAAACAGCCGCCACGGTCTGGCCTCCGGCTCCAACCGGCCGCGCGTCAAGCTGGCGCAGCTTTTTGAGGGAACGCATCAGGCGTCTGACTACCGGGGCCTCCAGGCTGGTTGGTTCCGGCGCTTTTTCCGAGTGGATTGCCTGAATTTTTACCCCGGCCTTGTATGGCTTTACCGCTTTTGTCACCAGTTCTTCGGCTTTTGCCGCCACGGCCTCCAATTCAACACCAGGCAGCACTCTACAGTCAAGGTAAAAAACGTCCAGTCCCGGCACGGTATTGATATTATCAACATTTGCTTCCTTTTTTGAGGGAACAAAGGTTGAGCGCGGCGGCGAGTAGAGCGCGTCCTTCTGTGGAAAGAATGAGGCAAGTTCCTCAAGGGCCAGCACTGCGGCCGAAGAAGCCAGCAGGGTGTTGATGCCCTCGTCCGGAGTGGAGGCGTGGCACTGCTTGCCCGTAACCGCAATGCGCAGCCAGAGGCAGCTTTTTTCCGCCACCTCGATGTGCATGCCGAACTGGTCGCCGATATCCGGAATGACCACCAGATCCTCGGGGCTGATCAGGTCCGGGGCGGCCTCCATAACATATTTGAGACCGTAGTGGCTGTGTGTTTCCTCGTCAGATACAAGCAGAACGCCAAGGCTCAAGTCCGGCGTGATTTTGTTTTCCGTCAGTGTTTTGATTACAAGCAGGGCGCTGGCAATGGCCTGCTGGTTGTCTTCCACGCCGCGTCCGTACAGAAGATCTCCTGATTGCTGCATGTCGAACGGCGGGCTCTCCCACAGGCTGGCGTCACCGGCGGGGACCACGTCCATATGCCCGATAATCCAGAGCGTGCGGGGTGATTTGCCTTCGATCCGCGCGGCCAGATTGGGCCGGAACCCGGCGCTGACGCGGTTATCCGGCGCGTTGATCTCGCGTATTTCGCCAACGCCGATAGCCTGCATGGCCTTGCGCAGATACAGGGCCTTTTGTGCCTCGCCGTCTCCGTTGTTTTCTGGTCCGATGGCCGGGATGGCGGTCATGCCTTTTTGCAGACGCGCTACAAAATCGTGCTGCTGGTCAAGGTAGGAGAAGAGTTGTTCCTGCATGTGTCTGGTCCGTGCTGTTGCTCTGCCCGGCATGCTTGCCGGGGTTGGCTGGCTTTATACTGCCGCGATTTGAAACGAGCAAAAGGGGAGTTGGCAGACCAACCCCCCCTTTTTGAAAAAAGGAAAATAAAATTTATTTGCCCTTGGAAGCGCGCTTGGATGCCTTCAACGGGTTAACCTTGACCTGCGCCTTGGTCTCGGCCTTGACGTGTGTGGCGAAGTTGCAGCGGCCCAGGTTCCACTTGGTGGCGGGCTGTGCGTAGGTGTAGCAGTAGCTCTGGCCTTCAAAGGGGCGAGCTCTGTCGCAGCCTTCGCATTTTTCGTCAATCGGCTGACAGATGAAGCCGTTGTAGAGCATGCCCTCAGCGGTCATGGTGGCGCCATCGAAATTGTGAGTATCTTTCTTTGCCATTGTTTTACTCCTCGTAAAACGCCAGTGGTTCTACCGGCATTCTTAAATAACAGGATCGCCTTTTATAGCAATTCTGGCAAAAGTCAACTCCGCATGACTTTTTTCCGGCTTTTTTCCTGCGCTGCGGCGATTTTATTTTAAGGACCGCTGATGCGCCTGCCCCTGCCGGGTGGTTTGGTCTGTGCAGGCCGGGTTGAGGTGTCCGGATGCGATCCGGGCTATGCCGGTTTTCTTCTTGTCCGGCCTGTCGCCGGCGTTTGCATGGCTGGCCGGGCGCGAAAACTATTGCCTTGACAGAGTTGGGCGCAGCGGCTAACAGCTTTTTTCCAGTGCGCAATTAGCTCAGTTGGATAGAGCGTCGCCCTCCGGAGGCGAAGGCCGCAGGTTCGATTCCTGCATTGCGCGCCATGTATAGAAAGGCGAAAAGCGGCACAAAGGTGAAAATCTTTGTGCCGCTTTTGTTTTGGCAGTGTTTGCCTGGAGGGGTATTTTTTTGTGATGGTGGTCTGGTTTGCGCGTTAGGTTTATTTGTTGTCCAGTTGCGGGGTGCAGGGGGATCATCCCCCTGCCGGGTGCAGGGCGGCGCCCTGTCCGCCGGAGGCGTTAACCATAATAAGCGTGCATACTGTGGCTCCTGTGTCTGTTTGCTTCGTTGGCGGCTGCTTCGTATCCGTCCGGGTCGAATCCGTGGATATCCTGAAAGCGGCTTTTGTCGCAGTCGTATTCCTCGCACCGCGCGTTGTGGCTTACCAGCGCCAGCATGTCTTCCGGTCGCCCCTGTGTCTGTTCTTCGCAGAGCATGTCCTGTTTCAGGGCGCAGGCCAGCCAGTGCCGCCCGCTGCCGGTGCTGATTTCGTCGCGGCTGTAGCTACATGTTTCGCAGCAGTGATCTTCTGAAATTCCCCACATGGTTTGCTCCTTATATATGGTTGTCTGATTTATTTGCGTGTCGGCATTCTGTGTTGTTTGATTGTGTTTTGCTTGGTCCGGCGCTGTTGTGGTGCCAGGGGTGCAGTGTCTGTGCTGGATGGATCTGCCCGGCTCCGGCTGGCGTGCTTGCAGCCGGGGCCGGGCAGTCTGTCTTGCTGACAGGGTGCCGGGTGTGGATTTTCAAGCTGAATGCTCAAGGCTCCAGCGAGTGCGGGGCCGGATGTCCACGCCGCCATCGGAATGGATGACGGATTTACGCGGCGCTTGCTGTCAGTGTCGGGTTAGGGTTGGAAGATGTCGTTGTTGAGTGTATTATGTCACAAATTGGTATGACGATCAAGAATAAAAATCACAAATAGCTATAAATATCGTTCGCGCTATGCGCAATCTGTGTTGACGGTGAGTGTCGGGTCGCTCCAGGTTTTTGTGATTCTCCTGCCTCAAAATGCTTGTTCGATGTGCAATGGCGGTGGGGTGTCTGGATTTTGCTGGATGTGGTCTGTGCAATAAGTGCTGGCGCTGGTTTTGCGCTGTTGCTGTAGGCTTTTTGTGTGGTGGGGCTGGTGTGATGGTGATTGTTAAGGATGGGGCTTTTGCTTGGCCGGGGTTCTTTTGGTGGTGGGGCGTGAGGGCTGTGTGGGGGTGGTGCTTGCGGCAGCGCAAGGCTTGCCGCAAGCGTGAAGTCTTTTGGGCTGAGTGTAGCTATTTGCGCGGTGCTTGTGCGATTTCTGTTATGAGCCCGTCAACGCTGGTTGTGTATGTCAGGCTTTTGGCGATCATGCTGTTTACCGGGCTGTTTTGCGCATCGCCTGCCCGGCGCGAGTCTGTGCGCAGTCCGTATATGGGCATGTTTTTGGCGTAGGCATAGCCGATTTCCCAGGCCGTGCCGTCGTCAACCTGTGATCCGTCGAGCAGGGCGACAACGCAATCGCATTCATCAAGGGTGTTCTTGCAGGAGTTGAAGATCAGCTCGCCGCCGTTCTGTCCGGCTGCGGCGATCTGTTCGTCTGTCAGCAGGGCGCCGGGCCAGATCACGATGTGTCCCGCTTTTTCCAGTTCTTTGGTCAGTTTCTGGTGGAAGCTTCTTTCCGCTTCTGTAAACAGTGGTCCAGCCTGATAAATGCGCATCAATACTCCCGGCAGCTCCAGATCATCCGGCCGAAGATCTGGATATCATCGTTGTCGCTCATATCAACCGGGATCTGTTCGTAGGCCGGGTTGTCAGAGCGGATTAGCAGCACGTTGCCGGGGCGTGTTTCCAGCCGTTTGACCATCAGTTCGTTGCCGATGCGCAGCAGATATATAAGTCCGGTGCGGATATCTGTATCCCGGGTGTGTACCATTATGAAGTCGCCGTCATTGAGGGTGGGGGACATGCTGTCTCCGGCCACCTCGAATATTTTCATGTCTTCTTCAGTTCCACGCTTGCGGATGATGAAGTCCCTGCGGAAGGCATAGTAGCCGTCGTGTTCCGAGTCCACCTCCAGCCCGCCGTTGCCCGCGCGGGGCTTGGCCTTGACCTTTTCCACAAACACGATGTCCGGGCTGCGGTCGTCCTTGCAGGAAAAGAACTGGGGCAGGGTCAGTCCCAGCGCCTTGACCAGATCTTCCAGTCTGTCCATGGGCGGGGTGCGCTCGCCGGTCTTGTACTGCGATATGGTGTTGCGGTTAACACCCATGCGCTCGGCAAGCTCTCCCTGACTGATATTGAGACGGGATAGCCAGAAATCTAACGAATCTGTGAATATTAGGCGATCTTTCATAGATTTCTTCTAGCTAATTGTGACGAGTTAATCAAGTCTCAAATTGCTTGACTTTAAATCTCGTAATGAGATATAATACACCCATGTTGAGCGCGGGAATATCACAAGCTGAACTTTGCGCTGGCTATTACTGACCACGACCGGCCATAAGATGGTCCCATCTGTCTGGCAAAAGCCCACTTCGGGCAACATTTCTGTTTAATTTCCGTATCATTTTCATAAATGCAGACTTTTACGCATTGGCAAGGGGGATTTATGCCGTCTTTGTTCGCGCACTATTCTGAATATGGCGGTACCTGGCCCTGGGTGGATTTTGCGCCGCGCGAGGTCAGCTGCCGTCACTGTGGCGAGCTGTATCTTGCCGCGCCGGAGCTTTGGGCCTTGCAGCGTTTGCGCACGCTGCTGGGCAGGCCGATTGTACTTAACTCCGCGCACCGCTGCGTGCAGCATAACGCGGTTGTGGGCGGTGCGCCCGCCTCGCGGCATCTGGGGCTGGCCTTTGACTGCCGCTGCCCTGCTGATGGGCAGGAACATTTTTGCCGTCTGGCGCGTCAGGCCGGATTCACCGGAATCGGCAGGTACCCGGGGCGTGGCTTTGTGCACCTTGACCTTGGCCCGGCACGCGCATGGTGGGGGTAGCTATGGGAATACGCAGTTTACTGGGAAAACTTTACAGCACCGGCCTTGGCAAGTGCCTGATTGTTCTGATTGGGGCTTGTCTGGTGCTGGGCGCGCTTCTCTGGCTGGAGAAGCGCGCCAATGCCAGACTTTCGGAGCGCATTGGCGGCTACGAGGTTATTGTTTCCGGTCAGGCCCGCTCCATTATGGAACTGCGCGCCGAGCGCGAAAAACTGGATAACGCCTTGATGATGAGGGAGAGCGAATATGCAGACATCGGTAAAGAACTGGAAACAGCGCGCAATGCGTTGCGCCAAAGCATTGGCAACGACCGGGAAGTTGAAATATGGGCCGCGCAAAAGTTGCCTGACAGCATTCGCGTGCTTGTTGGCAATTCTGACGCCGGGCTGCGGGCAGCAGGCGGTGAGGACGGAAGTTGTGCGCCTTAGCCCGCCAAGGGTTCTGCTCATCCCGTCAGCGGAACCGGAATGGAGCGGCGATACTAACGCCGACCTGCTGGACTGGTCTTTAGGGCTGCGGGCCGCGCTGCGCTCCTGTAATGCGGACAAGGCGGCCATCACTGAGTGGGGGCAAGAGTGAACAGCCAGTGGGAATGATATGCGAATGGCGTAACGAGTGGCGTTGCGCAACAGTTTCACAGTGCCGGATGCAACCAGATACAGGGGGATTTGTGGAGAGCATGAAAAATTTTATTGAGGGCCTGACCGTGCCGCTACTGCTGGCGCTGTTCGGCGGTGCGGCGCGTGCGGTGCGCTTTGGGGTGCGTTCATGGCGTCAGTTTGCGGCTGCGCTCATGGTGTCCGGTTTTGCGGGCGTGATTGTGCATCTGCTGATTCAGGACGCCAGCATGTCAGAATCTGTAAAGGCCGCGCTGGTTGGGCTATCCGGCTACTCGGGCGGCATGATTCTGGATGCCTTGGCTACGCGGCTGCAAAAGGGGGTGGAGCGTCTGGACTTCAAGCTTGGAGAGCGACCCTGGGACGGGGTGGAACGTAGAAGCGGCAACCGTAACGAGGTCTATAGCCAGAGTTGCCATGGCCCGGATGCCTGCAAGCACAACGGCTACAGCCATGAGAACTCAGGCCGCGATAACGCCCGTGCTGACGGCAGTAGGTGACGGAGATTTTGTTCTGCTGCGCCCGGAGTATTGCCGGAGTCAGCCATAGCTTGTCTTTCTAGCTTTTGCCGTTATTGGACGCGGCCTGTGCAGCCAGAAAATAGTACAGATGCGTAAACAGC
>JAJDJF010000026.1 GCA_030267065.1 Desulfovibrio sp. OttesenSCG-928-C06 | reverse complement strand
TGGCTGTCCAGTTTGGCTCAATTTGCAAGTACGCGCTGGCGAGTTTCCAGATGCGTTCGTGATGGGCGGGTTGGCAGTCTGGGCGGACTCCCGGTTGTTATGTAACTATATAAAAATGTATGGTTTTATTGTTCAACTGGTTGCGGCAATGCTTCTTGTGTTGCCGCAGCGCTGTTTTTACTGTATTCTTGTGGAACAGTTTCAATTTTTCCGGGCAGGCCAAAGGCCGCTGCTGGATGGCGTTGAGGCGGGGCTTTCCGGCTGCTCAACGGAACTTTGAAGTAAAGCTAAAGGGGATTTAAATGACCACAAGCGATGATCTTTCAAGCCAGATTCGTGCAATTCTTAAAGAGGCCGGAACCGGGGCAATGACCCCCGAACAGACGGAGACCATCAACCGGCTGATGAAAGAACAGGCCGAACGCACGGAAAAGGAGAAGGACTTCCACAAACGCCTCAACGAGGATATGCTCAGCGGCCTGAACAATATCTACAAGGAAATCGCCAAGATTTCCGGCGATGGACAAAAAGATTCCCAGCCCAGCTCCGCCGAAGAAGCCAGCGCGGTCTTCCACGAAGCCAAACGCCAGCTTGACGAAATCATGGCCACCACCTACAGCGCGGCCGACGATATCATGAACCGGGCCGAATCCATTCAGGATAACCAGCAGATAGCCGAAGACAACATCGCAAAGCTGCGCGCCGCCGGAGCAGACCCGGCAATACTGGACATCCTTTCGTCCACCCTCGCCTCCAACATGGAAGCAATCACCGCCATCGTCACCTCCCTGAGCTTCCAGGACCTGACCGGGCAGCGCATCAAAAAAGTGGTCAATGCCCTCGGGTCTGTACATAATATCGTGGTCGAAACCTACATCTCCGCCGGTCTCATGCTCAAAAAGACCGAAGAAGAACCCGAAAAAGACTTTGAAACTATCGAGAAGGAAAGCCGCCAGCAGGCAGAAGCCACCGTCAAGGGCTCTGACCTCAAAGGCCCGACCCTCGACTCATCGCAAAAAGACGTGGACGACCTGCTGGCCCAGCTCGGCCTGTAGGCGGCCTGAAAAGCGCCTTTTGGCGCTGGTTTCGACAAAGCCGGAATCCACAGGGAATAGACTCTTGTGTGCAGCCCGGTCTGAAACTTGACTTCGTCCTCTTTTTAGAAGCAGTTGCCGGGTCCGGCACATGCAAATGCGGCTTGACACCGGACCGGGCTGGCCTTAAAACCAGCTTTCGCTGTTAATTCAGCTGGGGCCTATAGCTCAGTTGGCAGAGCCTCCGGCTCATAACCGGACTGTCCCAGGTTCAAACCCTGGTGGGCCCACCAAATTTGATTCCACAGAAGTCCGCGTAAGCTCAAAAAGCTTACGCGGACTTTGCTTTTGTGCGTAATTGATATTCTTTAGCGTCCGCCTGCGTTCGTTGACATGCTGGGGAAACGTAAGTGGCGCTCTACACAAGCTACCAGTCAGACATGAGTTAGAGCCCCCGGCGATATCTTCATCATGATGAGAGTGTAGCAAGTATTTGACATTAGTTCGTGAACGAACTAAAAGTCATCATATAGTTCGTGGGCGAACAAAAAGGATGAAATAATGAAAGAGTATAATACTGGCTCCATTATCGCGCTTGCCGCCTCTATCCGCGAACAGGCCAACACGCTTATTCTCAACGCCCTGTCAGAGTGCGGCGTAAATGATCTCCTGCCTGCCCACGGCATGGTTCTGAACGCGCTTTTCCAGCAGGGCCCCATACAGATGAGCACTCTCGCAAAAGCCATTGGCCGAAAAAAGAACACTGTTACCGGCCTAATAAACACTCTTGAAGAACGAGGCTACTGCCGCCGTGAGCCGGACTTGCAGGATGCCCGCGCCCAGCTGGTTGCTCTGACAGAAAAGGGCGAATCCATACGCGCGGTACAGGCCAAAATTTCGGAAAGTCTGGTGCATCAAGTCTGGAGCGGTATAAAGCCTGACGAGCAACAGGTCTGCGTGAGTACCCTGCAAAAAATTCTGGAGAATCTGCAGGGCAACGGTGCGCTTAAAAATCTTTAGCACCTTAACATTCGAAACGAAGAGGAGGGGACCTCCATGAACAGTCACAACAAAAGTAAACCCGCCACCGCCTTTACCAGCGCCAGTAACAAACTTTTTGCGGCGGAAATGGCCGTCATGGACCCTGCTGATTTCGAGAACGCCAAACGTGGCCTTATAGCGCCTCTACCTGATGACGGGCGAATTACTGACGCTACAGGCACCTTGTTTGATATCGCGCAATATGCGTTTTTGGAAGAATCCGCCTCAGACGAGTCGGTCAACCCCAGCCTGCGGCGTCATGGGCAGTTGCTTCGGTTTAACGGCTTGTTCAAAGTTTGTGACTCCATCTATCAGGTACGCGGTATCGGCAGTTCCATCACTTTTATTGAAGGAAAGACCGGGGTCATCGTGGTGGACAGCGGCATGGCCCTGGCTATAGCGCGCACCGCCAAAGAACTTTACGAAGCCCACCGGCCGGGGCGCAAAGTGGTCGCCATGATAATAACTCATCCGCACGGTGATCATCTGGGTGGTATGGCCGCATTGGTTAATCAGGAAGATGTTCTGGCTGGTAAGGTCAAAATTTACGCCCCGGAAGGTTATCTCACTGAACTGTACAGTGAAAATCTCTTTGCCGGGCGCGTCATGCTCCGCCGGGCCGGTTATATGTTCGGCATGAAACTTGAGCCGGGCGCAAGGGGGCAAGCTGGAATAGGTATTGGTCTGGCCAACGTCAAAGGTCGGCGGGCGGCTCTTAACCCTACGGACTACATCAGCCACACCGGACAAGTATTGCATATCGACGGACTGGACTTTCATTTTCAGCTGGCCCGCGAGGCCGAAGCTCCGGTTGAACTCAACTGGTTCATTCCTCAACTTAAGGCCCTGACGCTGTCTGAAAACTGCGAACAGACCATGCACAACACCTATACCCTGCGCGGAGCTAAAACCAGAAACCCCGGACAATGGTCTAAAACCATCCAGCAAGCTCTGGATTTGTGGGGTAATGAGGCGGAAGTCCTTTATTCCTCCCATAGCTGGCCAGTTTGGGGTAATCAGGCCGTTCGCCGCCACCTCGAGCTTGCCCGCGATGCTTATCGCTTTTTAAACGACCAGACGCTCCATTACGCCAATCAAGGTCTGCCGCCCGACGAGATCGGGGAGTTGATCCGTTTTCCTGAAGCACTGCATCGACACTGGGGGACGCGAGGCCATTATGGCACGTTGAGCCATAACGCCCGTGGCACCTATAACTATTATCTGGGCTGGTTTGACGGTAACCCGGCCCGGTTAAATCCGTTAACCAGAAAAGATTCGTCGCCGCGTTATGTGGACTGCATGGGCGGAACACAGGCCGTGCTGGACAAGGCGCGTACTGCCTATGACAATGGCGAGTACCGCTGGGCGGCCGAACTGCTGGACCATCTGGTCAGAGCCTTTCCAGATGACGAAGCAGGCCGCGCACTGCTCGCTGACTGCTACGAACAATTGGGGTATCAGGCCGAAGCGGCCCCCTGGCGCAACATATACCTTACCGGAGCAATGGAGTTGCGCAACGGTATAAAACGCGCCCCGCTGCCTCCCGAAGGCACGGAAACAGGACTCACCCCCGGCCTGCTCTGCGA
This sequence comes from Desulfovibrio sp. OttesenSCG-928-C06, assembly GCA_030267065.1. Taxonomy (GTDB): domain Bacteria; phylum Desulfobacterota; class Desulfovibrionia; order Desulfovibrionales; family Desulfovibrionaceae; genus WRHT01. Next base: position 18,616 of record JAJDJF010000026.1, on the reverse strand, counting down.
TTATCTATCCATCCGTCTGGATAGCATGGCCGCCGCCGTGCTTGACTTTACCTGCAACCTGACCACTACCCGTCCAGATGGTCAGGTTGACAAAACCGCCATGTACGTCAGCAACGGGGTGATCAGTCATAGCGAAAACTGCCACGCCCCCCAGGCTGAATTGAGCATTCATGGCCCGATGGCCGTGTTCAACAAACTCGTTTTCGGCGCGGTAGATGTGGATGAAGCCTGCGCCCAGGGCCTGCAAATAACCGGCAATGCAACATTGCTCAAAGACCTGCTTTCATACCGTGGCACCTTTGAGCCCTGGTTCGAGATAGTTCCAGGAAGTGGAGCTTCAGGCGAAAGCCCAAAATAAGCAGAATAAAAGCCAAATCAAATACAGATAGCCACACAGAACAGACTCAAACATAGCAATAGCGAAACATTGCGTTCGCTCACAGGTTCAAATCCGGCCTGCGCAACCAAAAAAGTTAAGGTGGTGCCCACACAGATTCAAGACGGCTGCGAGTTCATCTCGCAGCCGTCTTTTTTGTGTCGTACTTCCGGTTTTTACAATGCAGTCTGTTGGCCGCTGGCGGGTGGTTGCTGTTTGCTCATGCAGGTTCCGTCAGAGTAGAAATCCTTTAGGGTCTGTTAACACAAAGAGCAATTTTGTTTTCTGACGCCGCGAGAGGGCAGAAGGGCCTTTGTGTTAACAGGCCCTAGGCAAACAGCCCCGGCCCGTGCACAAGCAGGAGGTAGTAGGCGATCAGCAGGGCGCAGAAAACCGTGATGATCGGGATGGTTTTTTTGATCAGCGATGCGACCTCAACCTTGAAGTAGGCCGAGGACAGAAACAGACAGATATGCGAAATGGAAACCTGCATGGCCGCAAAAGCCATGGTGGAAAGCAGGACCAGCAGCGGGGTGCCGCCATCCGGCATGGTCGCATAGGCCAGCGGAATGCCGATGGCGGCTATGGCCGTTGAGCCTACAATAACAGAGCCCACAAAGAAAATTATGCTGAAGATCAGGTAGTCCGGCAGCGGCATTGAGGAAAAAAGCCGGGGGAGCGATTCTACCGCATCGGTATTCATGATGTAGTCTTTGAATATCAGGATAAAAACGGTGCTCAGGATGATTTTCGGCTCAAAGGCGGAGCGGAAAAAGGGCTTGATGTCCGCAAATTTGAATCTGTTGGCGAAAAAATAAATTACGATGACAAATATCGTCACAAGATAAACGTCGATATTCGTTGCCATGACCACGGCAATAATAACAGCCACAGGCCACAGCGAGAGCAGCAGGTTTTTTATGTCCGGCAGCCTGTTCTTTTTTGCGGGCAGGCCGGTCTCTTTGGGCAGCCTGCGCATGAACATGAAGTGCCCGAGTATTATCAGGATGGCTACCAGAGGCAGCATGTGCAGAACAAAATCACCGGCCGGGACTTTGGCCAGTTCGCAGGCCAATATGACGGAACCATAGATGGGCGCAAAGCTTTCAGGCACATGGCGGAAAAAACTGGTGATAAAGTTCTTGTCCTCGTTGCTGACACTGTCCTTGTAGATGGAGTTCACCATTGCCCCGCCAAGAACAACCGCGCCGGGGCTGGGCATCATGCCCACGCACATTGGCGCGACCTCGGCGCTGATTCTTTTGTTGTTGGTGATGCCGAGCAAGGCGTCTTCGGCCAGGGAGATATGCCCTTTTACTTCCATCATTTTTTGCAGGAAGGTTACGGTGTAGTAGATGGCGATAATGGCGAAGGTGCTTTTGGAAAAAGCCGAGTTAAAAGCCAGTGTTGCCGCCGCAACAGGCTCAAAGCGGTAGGCCGCTGCCACCGCAATGCAGCCCAGCGCAAATGTCACGGTCAGGCTGCGCTTGAACTTGAAGATCAGCAGCAGCATAAAAACAAAAATGATTAATACCTTGATGGCGTCCATATATCCGTATTTCTCCCGGTGGCTGTTGTCTTTTCGCCTGTGGAGTAATACCATGTCGCAAAGAAAGAACATAGTGAATTCAGGACACGAAATAGAGAGGATGCGACATGGCAGACCGCGCCGGAATTGAACTGGATGTTTTATGCAAGGATAAAAGCCCAAATCCCGTGCTGTTTTGCAAGGGCGATATGCCGCAGAATGCCTGCTTCCCCATGCATGCGCATGAGTGGGGCGAGTTTGTTTACACGTTCAGCGGCGTAATTGAGCTGTCAGCCGGCGACAGGCGTTACCTTGTGCTGCCGCACTACGGCATCTGGATTCCGCCCGGTGTTACGCACCAATGTTGCAACAGCAAGCATTCCCAGCATTGCTCGATATACGTTGAGTCCGCGTTTTGTCAGGACTTCTTTGCCACCCCCTGTTCAATAGAAATATCCGCCCTGATGCGGAGCATGCTGCAACATCTTCAGCAAACGCCTGCTTGCGACACCAGCGATGAGCATGTGCGGTTTTTGCGTGTGCTGCTGGATCAACTGCGAGCGGCTCCGCGCATCGAAAGTTACCTGCCTGTTTCGTCTGACCCGGAACTGGCTCTTCTGCTGCAGGAACTCCGGGCAAATCCTGACGATAACCGCTCCGTGAAGGAACTGGCCCGGTCGCTTGGCATCACCGAAAGAACCCTGGCCCGAAAATGCCGGAACAAGCTGGGAATTACGCTTCTGGAATGGAGGCAGCGGCTTAAGACAATCAAGGCGCTGGAAATGCTGGAAAACGGACAGCAGGTAGAATCAATAGCGCTGGACCTTGGCTACTCAAGTTCATCAGCCTTTATCGCAATGTTCAAGCGCGTTATGGGCAAAACTCCTTCAGAATTTTCTTTGCATGTGGCCGCCGGTCACAGCCGGTCAATATGACCGGTTGCCTGCGGCGGCATGGCTTTGAAAACAAATCTTTGCCGGGTGTTATATTTTTGCAGAATGACAATGCTACTCATCTAGATATCCCTTCCCCTTGACCATCCCAGCTTCCGGTCTGGCATGTGCAAAAAAACTTCAAACAACCGTTTGGCGCGGTAAATGCCATGGTTGAAGCTTGGTATTTTTTTGCTTGTCGTCATTTTATTAACACTTTTCTTATTTTTTAATTGAATTATATAGTTTGCTATATAATGTTTTTTTATTTTTATTTTTTTATAAGATTTATCCATGTATTTTGTATAGATGTATTTATATTATTTTAGTCTGGATTCTTTTAATGTGTAGATAAAGATTTTTTTTTGTCTTATGCATATGTATATATGCATAAAGCAAGAATTATTCTGGGCGTTGGATTTTATAAAATATATCCTTATTGACTGCTTGTTAATTGATATGCTGTATTGAATATAGGTTTTTGCATCTAAGGTCAGGTATAGCCTTTAATCACATCGGCTCAGCCATAGTGCCAACAAAGCCTGACTTTTTCTCGTAGCAGGGAAGCCTCCATTACCCCGCGGATTTCGAAGTAGCGGCTCCCTTCGCAACAAGTTCAAGGTTTTACCCCGCGCGAATGCAAACACCATGTGCCTTGATTTCCGTACTACTGGAGAAGGCACTGCTCCTATAATTGTGTATGTATATACAGATACACTGCATGCCAGCTGCCCGATTTTGCCTGTGACTGGCTGCATACAAGGCAAAACGCAATTTACATGGCAGAAGTTTTTGCAACGCTGCCGTGAATTTGCGGGCAGGGCATTCTGGACTGGGGGGATTTCCCGCCGCAGGTGTCTACGGCGCTTCCGTGCCCGGCATCAGGAATCAGGAAAAGAAGACCACAAGTTTACCAATTAAAGTTTCGTAATGGGTTGCCGTTCCGGTGGCTCACATATTCAGGCCGCAGCGTGCGGCTAATGCTTCTGGAATTGGCATCGCAACTTTTTTCAGGTGACAACCACTAACCAACATAGGGGGAAACATGTCTCCGACTTCTGGTTCACAAACAGGTTCAAATCAGGTTATCGCAGTCGCCAGACCGCAGTCCGGCGAAAACATCGCAGTGGATGCTGCTGTCGGCGCCCAGTATGCTCTGGGCTTTGAAATGACTGGCGTGTCCGCCAGCCGTTCCGGCAGCGATCTGGTTTTTGAATTTGACGAGGGCGGCAGCGTTACCATCAGCAACTTTTTTGACGTGGGCGATCAGGCCCTGTCCCCGCTGGTTTTTCCTGACGGCACCACCGTGGCTTCCGCCGACTATCTGTCGGCTATGGATATCGATGTAACCCCGGCTGCCGGTCCTGCGGCTGCTGGCGCGCCCGGTAGCGGCGGCGCAGGCGAGTACTCTGATGACGGCGGCGCCCTCATGGCTGGCGTAGACCGCCTCGGCATGACCGATCCCTTCTTCTGGAGCGCCGCAGCTGCCAGCGCGGACGATCCGCAGACTCTCGAAGTCCCCGGTGGCATCCTTGTTTTTGATGTGACCACGGAATACCCCGGCCCGGACGGCACAATGGTGATCGCCAACGGCCTTTTTGAAGACGGCGCGCCCAACCAGCATGTTGGCGATGATATGTCTTTTGCCGGACGCCTCAACTTTGATTTTACTCCCACCGGCACCACGGAAATCACCAGCGTTGAGATCAGCGGCTTTACCCCCGGCACCCTGCTGTTCATTGACGGCAGCCCGGTAACCGTTAGCTCCGCCGGTCAGGTTTTTGTCTTCACCGAGGCGCAGCTTGAGGCTGGCGTGTTCCTGCTGCCGCCCGCCGACAGCGATCTGGACATGAGCCTCACCATCGCCGTCAACATGACTACAGCCGACAACGTCCCCGGCACGCTGACCCAGCCGTATACCATTATTGTGGATGCGGTAGCCGACCTGCCGGGCATGGATGGCGAAACTGCCTTTGTTGGCGTGGATGAATTTCAGGATGCCGGTAACAGCCAGATCGGTTCAACCGAAGGCCAGAAGATCGTTCTGGACGTTACAGCCAGCTTTACCGACCTTGACGGTTCTGAAAAACATTACTTCTTTGTGGAAAACACCCCGTCCGACTGGCTTGTTGATGAAGCCAGCCTGACCGCGCAAGGCTGGAAGCTGGTTGCCGAAGGCGATGCAGACTATCCCGCAGGCTATACCGGCGGCGGTCTGGTCATCATGGTTGCCGGGGATCAGCCTCTGGTCATCGGCACGATCGAGTTCGATCCGCAAGACTGGACCAATGAGCGCGAAAGCGACGGCACCCCGCGCGATTCCGGCTCCCCGAACGAACCGGGCATCTTCATCGATGTAAAAGCAGGCGCATGGGAATCCGATCCAGATGGCGAACTGACTTACGACAACAACTTTGCCATCACCGATGTGGAAGGCAATTTCTACGTGAGCATCGAGGAAGACAAGCCGGTCTTCGTTACCGCCAACGGAGACAAGCTTGTTGTTGCCATCGAAGCGATTTATACGGACGAAACCCCCGGCCAGCAGACCCGTTATGAAATTGAAGCTCTTGGCGAGCACGTTCAGCTGGTTGCCGAAGCTCTTGACCTTTCGGACGCCAAAATCGTTTCCGCCGCCTCCAGCACTGTTCACTTTGACCTCAAGTCCGACGGCGCGGACGATCTCCACCAGCCGGAAGCCCCCGAATACGGGCTCGCCTTTAACGTAGCGGACGGCGACGCGAGCGGCTTTTTCACCACCGCCACCGCCGATGTGCCTGGCGGCACTCCGGTATTCTGGTTTGTGGCTGAAGACGGCAGTCTGATCGGTCGCGAAGGTATGCTGGATGCTGATAACGAGTGGGTAGCCAACCCTGATGGCGACATCGCCTGCCTGCTGGTACTCACCAGCGACGGCGAATTCCGCAACGGCCTGAACGACGCTGAGCTTACTCTGGTTCAGTACAAGAGCCTGCAACATCCGGATGGCTCTGACCATAACGATCTTACCGGCGCTATGGTCCAGCTTGTTGTTACTGACGACGATGGCGACACCGCCAGTCTTGACGTCATCCTCTGGGTTAGCGACGACGGTCCCGGCAGCGGAGGCAGCTTCAAGGCTATTGTGGCCGAAAGCGACCTGCCGGACGGGCAGGATTCCCGCCACCATCACAATAACATCTGGCACAACCGCGGCGATGAATCCGTGTTTGAAGGCCAGTTCGGCAAATTCGAGTTCGGAGCCGACGGCCCGCACCATAGCGAAGCCTTTGTGTGGAACGAGCCTTCCGGCGTATACGGTCTGGACGGCCAGCCGGTAGTCTGGACACAGGGCGTGGATGCCAGCGGCAACCCCACCCTTACCGGCGTTAACGCCACCACTGGCGAACCCCTGCTGGTCTTCACCGCTTATGACGTGACCGGCAACGCACCCAGTTACAAGGTCGACCTGCAGGGCCCGATTAAGCATGATGTGGCAGGCGAAGGCCGTCAGGGTATCGACATCAGCGAAATCGAAGTGGGCTTTACGCTCAAGGACGGCGATGGCGACACCGCCACCGGCTCGCTCACCGTCAAGGTGCAGGACGATATCCCGCTGGCCGGCAAGTGCGTAGCCATGGGCAAGGTTTGTGAATCCGACCTGCGCAACGGCACAATCTCCATTACAAAAGATCTGTCCGGCATCGATTTTGGCGCGGACGGCCCCCACGCCGACACGCCCATTTTCTGGGACAAGAGCTTTGTGGAAGCCGAAGCCCAGTATTACAACGCGCTCGTTAACGGGCAGGAAGTGCAGCTTACCGGCAAGGTGGACGGCAACGTCTTTACCTTTGAAGCGCCTGACGGCACCGTGGTTATCCGCGGCACCCTGAGCTACGACCCGGCAACCGGCAAGTGCTCCTACAATTACGAGCAGTTCTACCCGCTGGATCACGACGGTAAGCCGCTCATCGAGAACATCAAGGAGATCGACCTCAAGTATACGATCATGGATGGCGACGGCGATACCGCCAGCTCCAACATTGCCGTATTCGTCAAGGATTCCGGCCAGAAGTTCGAACTGAACCCCGATCTGGAAAGAGTTGACGAAACCCTCACCGTTGGCAAGGGCGAAAAAGCCGTGCTGGTGCTGGACAATCTGGACTACAACGCCCCGGACGGTATTATTGACGCTGACGGCGCTGGTGGGCATCAGGGTAACATCGCATGGGCAGTTGACGCCATCAATCTGGCGCTGCCCTTTATCCACGCTTCCGAATTCCCCGGCCAGAAGCTGATAGCCGCTCTCGGCAGCGACCCCAGCATTCTGGAAATCCGCACTGAAAACGGCGATCTGGTCCTGACCCTTACCCTTGGCGTTGATAGCTCCGCCGAGGATTACAGGGACTGGCGCTACACCGTTACCTACGAGCAGGAAACCGGCCTGTGGCACAGCATTCCCGGCCTGTCGCATGACGAGCCGCTGCCGCTGCCCCTTACCGTTATCACCACGGACGGCGATGGCGACAAAATGGTCAACAACGTCACCATCATTGTTGACGATGACGGCCCCAAGGGCGCAAGTGGCTCCAACCTGACCCTGTTTGGCACCATCATGCAAAGCATGCTGGACCACGCCGGCGACCTGACCTTTACCGACCCGGCCGCCTTTGTTGACAGCCTGACCAAGGCCATGGGCGCAATGGTGGGCGATGTGGTGGATAACGCGGGTGGAATCCTGCTTGATCTGGCTGATCTGGCACTCAACACCAACCTCGACCGCTTCAGCAACAACGTAGACGACATCAAGGCGCTTATCGAGGGCGCGCAAAACGGTAATATCTCTCAGATCATCTCCGGCCTCAGCAATGCCGCTGACCTGATCAACGCGCTTATTGACGGCGTGCCGGGGTACGAAGGCTTGACTTATTACGAAACCCCGGACTTTGGCCAAGGCCTCAGCAACACCGCATTGATTATCAAACTTGGTTCTGACCTCGCCAGCAAGAACGTATTCAAGTTCTTCGGCAACGATAACGACCGTACCGAGGGCTACAATCTGGATAATGACGGCAACTCCGTTTACGAAGGCAGCATCAGCGCCGACTTTGGCGCGGACAAGGCCGCTACGGAAAACAGCATCATCCCCGGCTGGGATCTGCAGCACCATGGCGAAGTTCCCGCTGGTATGGGCTGGAGCGTTCTTGGCATTCAGGGCATGCTGCACATGCTTGGGATTCACTCCGTTGCCGACCCGGACGCCATGCTCATGGTCAAGGTAGCGGAAGATTGTAACACTTACCCGCCGACCAAAGTTGAGATATTCGCCGGTTCCGGCAGCGATGCACCGCTGGCGATGACTCTTGAAATTATCGCCAACCCCGATGGCACCTATTCTTACAAGATGACCCAGCACGCCGGTCTGGAGCATGACGCCAGCGTACTGGAGCAGTTCATTGCGGATCTGGTAGGCAAGGTGTTCGATTCCGACTTCGTGACCCAGCATCCGGAAATGGCTGACTTCTTTAAGGTCATTAATACTCTCGATGATCTGGGACTGGATGCTTCTCCCGAAAACCTGCTCACCGCTCTCGGCCACGGCAACCTGCTTACCCTGCCGCTGCCGGTGGTGGTGATGGACGGCGATGGCGATATCGCAGGCGGTACTGTTACCATTACCATCCGCGATTCCGAGCCCAATACCTCGCACCTTGCGGACAACTTCCGCGAGGCTGATATCGATGCCAGCGGCCTGACCGTTGGGGCAGAAGGCCAGTTCGACTACGGTTTTGACGGCGCGCACGGCAAAACCCCGGTTACATGGGAAGTGGAAGCCGGCGACAAGCTCATGGATACCAACGGCAACGTTATCACCAGCCATGGCGCGAACGTTCTGCTGGTAGTCGGGCCGGACAACGTCCTTTACGGCGTGCGCGAAGGTTCGAACGAGCCGGTCATGCGTTTTGAAATCCAGCCCGATGGCTCCTACAAGGCCTACTTTACCGGCCCCATCGACCACCCGATCGAGAACAGGACGGAAGGCGACGACCCGCTCAGCTTCAAGATTGACGTGACCATCATGGATGGCGACGGCGACACCGCCCCCGGCTCCATCACCATTACCGTTTACGACGATGGAACGGACGCCAAGTTCGAGCAGGATTCAATCAATGATTCCTTCGACACCACGCATAACGCCTGGGTTGCAGACGGCAATATCCTTACCGGCGTTAACGTGGACAAGGTTGGCACAGCAGACGATCCCGGCACGCCAAGCTTTGGCGCGGACGGCAAAAACGTGGAGCAGTTCCTGACTGTTGAAGGCGTTGTCGTAGGCGGTACGGACGCCGCCGGAGCCGACGCGGACGGCTGGACAAAGATCCCCGGTGACTACGGCACCCTGTACATCAAGGCCGATGGCGAATACCGCTACGAAGTGGACCCCGCAAAGGTGGCTGCTGCCGAGGTTCCGCAGGTTCCCAGGTACGAGATGCAGCTAGGCGTGGTCGCCAATCAGCGGTTTAATATAGTGAATCCAAAACACATTTTTGAACTGCCGGAAAATGCTGATAAAACCTATTTACGTCTTGATTTCAGCGATTTCGAGTCAAAGACTTCCGGTTTTGGGAAATATACGGAAAAAGCGACCATTACCGTGTATTTTGAAGACGGTACCAAGCAAACATTTGATCCTGTTATTGGTTCCACAGACAAGAGTGTTGCCGAGGTCTTTGAGCAAACTTTCAACAAGCCGGTCTCTAAGGTGGAGGTTGAAGGTTCAACAGGGGTACTGACTGGCTTTGACGTCAATGTTACTGTCAATGTTCCCACTCAGGTCGGCACCCAGCCCGATCCCGACTGGGCTGGCCCCAGGGAAGAGTTCGACTACGTCCTCAAGGACTTTGACGGCGATACCGAAGGCGACAAGCTGGTTATTGACCTTGGCAGCGTCATTACTGTCGGCGCAAAGACTGACGCGCTGGTAGACGAAGCCAAGCTGGATAACGACCACGAAGGCAGTCTGCGCGATTCCACCGCAGGCGGCAAGCTGGTGGCCGAAGGCTCCGTGCTGCTTACCAGCTACGGCGACAAGTTTGTCGAAAACATGGATATAAAGGTTGAGGATACCGACATAACCCTGACGGGCGGCGTCTGGACTGCCCCGGCTGGCGGCGGCATCGAAACCGGATTCGGCAAGGTCACCAAGGTTACCGTGGTTGAGGACCCCGATACCCCCAACGGCTACAAGCTGACTTACGAATACGAGCTGACCAAGCCTGTTACCGACGATACTGACGACGTTAACCAGCGCCAGACCGAGGACAACGCCGACAAGTTCACCATTACCATCAACGGCATGCCCGTTGAATTAAACGTGGACATCGTGGACGACATTCCGGTTGTCGAGTTCGGCAATATCAGCGGCGCGGATTCCATGTCGGCTACTCCGTTCATTCCCGGCGAGTCTTACGACTACACCTTCACTCCGGCCCCGGGCAGCAACAGCCCGTTCGCCTTTGAAGCGGGCGCGGACGGAGCCAAGTCGGTTGTTCTGACTGACGGCAAGGGCCTGTCGCTTGACGGCAAGCTGGCAGCCGACGGCAGCACCTGGGAATTCTACGCCAAGGATGCGGCGGCTGACGACAAGCCGCTCATGAGCGTAGGCGCTGACGGCAAAATCACCGTCAACGTGCCGCAGGGCATGGAAACCGGAAAGTATGAGTGGACCGTAACCGTTACCGATAACGACGGCGACAAGGCCTTTGATTCCGTAACCTTTGACGTAGTGTCAAACCCCTTCAACTTCGGCAACGGCTTCAACCTTGACGAAAGCTGGATGAAGGGTGGCACCATGAACGCTGACGGCACCGCAGATGCAGCATCGGTTGCGGCAAACACTGTCGGTTCCGGCACCCAGTACCTTACCGATGCCCAGTTCAACGAACTGACCATCACCACCGATGCTGGCGGCGCAACCATGACTGCCAACATCAGCGCTCTCTTTGAGGCATCCGATGGCAAGCCCGTAAGCATTACCTTTGGTGACGACCCCAATGCCCTGGTGCTGAACTGGGACGAGGGCAGCAACACTCTGACTTACTCTTACACGCTTAACAGCAACACCCTGCACGAAGACAGCTACTACAAGGTCACTGTCACTGATAAGGGAACCTACGAAGGCGGCAGCGAACCCAGCAAGCACTGGGACGAAACCAGCAGCAGCGAATTCGTGTTCAAGGTGGGCGCTACTGACCCAGGCCAGAAGCTGGTTGTCAATGTTGACGACGACGGCCTCGGCACCCCCGGCAAGATGAGCGTCGAAGTGGGCGTTGCAGAAACCACAGTGAACTACGACCTGGTGTTCTGCTTTGACCTCTCCGGCAGCATGACCTGGAAGGCAGTAAACGGTAGCAGCGGTAATGCTGTCAGCTCAAACTGCACCGCATCCCAATTCATGGAGTCGCGCATCTTCGCAACCGTATCCGCAGCCATTGCAACTCTGGATGCTTACGCAAAGCAGGGCGGCGAGGACGGCATCAACCTCTACATGATGGGCTTCAGTGGCTCGGCCTCTTCGATTAACAGTGGCAATGCATACACCAGCTACTCGGATGCCAGAGAAGCCCTGTGCAGTCTGGTCAAGGGTTTCAAGATTGACTTCCGCACCAACGACAAGGGAGAGCTTGAGCCTTACGCTGTGGCTGACAGCAGCAATACAAGCGGTGTCTGGCCCAGTGGCTCTACCAACTTCACCAGTGCGCTGAACGCGCTTGCGTCGTTAACGGCCAAGGCTGTTGCCCACGAGGGTGAAGACAGGGTCTACTTCATGTCTGACGGTGAACATGACACCAACAGCGGCAGCAGCAGCACCTGGACGAAGTTCCTGAACGGAACCAGCACCGACCCGGCTGGTCTTACAGGCGCGAATAACGAGCACCTTGAGCTTTACACCGTTGGACTCGCAGGAGTAACCGATGGTAACTTTAACGGCGTACTTAATGGCGCTAATGACAAGATCAAGAACGACCACGTGAAGATTCCGGATGACGCTGTTGCCAAGGATTACATCGATGCGCTTACCGAAACCGTGGGCGGACTTGATGGTGCCATGGACGTTCCGGTTACCGCTGACGCGGTGCTTAACGGCAAGGCCATCGTGCAGAACGTGATTTTGCTGGATGCGGAAGGCAACCCGGTTGCCGGTGACAAGGTCGGCGGCAATCTGGTGGATGTGGACGCAAACGGCTTCCCCAAGGCCTCGGACGGCACCATTGACACCGAATCCGTCACCATCGAAGTGCCTTACGGCGATATCATCTTCCGCGTGGACGGCAGCTACACCTTCAAGCCCGTTGCCGACAAGCTCAAGAACCTGCCCGAAGGCGACACCACCATGAAGTTCCAGGTGACCTTCATGGACGCTGACGGCGATACCAGAGTGCAAACCTTTGAATACACCATCAACAAGCCTGTAGGCCCGGGTGCGGACGAAACCGCCCTCACTCTGGACGAAGCCTCGATTACTGGTGTGGAAGAACTGTTCTTTGCCGGTTCCAATGCCGGAGAAGACGGACCCTACACCAAGACCGGAGAACTCGTGGTCGATTTTGGCGATGCCGCAACCGGCACTTTTGCCTGGAACGACCCCTCGGCCCTTAACGGCAAGTTCGCGGCCATGGTTGACGGAAACTGGGAAAAGGTAAACTGGACTGTGGAAGGCGACCAAATCATCGGCACGGCCGGCAAGCAGGTAGTTGCCTCTGTAGCCTACGACCCGAGTCTGGAAGGTGACGATAACTACCAGGTTGTGCTTAACGCCGCCCTCAAGCATGCGGCAGGAGACGGGGCAAACCAGAATCTTGCCGGACAGGGCGCTGACCCCACCGAACTTGATTTTGGCTACACCGTAACCACAAAGCACGGGCAGGATAGCGGCAAGCTCACCCTGACCGTGACCGATGACTTGCCCGCAGAAGCCATTTATGGCGGCGAAACCCATTCCGTCACCACGTCTGACTTCTATCAGCATGGCTCGGAAGTTATCGACATGTACAGCATGCCGGTTAACTGGAATAACAAGCCGCACACGCTTGGATACGAGGCAAAGGGCCTGAAGTTTACGGCAGGCACGGCTGAGTTCAACTCCGACGGCAGCATCAAGCTGGATACGTCTAATAGCGCTGTCTATCTGTGTCAGGTCAGAAAGACCAAGAATTACGTACTGGAAGGCGAAGGCATCGGCATCAAGGGCTCTTCCGGCAGTTCTGACGGCGAGATCGACCACTACATGAATGGCTCAAAGCACATGTCCGAAGCTCTGGTAATCGACCTCGACAAGCCGGCAGTCGGCCTTAACCTTAACCTCTCCCTGCTCTATGGCGGCAAGGGCAGCCACTACGAGGATCTGGAAGTAGCCGTGGCGTTCTTCTACGACAAGAACGGCAAGGAAGTTGGCCGGCAGGTCATCAATTCTGATAGCGTCAAGGGCGATGTGGATGTGCCCAACCTGACCGTTACAGAACCCTTCACCCGCGTGGTGCTGGTGGCGGCAGATAACCATGCAACAAGTGGCGGAGACAGCGACTTCATCGTGAACTCCCTGCAATTCTTCTCGCCCACCGATCCTTATGTGGTCGGACAGGTCGAGGCGATTAGCGCGGACGGTATCGACTTCTACGCCTTCGCTTACGAAACGACCAATATACAGCTTAATACCGGTGGATCTGGCTACCCCAGGATTCAGGGTAACTACCCCGGCTATGTGTTCACAAAGGAAACCATGGAACTTGAGAGCGGTGAGCGTATCTTCCTTGCTACCAACGCCACCAACAGCGCTCTGGTCGGCTTCCTGGCCAATGGCACCAAGGTGTTTGACTGCCTGATGATGCCCGAAACCGGCGAATGGTACTACTACCAGTACACCGACTTCGACCTCAAGGGCAGCCTCGCGCCGGAATTCCAGTTCAAGGCTGTGGATAACGACGGCGACGCGACCGTCAGCACCATCGTGGCTTCTGACGTAATCGTCGGCACTGAAGCTGGCGAAACCTTCCACGGCAGCGCTGCCGATGATGTTATCTTCGGCGACGGTATCGCGGCGGAAAGCGTTGTCAGCGTAAAGGCCGGTGTGTCGAATTACCTCGAACACCTGCAAAACGGCATTGAGCTGAACGCTGATGGCGAAGCCGTAACGGATGCTGCAAACACGCTCCTCGGCGGCAATGACTTGCTGAATGGCGGCGCGGGGGATGACATCATCTTTGGCGGCGCTGGCGATGACCTGCTGAGAGGCGGAGCAGGAGACGATATCCTTATCGGCGGCACCGGCAAGGATACCTTCATCTGGAATGAAGGCGACCTTGGCGACTTTGTTGACCAGATTATGGACTTCTCCACAGCGGAAGGCGACAAGCTGCTCTTTGAAGGCATCGATATGCAGAATGATATCGATTGGCACTTCAAGGACGGCAAGCTTGAACTCACCATCGATATGGGTACCGGCGAGCAAACCATTGAAGTCAACTTCAAGGACTTCAACGTGGGCGACCATACCTCGCTCGATTCCTTCATCACCGCTTACGAAGCCAGCAATGAGAACCCCGATGAGCAGGCCGCAATGATGCAGCAGCTTATCACCTCCATCACCGGCTAGTAAGCTTGGCGCCACATAAACAGTAAAACCGCCGCCCCCGTATAAAAACGGGGGCGGCGTCATAAAGCAAGGCTCCCGCCGGGTTATCCGGTGGGAGCCTCTGTTATGCTGGTAGCGCAGCCGGTTGTCCGGTTGCCCGATTGCCTGGTTGTAAGTTACCGGGTTACGCGATTGCCCAACTGTGTGGCCGTCCAATTGTCCGGTCGCCCGGTAGCGTGGAGCGCAGTTGCGTAATTGCGTGATTAATCAAGAGTAATACCTGCAATCACTGCAAGGCTGTTTCTACAGCATGAAAGCCTTGATAATCATGTAGACACCGAAGATGAGGCAAAGTGTGGATACGCAGGTTTTAAGCGTCTGCACGGGCACCTTGTGGGCTATCCGCACGCCTATGCCTACGCCCAGCAGTTCCAGCAGTGTCACCCACCAGACCAGCCCAAAATCCACAAAGCCGTTGGCGATGTTGCTGATGGAGCCGGAAATGGCCACAATGCTCTGCAATACCTGACTGGTGCCGATGCTGGCCAAAGGATGAAAGCCAAGAATTAGCATTACCGGGATGGAAACCAGACCGCCGCCAATTCCGGTAAGCCCGCATAAAAAGCCGACCCCCAGCCCCACCGCCAGCAGGGTGTTAAAACGGCCGCGCGGCCCAAGCCGGTCTGCCACGTTGGTGCCCTTTAGCGGGCGCAGGGCAAAGTAGCTGGACAGCACAATAATCGCGCCCAGAATGACGTAAAGGATCATGGCGTCTGTATAGGCGTTGACTTGCGCGCCCAGATAGCTGGTCAAGAGGCTGCCGCCACAGACCGGCAGGGTGATCTTCCAGTCAATGCTGCCGTAACGCTGATAGGTGATGGTGGCGATAACGCCGGTGAAGAAAAAACTGAACAGGGCCGTTCCCATCGAGCCATGTATGGAAAGACCGCCAAAATAGGCCAGAAGCGGGATAAGCAGCACGCCCCCCACGCCGGAAGCCCCGATAAGCACCCCGGTAACCACCGACAAAAGCCCAAGAAGTATCAGCATCAGCACACCCGCCCGGTTCGTTCGGCAAAATCCGGTTATTTACAAAGCCTGCTTTAAATGTTTTTGCCTCCGGCGGCTGGGGATTGTATCCCCAGACCCCATTTAGGGCGATTCAGCTATTTCAGATTGTTGCCGCTATTGCACCGGATATTGCTCCCGGTGGCATAGTGCAAAAAATGTATTGCCGCAAGTTTGTCAGCAGCCTGTTTGTTAATGATTCCCGGCAAACTGCGGCAGAGTGGCTCCACCGCAGCTTGCGGGAATGGCTTACACTATCCTGAAGTTGTCCACCAGCGTGCAGCGGCGCAGGCGCACAAAGGTGCGAGCCGATGTCACGCCTTCGCCAGTGGGCGTGGAGATGGTCATGGAAGTCCAGCCCTCGCCCCCTGCGCCCAGCGCGGCCAGGTGCGGGCCGTTCTTTACGAACAGGCTGGTGTTCATGGCTTCGGCCATTTTATGCATGTTGTCGATGTTGCGCGAATGAATCCCGGCAGTGTGGCAAAGGCCACGTTCCAGAATCAGCGCAAAGCGGATGGCTTCGTCCACGTCTCTGGCCCGGATAAGCGGCAGTACCGGCATCATCTGCTCGGTGCGGGCAAAGGCGTGGTCAATGTCGCTTCCCACATCCACAAGCAGCAGGCGGCAGCTTTCCGGCACGCTTATTCCGGCCTCGGCTGCGATTTTAGCAGCATCACGCCCCACCCATTTGGGGTTGGCGGATATTTTGGGTCCGGGGTAGCCGCGCAGGGCAAAGCGGGCAATGGCGTCGGCCTGCTCAAGGGTGATTTCAAAAGCGCCAAGCTTTTTGATTTCCTGCTTGAACTGGTCGGCTACGCTGCTGACAACAATCACTTCCTTTTCGTCCGCGCAGATGATGTTGTTGTCAAAGGAGGCGCCGTCATAAACGCTTTTGGCGGCACGCGCCAGATCAGCGGTTTCGTCCACCACCACCGGGGGGTTGCCCGCTCCGGCTGCGATCAGGCGCATGGTGGTGTGCTTGCGGGCGGCTTCCACTACCGCTTCGCCGCCGGTAACCACCAGCAGGCTCAGGCCGGGGTAGGCAAAAAGTTTCTGGGCTATTTCAATGCTTGGCTCACGCACTGCCACCATCAGGTTGTTGATGCCGGTAGCCGCGGCAATGGCCTGATTCAGCACCTGAATGGCCTTTTGGGTTACCCGTTTGGCACCGGGGTGCGGCGAGAAGATAACCGAGTTTCCGGCCGCGATCATGCTGATGCCGTTGTTGATTACAGTGGCGGCTGGGTTGGTGGAGGGCGTGACCGAGGCGATTACGCCCCAGGGCGCGTTCTCAATCAGGGTCATGCCGGTATCGCCGGTGATAGCCAGCGGTGCCAGAGCATCCGTGCCGGGGGTGCGCTCGGCTTCCAGCACGTTTTTGGTGATTTTGTCCGCTACCCGTCCCATTCCGGTTTCTTCCACCGCCATTTCGGCCAGCATCCGGGCATGTTCCACCCCTGCTTTGCGGATGGCGGCAATAACCTTTTCGCGCATAGCCAGAGTGCGGATGTGCGGATAGGACTGGCGGGCCGCGGCCACTGCGTCGTCCAGCGACTCAAAAATACCGTAGTCGCCGCCAGCCGGGGCAGAGCCGCAAGAAGCGCCCTGCGCCACAGCGCCTGAAGGCTGCGCGGAGCAACCGGCAACCGGGCCGGGGGCCGCTGCATGGTTCTGGGTGCCGGAAGCCATGCGGCGTATTACTTCCGCAACTATTTTTTCCACATCCTGCTGTTGTATCTGCATGGTAATTCCTTAAAAATCCCGGAAGCCAACGCTCATGACGAGCCGTTTGCCTGCCGTTTATTGTCGGTGCTTGCGCGGTCCGAAGCACCGGCGCTTTCAGTCCTTATTTGTCCACACAAAGGGTCAGATGATCGACCGCCCGGCTACTTTATCGGGCCATCTAAACACCCGGGGCGCCCGTCCATCCGGACCATCCGGTTTGCGCGCTCCATCCGTCTGCCTGAACTACACGGTCTGCACGGACCAGTCGGGCTAACCGGTATGCGCAGGCCATCCGGGTCAGTGCGTAGCAGCCAAAGTGTGCCGGTTATTGCTGCCGCGCCGTTCCGGGCATGGCAACAAATGGGGCATGTCAACAAAGCCGCATGTCCCGAAGGTGGCCTCAGCTTTTGGAGTACAGCGCGCCTGCGCGGCTGGAAACCTGATCCACAATGCCGACCACCGCCAGATCTACCGGGGCGTTCGGGTTCAGGGCGTATCTGGCCGAGCTGCCGCGCGACAGGATAACCCATTCGCCTTCGCCTGCGCCGATGGGGTCGATGGCAACGTGCCGCTCGCCGGTCGGCTCGCCGTTTTTATCCAGCAGATCCACCAGCAACAACGAGTTGTGCGGCAAATCTCTGGCTCTGGCCGTGGCTACGACCTGCCCGGCTACTTTTCCAAGCTCCATATTGGACTCCTTTGCTGACCGCTACGCAGCATTCAGCATTCCCGCTGTTTGGCGGCTAGCGCCGCATGAGCGTTTGTCAGACAAACCGTAAACGCATTGCCGGAACGCCTGTCCGCACAAGCCAGCCTGTGCAGTTTTATCTGCAAGCAGATGTCAAAACAGCGCCAGACAGAAAGCCGTGCCGGATGACTGTGCGCAGGCCGCGTATGCGGGTGTTTCCTGCCGCGCCGCCGGGTGTTGTTGTGCCGTAGGCTCAATGCCTCCGGCGGCGCGGTAAGGATGCCCCGGCCAGCTATTTACTTGCGCTGCAGGGGGAAAACGGTTTCCAGATCAGCGTGCGGACGCGGGATAACGTGCACGGCAACCAGTTCGCCGCCAACGCGCTGCACGGCGGCAGCGCCTGCGTCGGTAGCGGCCTTGCAGGCAGCCACGTCGCCGCGCACCATGGCGGTTACGAATCCGCCGCCAATCTGCTCGTAGGAAATCAGGGTAACGCGGGCTGCTTTGACCATGGCGTCGGCAGCTTCAATCAGACCAACCAGACCTTTAGTTTCAATCAAACCGAGAGCATCCATAGTAATCTCCTTAAAGTGTGTTCAAATTACGCCGGTCTTGTGACCGGGAACTTTGACCCGCAAGGCACGCCGCCTTGTGAGCCGCTAAATCAAATTTCTGCGAGAGAGCAAAC
>JAJDJF010000025.1 GCA_030267065.1 Desulfovibrio sp. OttesenSCG-928-C06 | reverse complement strand
GACAGCTCACGCCCCATGCCTGCATCTGGCTCACTGCGGCTGGCCCACTGCGGCTGTGATACCATTCACTTCTAGATACCCACCGCACTACCATTACAACCAGGCGCGTCCATACTGCGACTTGAGACAACCGCGGAGCTGAGTAGCTTCCACTCCACACTTACATAGCTCTGGCCTTATGGATGCTCATGCCACCAAGCGCCTTGAAACACTGCTTCTGCCTTTAACCACCCCATTCCTTCCGGCTTGCTACTTTATTTTAGATTGCTACGCTCCCTGAACTACTGCTTCTGCGACAGAGACTTCTATACGGTTCACACCAGCACGCACGCCTGGAGACGTATGCTGCCAGCTTATGGCATACGTTACCTGTGGCAGCCTGCATACTTCTGCATGCTCTGTATCATCAATCAATAAAGCCTGAATACCGCAAAAATCAAAAAGAATAGTTTGACTGATCTTTTTGAATCCTTATGTTACTAGTAGAACCAATTACATATATACGGAGCGGCATATGAAAAAAGAAGAACTGCTGAACAAGCTTGAAGGCCTGGTTACAGGCATGCGTGAAGAACTGGATAAACACGAAGGTTCAACTTTGCAGACCATCTCCGCTTCCATGAAATCTGGATACGATGGCGTAAAGTCCGCAATAAGCGGCAATGAGAAGGCCCAGAAATTTCTGGATAACATGAAGAACAACTTTGATGAGCTGACCAAAACCGTTAAGGCGGGTGATCAGAAGCTCTCTGCCAAGACTCTGGCAGCGCTGGAAAAACTCATCCATGAATATAAGGAAAAAAACGCCGGAGCAGATGAAGAGGCCGACAAGGAATCAGCAGAAAAAACAGACGGGCAACCTATTGAACTGCCTGCCGCAGACTCTTGCGCGGACGAACCCCGGAAAGAGGATAAAGATACCGGCTCAAACCAGTAACAGGTCGGCGCTGCCTGCCTTATCGTAAAAGCGCAGTATCAAATAAACCGCATGGGTAACAGCAAGGCCGGGAAGGAAAGTAAATTTTACGCTCCATCCCGGCTTTTTCCATGTTCATTGACTCAAGCCGGGCAGCCAGATTCGCAAAAACTGAAACAATCCCGCCCAGCACCATCCAAACCATCCAATGGATAGCATTGAATAGATGACATCAGGCAGCACGGCTGGCAAATCAAACGAACATCTTGTTATCTTGCTCCAGACACCACTTAACGTAGTCCGGAAAATGTTTTTGCAGAATCTGCCGCGCGTTGGCCTCGGCCTTCAGGTACTTGTATGATGTCATTTTCCCGGTGCCGATCCAGTGGGTGACATAAGGGGCGATGTCCATATTCTTGGCGCGCAACCCCAAACGGTGCAGCCCCCGGAACCAGGCCACCGAGGTATCAAGACAAATTTTGCCGCACTGCTCAAAAGCACCAAAGGGAGCGATAGAGCCATGTGGAATAACATAAGGGCGCGTCCGCTCCACATCCACCAGCGCGGCCCACTCATTCACCCTGCACTCCGGCAAAGGCCAGCCGCCGTCGGAATAATTGACGTGTAATTGCTCCAGATATGGGCGCACAAAAATCCCGCGCTTACCAGCAGCTTTATACAGGCTGCACAGCTGTTCAAAATCCGGCTGCAATTCCTGATAACGATCCGGATGACACCCCTGCTCTCCCATACCGCAATCAGCGCATACCTCCGCATGCGCCGCCGGGCAGTTCCAGCACTGGCCCAATTGCCCGATAACAAAGGCGTCGCCGATATCACCAAGCATCTTGCCGATAACATCACCTTTGATCAGCACATCGTTGTGCATGATGAAAAGATATTTCTTATCGGTGTTCTCAAAAGCGTGCTGGTAGCGCACGCTCATGCGGTAGCTCAAGTCGTCGTAGCGCGAGGCATCTGCGGCCTCCAGTTTGAGCCAGTGCTCCGGCTGGGTAATAACCGCGCGCTCGCCAAGATAATCGGCAATGGCGTAAGGCAAGGCTGTATCAAACATGGAACCGCTCGGTTCAAACTGCAAGTGAATGCGATCAATATAGGCATCGCAAAACTTCAACAGCGACAACACGGAAAGTGAGGTCTGATAAGGCTTGGCGAATATGTTCAGCGCTACGTCAATTTTCTGCGGCAGCATGGCCTCTCCAGATAAAAACACGTCTGTCACAAAAGAATCTGTTTTACCGCCAGAGCTTAATCAAATTCAGGGCGAAACGCCACAGACATCGTTACCACATCATCAGAAGACAAGCGGCTCAATCTCAGATCAAAAATACCGGAACGGTACGCAGGCGAAACCAAAGCAGCCGTTGCCGAACATATTTTCCCCTCCTCCCTTGCAATATTGAATGATAGTGCTTATGCTCTAATAAAGTCGCAGCAGAAGTGCGACACCATCAAGGTATTTTTCGAATCTGACGCCAAGAGCCGGGCATCTCCGGTGTCTGACGCGGAAGGCGTGTGAAAAATACCCAATATGCATACAAGCACGCCTTCAGCGTGCTTTTTTTATGCGCGGGAGCCAGTATGAGCCAGGATACTCACGAGCAGGAAACCAGAGTTGCCATCATCGGCATCATTGTGGAGCACGAGGCCGACATCAGACGCCTGAACGACCTTTTGAGCCAGTATGGCGATTACATCATCGGGCGCATGGGCCTGCCCTACCGCAAACGCAGAATAAACATCATCAGCGTGGTGCTTGATGCCCCGCAAGATATAATCAGTGCGCTTTCAGGCAAGCTGGGCATGCTACCGCATGTATCCAGTAAAACCATCTACTCCAAATCAGGAGCTCCGGAAGCGTAAGATTTTTGAATAGAACGGCAGCCCTGCACGGTGTCAAAGGAGAAAAAGACAATCGCAGGCAGGCGCGCCGCAAAATTCCGCCCCGGCCCGAAGCCACAAAGCCGGAACGGACAACCGTCACTGACGGGAAAGGTTCGCCCTGACCCGCGAAGAGAGGAGAACATGCAAGAAGCCACCGTAGACCAGCGCCAGGCCAAAACCGCTACAGGCGCATACGATCCCAAGTCCATGAAGGCCGAGGAATTCATCCACCACGGCGAAATCCTGGAAACTCTCGCCTGGGCGGAGAAAAACCGCGATAACGCTGATGAAATCGAGCGCGTAATCGAAAAGGCAAAACAGAAAAAAGGCCTGAGCCACCGCGAGGCGGTTCTGTTGCTGGATTGCGCAATCCCGGAAAAGAATGAAGAAATTTTCCGGCTGGCCGAACAGCTTAAAAAAGACTTCTACGGCAACCGCATCGTGCTGTTCGCCCCGCTCTACCTTTCCAACTACTGCATCAACAGCTGCACCTACTGCCCCTATCACAAGCAGAACAAGAGCATTCCGCGTAAAAAGCTCACGCAGGATGAGATCCGGCGCGAGGTAATCGCCCTGCAGGACATGGGCCACAAGCGTCTGGCTCTGGAAGCCGGGGAAGATCCGGTCAACAACCCGCTTGAATACATACTGGAAAGCATCAAGACCATTTACAGCATCAAGCACAAAAACGGGGCCATCCGCCGCGTTAACGTGAACATCGCGGCCACAACGGTGGAAGATTACCGCAAACTCAAGGAAGCCGAAATCGGCACCTATATCCTGTTTCAGGAAACCTACCACAAGGAATCGTACGGCAAGCTGCACCCCAGCGGCCCCAAGCACGATTACGCATGGCATACCGAGGCACACGACCGTGCAATGCAAGCCGGTATTGACGATGTCGGCCTTGGCGTGCTGTTCGGGCTGGAAGGCTACCGCTACGAGCTGGCTGGCCTGATCATGCATGCCGAGCACCTTGAGGCCGCCTTCGGGGTTGGCCCGCACACAATCAGCGTGCCGCGCATCTGCCCTGCGGACGACATTGATCCAGACACCTTCGACAACGGCATCAGCGATGATATGTTCGCTAAAATAGTAGCCGTTATCCGTCTGGCCGTGCCCTACACCGGAATGATTATCTCAACGCGCGAAAGTCAGGCCTCGCGCGAGCGCGCCCTGCACCTTGGAATCTCGCAAATCAGCGGCGGCAGCCGCACCAGCGTTGGCGGCTATGCCGATGTCAAGCCGGAGAATGACAAGTCCGCCCAGTTCGACATCAGCGATGACCGCAGTCTGGACGAAGTGATCCGCTGGCTCATCGACATGGACCATATCCCCAGCTTCTGCACTGCCTGCTACCGCGAAGGCCGCACCGGTGACCGATTCATGAGCCTGTGCAAGAGTGGACAGATTCTGAACTGCTGCCACCCCAATGCCCTGATAACCTTGCAGGAATATCTTGAAGATTACGCTTCGCCAGAAACCAAAGAGCGCGGCGAGGCCATGATTCAACGTGAAGTCGAGCGCGTACCGCACGAGAAGGTGCGCGAACGCGCCAAGAAATTCCTTGGCGAAATTCACAATGGAGCGCGTGATTTCAGGTTCTAACTCCAGCAGTACTCTGGAGCAGAAAATAACCCCTGACAATCCGGCACCAGTGGCCTAAAAAAACGCCCCCGCAAGAAAAGCAGTTTTTCTTGCGGGGGCTTGATTTTCGCTTATCAGCCTTTTGCGTCAGGCAAAAATGAACATGGCTGCGCCAACCAGCCAGAGCAAGGCGGCAACAGTCGCTGCACGCACAGGGCGCCGGGCCGTGCCAAAAATCCGGACAACAAAAAACAGCAAAAATACAACCGTCCAGAAACCGAAATAATCAAAAATAAATACCAGCAAAGGGGAAGCGCCCAACCCACGCGCAAAACCCAATGGAATAAACAGCACAGCCGTTATCGCCAGCATGACCAGCTCATTTATGGCAACGGGCAGATAGCAGCCTTTACGGGCTTCCTGACCGATGACTGGATGCACAGTATTTCCTGACAGCGACATGGCCTTGAGAATGCCTGCCAGCATCAGTGCCAACCCAGAGCAGCCAAGCATGAAAACGGGCATGGCAAAACTGCTTTCGCCTGCCTCGATACCGGTAGCGGCTAACCCATAGCCGGGCATAAACCAGCGCCAGACCGGCTCTGCCGCATAGCTGCCAAGGTTAAAGGGACCACCCGGCAGTCCAATGGCGGCGGCCTTCCAGCCAAGCACAAGCCAGCTGGCGCTTAAAAGCGTTGCGCAAGCAAGAAGGCGCAAGTAGAATGACTTGTCCCTGAAACAGACATATTGCAAGCAGACTCCCAGCCACAGCAACGCTAGGCAAACAGGTCCGCCCCAGTAGATATCAACAAACGGCGGCAGACTGCCTGGCGGGATGAATAAAAAACAGACCAGCGGCAATGCGGCAAGAGTAATCGTATGGAGGCGCGTCAAAGATGTTACCGCCTGCATGCCGCCGGGAGCATCCGGTGAGCTGGCGCCAAGACCGGCGCGTAAAAGCGCCAGCAACCGGGCCGCCACCAGCGCGCAGCCCAGCCAGCCCGCAAGCGAGCCAATGGATATGAGACTAAACAAATGATCGGACATCATGATTCGCCGGGCAACTTGCCAAAGTTAATAAAAAAGCAGACGCGCAGACGTATGCTGCAAAGCCTTGCCTTCATGGTTCTGCTTGGGGCCGCCGCCCTCTCCGGCTGGCCTGTTGATACGCTGGAGATTGCCGACACACGCGAGGGCGCTATTCTGCACAGCTCCCCAGTGCCGCTTGGCTGCGAGCTTGAAACGCGTATCATCCACTCGGTACAACTCACCCCGGTGGTCGATTTTTACCGCTTCCAGCAAGGCGGCCTCTGGGGCTGGCGCGAGGCCATCCGCTCACACAACGCCGGGCTGCCGTCGCAAGCGCCAGAAACCGGTCAATTCTACCAACATGGCGACTGGATGATCCTTGAAGGCTCCGCAAAGCCTCTGCCCGTCATCTATTATCGGGTCGGCACAGAAAAACTGGGCCGCAATGAAATCACCCTGCCGCAAAAACCCGACCTGCCGGTTGAACTCTGGCGCAATCACCCGGGCAAAAGACTGAGTCTGAAAGCGGTAAAAAAACCACTGGCCAGTGCAATTGCTGAAGCGCAGGGTTTTTAACGGTTGTTCACGCGCAAATTCTAAAATCGATTTGCTTTAAAATCTGCGTCCCGCAAACCGCAAATCCATTCAAAATGCCGTCGGTAACAGCTGAAACACAGCAGCGCTTTAAGCACTCCATCAAAGCGCACTGGCCATCCCAAGAAAGCACAGTCCACCATACGCTGATAAATTTCAATAGAATAATCCAGCACCTGATATAATCACGCATCATTGCGCTTTGCTCAATCTTGCCTTGACTGGCGGCATCCTCATCTATTCCCTCCGGCAGCAAAAAAAATCAGCCTGCACAGAACCTTGCCTGACAATGCAGAAAACGACGCAAAAATAAGGCTGCAAAATGTAAAAAGACTGGTGACTAATGTAGCCGTGCGTGATAAATTGCACTTGCCTCTATTAAAAGAAGAAATATTTTTTTCATAAAAACTTGGGAGGTTCACCATGAAGTCCAAATACAAATTGAGAACTGGCGAATCCTTTAAATGTTCCGCTTGCGGCAATGTCGAGTTTGAAGAAAAGAAAAGGGAAATCGGCGCTATGTCTTCCCTGCCGTCAAAGGAATTCTGGGATTATATATGCGGTGCCTGCGGCCATATGATGGCTTTCGCGGTCAGGCTGCAAAAGCAGTAATTCTTTAAAAACCCCGCCTTGGCGGGGTTTTTAAATGGCGCATTCAAAATTGTTCTCAAATATTTTTTCATTGCCGTAATTCTTCCGGCTGTAAGCAAAGACGCTTGTATAAACTTACAGTACAACTGCCCGCATACCGCTAAATGGTTGACAAAGTTCGGTGCGCTCGCTTAATTTATCTGAAAGGTTATATCTAATGGATAAAGCGAACGCCATACAGCTCACATCTGTAAGCAGACCCAGCAGCAAGGGGTCTGTTGTTGTGTGTTCCGCCATATCCTCCCCCATTCAGTCCATTTCCCTGATTATTCTGCTAGGCTGCCTTTAAGGCCAGCCAATCTATTCAACACTCTTTTGCCGTGTTTTTCGGCCTGTAAACTGCACAAAGGTTATTTGCCCTCGCGCTGTGCCAAAAATTATTTTTACTTCATGCGCATGCTTTAAAAACATGCTCACTGTAGAAAAATAATTTCTGCCACGCGCAGGCTTCAAGTTCTCCTTTCAGCAAAGTTAACAGCCAGCTTTTAATTATCGCGATTTTACACGGTATCGCCACTTCCCGATTCATCATTCACACCACGCCTGCAACAAACAGCGGTTTCACTCTTACGAGCAAGACTGCCAGCGCCTGTGGACTGAATAAAACCAGAATCCGGGGATAACTTACAGGTAAACGGGAAAAATTTCAGAGGGCACCCTCTGGGCTGTGTAGAGATTCAGAGAAGCAAATGTGCCTGAATATCTGCATATGCAAAGCCTCCGCAGGCAAAATTTGCACAGACTGCGGAGTGACGGGGTTTGCTCGCACCGTGCGGAGCACTGGGCAAAGCAGGTCGAGCCAATTAGAAAGGACTGGGGGCCTATAACACTATGAGCAATTTTGTTCTCTGCCAGCGAGAAAACTTTTTATTGATGGAGCGCCCTCTGCGCTGCTCGATCAAAATAAAAAGGCATTCTGACGCAGGCAGACGGCAGAAAGGCCATCGTGCTAACAGACCCTAAGACCCTGTCGGATGCCGGGCAGTATTTTGCCTGCGGAGGCATTAACAACTGTTTTCCAATAAGATGAGTACCCAAAAATGAAATTTCAGGGCAAAGCCATCTGCCGGGATAGCATATACAGGCAGTGGTGAAATGCCCCATGACAATCCTCAAGGAACCAGCCCGTACCGAGGCTGAACCGGCCAGGAGTAAACCAGAAACGCCAGTCTAATGACTGGCGTTTCTGGTTTATGCACAAATATTTAAATATTAACCCCTTACGCGACAGACACCATGGCATAGATATTGCTTAAAACTGCTAATACTATCTTTTGATTAAATTTTGCAGGCATAAAACAGGCATTGCCGTGCCTGCATCATAACAAGTCTGTAATAGCAACGCAGCGATAGTCCAAAATCATGGAGCGTCACATGCCCATAAAAACCGCAATTGATAAGGCATTACCCAGCTTTGTCCACTACGGGGTAGATGAAAGCGCCGGCAATAATATTGTCGTTTCTTTGACGTCGTTCCCAGAACGACTGCCGGGCTTGCACTATTGCCTGTATTCGCTGCTCACCCAATCCATAAAACCAGAAAAGCTGATTCTATGGCTGGGCCGTGAACAATTTTCCGGTTTGGAGGCTGATCTTCCAGCATCCATCCTTGACCTACGAAAAAACGGTCTGGAAATCAGATGGACCAGCGATATCAAGCAGTACAAAAAAATTATTCCGGCTCTGACCAGCTACCCGGACAAGCTTATTGTGACTGCGGACGATGATATCTATTACAGACCCAACTGGCTTGAGCTTCTATATCAGGATTATCTTGATAATAACAAAGCGCCTATGGTCTACGCGCACCGTGTGCACAAGATCAAATTATTGCCAGACGGTCTTCCCTTGCCGTATCTGCTATGGCAGCATTGCCAGGGGTATCATCCAGAACCGAGCTACTACAACTTTCCCACCACCGGCGGCGGCAACCTGTATCCGCCAGGAACTCTACATGAAGATGTTCTGAACGAATCACGGTTTCAGGAACTTGCCCCTTTTGCCGACGATCTCTACATCTGGGCCATGGCAGTGCTTAAAGGTACAAAAACAAAAATCGTACAAGATAACCACCGTGCGATTATTGATCTGTTTCCTGAAATGACAACGTTACAATCCAGTCATTTCACCCTGGCCAAGATAAACTGTGTAATGGGCAAGAATGACGAGCAGCTATTAAATATTCTTAACTATTACCCTGACATACTGATGAAGCTGGTAATAGAAAGAAAAGTTCTCCAGAAAAACAGACCACAGCCATGCAGGACACAAGCCATATGACAAATAC
Organism: Desulfovibrio sp. OttesenSCG-928-C06; assembly: GCA_030267065.1. Classification (GTDB taxonomy): domain Bacteria; phylum Desulfobacterota; class Desulfovibrionia; order Desulfovibrionales; family Desulfovibrionaceae; genus WRHT01. Next base: position 13,576 of record JAJDJF010000025.1, on the reverse strand, counting down.
ACTCAACGCTGCCAGAAAAAATTTCAACTCAGCGCTATACTGGGAACAAAGATACAGACATAACGGGAACTCTGGTGCCGGATCCTACAATCGTCTTGCTGAGTTTAAAGCCAATGTAATCAACGACTTTATACTTGAATGCGGAATTCAGAGCGTCATAGAATTTGGCTCAGGTGACGGCAACCAGTTGTCGCTCCTGAAAATGAATTCGTATATTGGAGTTGACGTATCCCAGACAATAATAACCAGACTTCAATCAAAGTTCGTTAACGACAAATCAAAAAGCTTTATGCTCACAAGCGGATACAATGGAGAAAAAGCTGAATTGGCCCTGTCTCTGGATGTCATCTATCATTTAGTGGAAGACAATGTTTTTCATATCTACATGGAAACGCTATTTAACTCTGCCACGAAAAACGTAATCATTTACGCCTCAAATCACGATGAAGTGGAAGGTGGAAGCGCGTTGCATGTTCGGCACAGAAAATTCACCAGATGGGTCGCCTCCCACAAAAAAAACTGGAAATGCACCGGTTTTCTAAAAAATGCATTTCCATATGAAGAAGGAATATCCGATCCACTTGATACTTCAGTAAGCGACTTTTTCTTTTTCGAGCCGGCTGCCTAGCCCCGGCAAACAGAAATACTGTGTAAAAGTGCGAAAGCCATGCAGTGTATATGCTTATCAAAACCCTAAAAGCATGTTCAAGCACAAGATAACGCACATATAAAAACCTGCGTTGCCGCAGGGTATCTTTGCGCCGCACTAAAAGTATATTCTGTATGTCGTGACAGCCCCCAATATACGCAGGCAGCTATCAGTCTATTTAGGTATCCCGTACTCTTCCATCTTGTTATAGAGGGTGGCGCGGGGAATATTGAGCAGGGCTGCGGCCTTGGACTTGTTGTTATTGCTCATGTCGAGCGCTTTTCTGATGCTCTCGGTCTCAAGCTCTCTGGTGGCCAGATTCAAATCCAGCGGATACTCGCGCAACTCAAGGCACTCGCGTGATTCCGAGCCAAGCACATATTCCGGCACGTTCTCCATCTCGATAACCTTGCCGGAAGCAGTCACCACCATATTTTCCACAACGTTCATCAACTCGCGCACGTTGCCGGACCAGCGGTAGTTGCAGAGCAGCTTCATGGCGTCCGGGTCAACCGCCATAATCACCTTGTTATTCCTTGAGGCGAAATCCCGGACAAAAAAATCGATCAGCAGCGGAATATCCTGCCTGCGGTCGCGCAGTGACGGCAGGGTTATTTCCACCACGTTCAGGCGATAATAAAGGTCCTCGCGGAACATGCCCTTTTCTTTCATCTCCTTGAGATTGCGGTTGGTCGCGGAAATAACGCGTACATCCAGCTTGATGGGCTTTTCACCGCCAACACGAACAACCTCGCGCTCCTGCAAAACGCGCAAAAGCTTGGCCTGCGCCTGAAACGGCATCTCGCCAACTTCATCCAGAAATACTGTGCCACCGTTAGCCAGCTCAAAAAAACCGGCCTTACCCTTGCGGCTGGCTCCGGTAAAAGCCCCCGGCGCATAGCCGAAAAACTCCGACTCGAACAGCTCCGAAGGAATAGCACTACAGTTGATTGGCACAAAAAGCCCGTCACGCCCGCTAAGCTCATGGATGCCTCTGGCGAAGACCTCCTTGCCGGTACCACTCTCGCCGGTAATCATGACGTTGGTATGCGTTGGGGCAATCTGGCTGGCAGCTTCTATCTTTTTGAGAAAACTCGGGTCTTTTCCGATAATGCTGCCCAGTATGCCGGATGTTTTCTTCATCTGGCTTTCCAGAAAATTCAAACGGGCCTGCGCGTTCTCAAGGTCCGAGTATAGACGCATAACTTCGGCGTAATCGCGGTCAGTCGAGATCACACCTTTGAAAACTCCGCTGATATAGAACGGCTTTGCGCTGATCAGGATGTGCGAGTCTTCCTTGTCTTTGGGCATGTGCGAGACGTTAAGCTGGGCAATCTTGGTTTCCCTGACCTGATCCAGAAGAGCGTTGGGGAAATAGTCCTTGAGCGGCTTGCCGATAATTTCCGCGCTGCTGACATTATAGATCTTTTCCGCGCCCGGGTTCCAGATAATTACCAGACCGTTCTCATCAATGCCGCAAACGCCTTCATAAATACTGTTGGCGAGCTCACGCATATTCTCAAGGCAAACGCCGCTCAAAATCGCTTCACTGTCACAGCAGAGACAATCGTGACTCATAAAAATTCTCCCGTGAAAAGGCGGATATACTGAAACAGATGATTAGGCAACAGCTCTATTATGCACAAAAAATGGACAATCAGACAAGATCTAACCCCGTTATAATATCTGATCTGCGCATCATATGTCAAAAAAGAAGACATTAGACTTCTAAAGATAAAAAAATATTTCAAACTGTCCATTTTTTGGACACATGTAATACTGCGGACAATTGCAAGCAAGCAAACTTTAAAAACTTTGTGAAAAAATTCCTTTAATTTTGACTTTTGAAAACCAGAATCAACGAAAAATCACAAAATCTATCAATTAGATATCAAACAAATCAATAACGCGCGACTGGCACGATGTTTGCGATATTACAGACGATTCTGAGAGAAATAGAAAATCCTGATTAAAAACTTTTCAGGAAATTAAAAAGACAAATAGCTGCAAAGCCCGGAATTACAGGCAAATTTAAAATCGGAGGATGAAGTCTTGGCAAAGAGCTACAAGTTACTGCTTAAGCAGAGCATCGGGGTTCCGGCCGCGCCAATAGTGAAAATCGGCGCAAGTGTAAAAAAAGGGACACTCCTGGCCCAGCCCGATGGTCTTGGTGTTCCCCTGCACGCCAGCGTCAGCGGCAAGGTGACTGAAATTACCGATACCTACATCATGATTGAAGCCGACCCGGTACAGACCGATGAATTTGAGCCCATTCCCCAATCCGACAGCATCGCCGAAATGGTAAAGGCCGCAGGCCTTTGCGGCATGGGCGGCGCGGGCTTTCCCACCTATGTAAAGCTCGGCACCAAGCTTGACGGCGGTTCCATCATGGTCAACGCCGCCGAATGTGAGCCCGGCCTCAAGCACAACATCAAGCAGATCATCACCGAGCCGGAAAAAATCCGCCGCGGTATCCTCCTTTCCATGCAGGCCACCGGCGCAGCCAAGGGCATTCTGGGCGTCAAGGCCAAGAACGCCGAAGCCATCGCCGCCTTCCGCAAAGTTATCCAGCCCGGCGACAACATTGAAATCGCCGAACTCGCCGACATGTACCCCATGGGCGAAGAACGCGCCCTTATCCGCGAAGTTTCCGGCACCCTGCTGGGTGTGGACCAGCTCCCGGCCGCAGCCAACGCTGTAATCCTGAACCTTGAAACCGTGGCCCGCATTGCCGAGGCCGTGGACCAGCGCCGCCCGATCATCTCCAAGAACATCACCGTGCTCGGCAAGCTCAAGAACGGCCGCGAATCCCAGATTTTCATGGATGTACCCATCGGCACCCCGGTTTCCGAACTCATCGAAATGGGTGGCGGAATTGACGGCAGCTACGGCGAAATCATCATGGGCGGCCCCTTCACTGGCAAGCCCACAGCTCTTGACGCTCCGGTCATGAAGAACACCGGCGGCATCATCGTGACCATCGACTACCCGAAAGAAACCCGCCCGGTTGGCCTTCTGGTCTGTGCCTGCGGCGGTAACGAAGACCGTCTGCGTCAGGTAGCCGAGCAGATGCAGGCCAAGGTTGTCGGCGTGCAAAAGTGCAAGCAGGCCCACGAAGTAAAGGGCGCGCTCAAGTGCGAAAACCCCGGCAACTGCCCCGGTCAGGCTGAAAAAATCATGGAACTGAAAAAAGCCGGCGCTCAGGTTGTTCTTTGCAGCAACTGCAGCGACTGCACCAACACGGTTATGTGTGTGGCCCCCAAGCTCAAGATGGCTGTCCACCACCAGACCGACACCGCCATGCGCACAATCGGGCATTCCCTCTTCAGAAGATTGCCCATCGAACAATAGAGTAGGATTTTTTTCGTAAACCTTGCTTAACGCAACTCATAAGGAGAAAAAGTATGTCAATGACCAATGAGCATGCCGAGCAGTATAAAGACAAGCCCGCAGTTGTCTGCTGCCGCGCCACCAAAGGCACGGTTATTACTGCCGCCGAGCTCGAAGATCCCGCTATTTTCCCGGATCTCGAAGAATCTGGCCTGATTACCATCACTCCCGATACCCTGACCGTTGGCGAAGTCATCGGCGCAACTCTTGTAAAAGACGTTGACGGCCTGACCAGCCTTACCGCTGACATGTTTGAAGGCCTCAAGCCCAAAGCCGCCGCTGCCCCGGCTGCTGCCGCCGCTCCGGCTGCCGCTCCCATGGCTGCCCCGGCTGGCGCTTGCGCTGGCTTCCTGCACATCAAGGCTGATTCCGTAACCGGCCTTGACCTGACCATCCCGCTCGGCGGCTACGCCGGCGGCCCCATGCCCGCTTTTGAAGGCGCAACCGTGGCAGCTGCTGCCGCTCCCGCCGCCGCCAAGGGCGAAAAGGTCATCAGCACCGTTGAAAGACGTCACTTCAGCGTTAAAGAAGTAAAGCTCGGTGACAAGACCGCTTTCGAAAACGGCGTTCTGACCATTAACAAAAACGCCACCAAGAGCGCCATGGCCGCTTTCCCTCTGATCAAAAAGATGGAAATCGACATCATCACCCCTGACAAACGCCACGTCCACACCGAAACCGTTATGGACGTAGTGCCTGTGGCCGTTAAGGTTGAAGGCGAAATCGGCACCGGTATCACCAACACCCTGGACGACATGGTGTTCATGCTCACCGGTATCGACGAAGACGGCACCCAGGTTCACGAATTCGGTTCCTCCGACGGCTTCATGGATGAAACCATCATCTACGGCCGCCCCGGTTGCCCGGATCACAACGACATCATCGTGCGCGTACACTGCGTGCTTGAACGCCTCACCGGTATGGAACGCCGCGGACCCATGGCCGCTCACGCCGCCTGTGACCACATCATTCAGGAAGTGCGCGACGTCATCAAGGGCCTCGAAGCCTCCAAGGCCAAAGAAGTGCAGAAGCTCGAATACGTTCGCCGCTTCGGCAAGCCCAGAATCCTGCTTGTCAAGGAAATCATGGGCCAGGGCGCCATGCACGACAACATCATCCTCCCGATGGAACCGGCTGGCGTACTCGGCGGCCGTCCCAACGTTGACCTCGGCAACGTTCCGGTAGTCCTGAACGTCAACGAAGTTCTGGACGGCGGCATCCACGCTCTCTGCTGCATCGGACCCGCTTCCAAGGAAATGACCCGCCACTACTTCCGCGAGCCCATCGTTACCCTGATGGCCAATGACCCGGAAATCGACCTGGTGGGCGTGGCTTTTGTCGGCAGCCCGCAGGTTAACGACGAAAAGACCTTCGTTTCCAAGCGTCTGGGCGCCATGGCTGAAACCATGGACATCGACGGCTGCATCGTAACCACCGAAGGCTTCGGCAACAACCACATCGACTTCGCTTCCCACATCGAACAGATGGGCAAGCGCGGCATCAAGGTAGTCGGCGTATCCTACTGCGCTTACCAGGGCCAGCTGGTCGTGGGCAACCAGTACACCGACGCCATGGTTGAACTGAACAAGGACGCCGGCGGTTTCGAATCCGAACGCCTTGGCGAAAACACCCTGATTGAAGCCGACGCCCAGCGCGCCGTGCTGATGCTCAAGAACAAGCTGGCCGGCGTTGCCATCTCCGCCCCGCCCGCCAAGTGGAGCCAGGACGTTGTGGACGCCAACAAGAAGATCGTTGAATCCGTCTACAAGAAGTAACTGATATGGATATTGAACTGACACCGAGACTCTTGGCCGGACGGCTGGTTCAGGTAACCGACATTAACGCGGTTATTGAGCTTAAGGGAAGAATGGGCATGCTCCATTTGCCGCTGCGCTCGATAATAACTGACAAGAAACTCGAAATCGGTGACCCGGTGGAAGTTTATATCAGCTACGCAAAGGTTACCAAACCGGAAGCAAACGAAACAAAGCAATAAATCTTTTTAAGGATAATCAGGAGGCTTATTATGCAGTTGACTACAGCCCCAGGGATGCAATCTGAAATTTTTGCTCCCACCACCCCCCCGCCGGTATGGACCCCGGTGAGCAAACCCCTGAAGGATTGCGTGGTCGGCTTTGCCACCGCTGGCGGCATTCACCTGAAAGCGCAGACCCCCTTCAACCCCGCTGGTGACTTCTCCATTCGCGAAATCCCCAGCAACGAGCCCGTGTCGGCCATGATGGTCACCCACGGCGGTTACGACAACAGCGACGTTAACAAAGACATTAACGCCATGCTGCCGGTTGACCGTCTGAACGAACTGGCCAAGGAAGGCTTTATCGGCAAAGTGGCCCCCACCCTGGTGGGCTTCATGGGCGGCGGCGGCAACGTTGAAAAGTTCCGCAACGAAACCGGCCCGGCCATTGCTAAAATCCTCAAAGATGAGGGCGCCGACATCTGCGTCCTCACCGCTGGCTGAGGAACCTGCCACCGCTCTGCCGTGATTGTGCAGAGAGCAATTGAAGAAGCAGGTATCCCGACCATCATCATCGCGGCTCTCCCGCCTGTTGTTAAGCAGCAGGGTTCGCCCCGTTACGTTGCCCCGCGCGTGCCCATGGGCGCCAACGCCGGTGCTCCTAACGACAAGATGATGCAGACCGCCATCCTGAAAGACACCCTGAACGCCCTGATGGAGTTCACGGAATTCGGTCAGAACAAGGCTCTGCCTTACGAGTACAAGCACGCCTAACCCGTGCCGTTAAAGGTGGGCGCGGGGTCTTTCCCGCTCCGCGCCCACCCCAACAAAACTGCGCACCAGCGCAAAACCGGCCTGCTAGGGGCAACTGGAGAGACAATGGGCACCGGACCGTCCACCAAGGAAACAACCCTGCACCATTTTCGCGAGCCGCTGATTGACCTGTTAAGCCAGGACAAGGAAGTGGATTTTCTGGGAATAGTTGTTGCCGGAACTTCGGACGAGCAGGAACACAAGGTATTTGTGGCCCGCAGGGTTGGCGCGCTTCTTGAGTCCATGCGCGCCGATGGAGCTATTGTTTCCATAGACAGCTGGGGGAACTGCCACATCGATTTCGCCAATGTCATCGAAGCCATCGGGGAAAAAGGAATACCGCTGGTTGGCATGAGCTTTGTGGGCAAGCAGGCGGCATTTGTCGTAACCAATTCCTACATGGATTCAATCATTGACCTGAACAAGACAGCCGTTGGTGATGAGAATTGCGTGATGGGGCAGAACACTGCCGTGGAACTGGACGCCATCAAGGCCGTCAAAATTCTTAAAAACAAAATCCATAAAAAGAATCCGGAAAAAATCTGGCGGGCAGAATCAGAAAAACAAATCCGCCGCCTGATCATGCGCTCGTATGAAATCAAGGACGTAGAAGAGGCTGACAGAACGGCTATAATGGGCAATCGAATTCAGTTGAACACAAGCGATCTTGTGAAAAAATGCACTGAAACTATCAAAAAAGACTGCCCACAGGTGAAGGAAGTAAAGCTGCGCGTCATCCGGCCGCACGAACATGATGTTTTCATCAACTCTGTTCTCGACTTCTCACCCATAGCCGCAAAAGCAGCCGGGCGCCCGGGCGATGGCATCACCCACACGCTAACCGGCGTGCAGGTAATGCTTACGGCGGTAGAGGAAGGTGGATTCCAGCCTGCCAATATCGGTTCTTCTGAGGGAATTTTAAAGGAACGGGTTGCATTCGGGATGCACGGCGCGCCAAGCGCTGATGACTTCATCATCAACGTGGACGTGCTGCTGGCAGAAGGCGAAGGCAGAACCCGTGAAGGAATAATGGCCGCTCATCAGGCCTGCGATACCATCATTCAGGAACTGCGTCAGGATTTACGCGGGATGAACAGATCGCAGGCAGTGCAAAGCCAGGAACTGTGGGATACCGCAAGACCGGGAGCCTGCAAGATAGTACTGGTAAAACTGGTATCAGGCCTTGGCTGTCTTTACGACACCAGCCTGTTCCCCAATGAGCCGGCCGGATACATTGGCAGCAAGTCCATCATGGACCGCTGCAATAATGTCCAGATTGTCATTTCACCAAATGAATACCGGGACGGCGTAATCAGGTCGCTAACCTGATACCGTCCGCAAAAGAGCTTATTTGGCGCGGCCACACCGCGTCGCAGATAAAATTAACGGCATGTGGTATTGGTGTTTTCATTTTGAGTAACTCTTATCCAAACGAGGGAAGCATGGACTGGATACTTTCGAACATGGCCACTGTTATTCTGGCTATTCTGGGCATTATGACCGTTGGCGTTGCTATCATTCTGATCAAGGAATGGATCAAGTACAAAGACGAACTGGAAGCAGGCACCAGCTGGGGCATTTCCGGCGGTATCGGCCTGGTGGTTAACTTCTTTGACACCCTGGGTATTGGTAGCTTCGCTCCTACCACCGCCCTGCTCAAAGCTTTCAAGCAGACCGACGACCGCCTGATCCCGGGCATCCTGAACGTAGGCTGCTGTATCCCGGTTCTTACCGAAGCGCTCATCTTCATCCAGAAGGTTGAAGTTGAACCGATTACCCTGTTCGGCATGCTCTTCGCGTCCGCTTTTGGCGCGTGGGTTGGTGCCGGTATCGTCTCCAAGTTCGACACCCAGAAAGTGCGTCTGGTCATGGGCGTTGCCCTTCTGATCACCGCCTTCCTGATGCTGGTCGGCCTCATGGGTTGGATGCCTGTTGGCGGCGACGCCATCGGCCTGACCGGTGCCAAGCTGATCGTTGCCATCGCCATCAACTTCGTGCTCGGCGCGATGATGACCGCTGGTGTTGGCCTGTACGCCCCCTGTATGGCTCTGGTTTACCTGATGGGCATGAGCCCGCTGATGGCCTTCCCGATCATGATGGGCTCCTGCGCCATGCTGATGCCCGTTGCCACCCTGCGCTTTGTTAAGGAAAAGGCTTACAACCGCAAGGCTTCCATCGCTATCACCATCGGCGGCATCATCGGCGTGTTCATCGCCGTGTACCTGGTAACCTCTCTGCCCATGACCGTGCTGCGCTGGCTGGTTATCGCAGTGGTTGTTTACACCGCCATTGTTATGCTCCGCGCCTACGCCAAGGGCGGCAAGAGCGCCGCTTAACTGACCCGTAACCGGGCCTGTAAAGGCCTGATTTAGCCCGGGAGGTAGACCGCCTGCCTCCCGGGCGCCTTCCAAAAAATTCGGTTCGAACAGACTGTACTGTTTTTGCAAAAGCTTATTTCATGCTCATTAATCTCTAACTCTTGGGGCAATCACAAAAGACAGCCCGAAGGATGCGTATCATGAAGTTCAGCAAGTTCATTCAGGCAATAGATACCCACACTGTTGGCGAAGCAACCCGTATCACCGTGGCAGGTCTCCCCTTTGCCAAGGGCAACAGCGTAATGGAGCAGAAACAGTGGTTCCAGAGTCAGTGCGACTGGATTCGTAAAGTCCAGGTACTGGAACCCCGCGGCCACGCCGACATGTTCGGCGCCTTTCTGGTAAAACCCAACCATCCTGATGCCGACTTCGGCATGATCTTCACCGATAGTGGCGGCTACCTGAACATGTGCGGCCACGGCACCATCGGCGTATCCACCATGCTGGTTGAAATGGGTTATGTAAAAATGCAGGAGCCTTTCACCGAGCTGACCCTTGAAGCTCCGGCCGGCATCATCAAGTCCAAAGTTAAAGTTGAAAACGGACGCGTAGAATCCGTTAGCTTCAAAAACGTGCCCGCATTTGTTTACAAGGAAAACTGCGAAATCGACCTGCCCGGCGTTGGCAAGGTCAAGTTCGACATTTCCTTTGGCGGCTCTTTCTTCGCCATTGTACACGCTTCCCAGCTCAAAACCGAGCTGAAGCCTGAGAACCTGGCTTATATGGTTCCCACCTGCATGAAGATGATGGAAATCATCAATAAAGAAATCAAGGTGCAGCACCCGACCCTGCCGATTACCACTGTTGACCTTGTTGAAGTTTACGACAAGCCCGACAGCAAAGATGCCGACGCCAAAAACGTTGTTATCTTCGGCGAAGGCAACGTGGACCGTTCGCCCTGCGGCACCGGCACCAGCGCAAAAATGGCCCTTCTGCACAAGCAGGGCAAGCTGGAACTGAACAAGGATTTTGTCTACGAAAGCATCCTGAACACCAAGTTCACCGGACGTCTCCTTGAAACCACCAAAGTCGGCGAGTTTGACGCGGTTGTCCCGCAGATTACCGGCTCGGCTTACATCACCGGCTTCAACACCTTTGTTATCGATGAAAACGATCCGCTCAAGGGCGGCTTCCTGCTTGGGCACGACATGTAGAACAAGCCCACAGGCATAATTTACCCCCGGAAATCCGGCGCAATCGGAGTCCAAAGACACCCTTGCTCTCCGGTCGGTTTCCGGGGGTATTTTATTTGTTGATGCAAAAGCGGCTATATTTATGGTTGCGGCTATGCTCCGCGCTGACGGTAAAAACAGAGTCTGGAGCTACTTGCCAATCTTGTTTTTTATCTGCCTGCAAATTCCCATGAACATGTCAAACTCGTTTCTGCGCAAGCCTTTTTTGCGCAAAAAACGGCGCATTGTCTTCATGAACCAGTCGGCATTATCGGCTGGCAGGTGGTCAATGGCGATGAGCTGCTCCTTGAGGGCGGCCAGTAGCATGTTCTCTTCTTCCAGAGTAACGCGGCGCGCTTCCGGGCGGTTGGCCGGTCTGGTCCAGGCCCGGCTGCCCTCATCTTGAGCGCTGAAAGAAAGCTCCGTATCTGCCTTATGGCACTCATAAAGCAAAACCAGCACAGCCTGAGCCAGATTGAGCGATGAATTGCCCACAGCGGTGCGTATGTTCACCAGATGGCTGCACAGCTCGATCTCTGAATTATCAAGCCCCTTGTCCTCCGGCCCAAAAACAAAAGCGACCCTGCCGCCCTGACGCGAAATGGAACGAGCTTCTCCGGCGGCCTCTTGAGGCAGCAGCGGATCTGTACGCCAGCCGCCGGTACGGGCGGTAGTGCCTATGGACATGGTAAACGGAGCAACAGCCTCGGCAAGCGTATCAACAACCCGGACGGAATCAAGAAGCGGCTTGCCAAGCGAAGTGGCGAGGATGGCGGCCTTGTCCGGCTCCCAGCGCTCCGGGTTCACCAGAATCAGCTCAGAAACGCCCATGTTTGCCATGGCGCGGGCCGTGGTTCCGATATTTTCCGGAAAGCGCGTACGCACCAGAATAACAGCAATAGATTCAAGCATATGGTTCACATTCGCGGCAACTGAATCCAGAGCGCCTCATCGCCCATGATAGACAATGCGGAAGTCTGCATCTGAATAATTCCCGGAACCGCGATTTTTTAAATGTTCGCTCAAGGCCTCATACAGCGTAATATCTTCGCGTAATCTGGCTTTAGTGGCCAGATGCGGGAATCCATCACCGCCGGAAGCAAGATAATCGTTCACAGCCAGCACAAACTCGTCATGCGGCTTTACCTCTTCAAAACCAATACATGGGCTTACCGGTAGTTCCAGCGAAACAATGCGACTACCCGGCGCTTTTGTTGCATCAACACCTGCACGCAAGCCGCTAATTTGCGCAAAAGCGCCGTCTTCCGCAGGAAAAAAGCTAACGGCATGCTCAAGGATGTCGCGCAGTTCGCGTCCATTGACTTTCAGCAGCACAACATGGCCACCAAAACGTGCCAGGGCGTGAATATCGCCCCGCGTCACCTTTCCATCTGGCAAAGCTGCACCGATAGCGCCACTGTTGATGATGGCGATATCCGCTAATGGCTGATTTGTAAACGGTTTGCTACCATAGGCATTTCGTAGCGCATCAGCACAAAAATCGCCCAGAGCGGTTTCCCGGCTGCGCATGAGCGACTTGTTGAATACCAGTCTGGCTTCTGAATAGCCAATGACTTCCCGCATCGCTACGGCGTCTTTCTCCAGAAGCCGGGCGATGCCTGAAGACACCTGCGGATCCGGAGAGTAAGCGGAGGCAGCCTCCGGCGTTATGAATGTATTATAAATGCTCTCCACCTTGCCGCGCCGGGTATCGAAAGTCACGTCCAGCTTGCCCAGAAGCTTGCCGTAAGCGCCGGGACTGACCACCAGCGCGCCATCGCCTTGCCGATGCTCCACCACCAGATGGCTGTGTCCGTCTATAAGCACGTCCAGCCCGTCAACAGGTTCCGCAAGTTGCAGGCTGTTGTGCGTGGAGCCGTCACTGCCCAGATGGGTAAGCCCGACGATAAAATCACAGCCATTGGCTTGCAGCTTTTCAACAGTGCTGGCAGCGGCGGTCTCCGGATCATTAAATAGCAGACCCTGCACATACTCCGGATTCGAATGAGTTTCCGTATCCGGAGTGGTTATTCCGAACACGCACAATTGTACGCCGTTAACGTTGGCAGTAGCAGACTCTTCAAACATAAGCCTGCCGTCCTGACCGATGACATTGGCAGAAAGCAGATGCAGCACTGGCGGCTTGGTGGCGATATCACGCACCTGCGCCAGAGCTTCACGGCCATACGAAAACTCATGATTACCGATAGCAGTGGCAAAATACCCGGCCTGCTTCATCAAAGTGAAGACTGATACCCCCTGATCCGAATCCGTCAACCGCGTGCCATGTAAAAAATCCCCGGCATCAAGCAAAAGAGAGTGCGGCTCTGCGCTTTTAATGGAAGCAATCAGATCCAGCCCTATTGTATCTGGAGCTGAAACAATATTCCCGTGCGTATCTGATGTATAGAACAGGGTAAACGTGCGAATATTCCCGGATTCGGCAACAGGCTGCACGCCACATCCGCTAAAAAGCAAAGCAAAAACAGCAAAGAAGCAAAGTAGCTGCCTGCAACGCATCAAACTCACTCCCCTGTTTATCATGGTTACGCTCACAAAAAAAACAACTGGCACAATAGCAGGAAACACCACCCAGCCTAGCCTACACGATAATCGCAAACAATCAAAAAAAGTCCGTAAAACAATTTGACAAATCCCACACCCCTGCTGTACATCTGTCTTCCCGAAAGGGCAGTTAGCTCAGCTGGTAGAGCACCGCCTTCACACGGCGGGGGCCACAGGTTCAAGTCCTGTACTGCCCACCAGTAAATTCAAGGACTTACGAAGATGATTCGTAAGTCCTTTTTCTGTTTTGGGGGTTTTACCCGCCTATGTCCCGCTGGGATATCTATTACCACCTCCTGCCGCTATCATTCTATAGACCAACAAATCATCCCCATGCCGTGCATATCTGCACATGCCGATGGACAACAGGGGGCTGATTTAGTATTTTATACTAGAGGCTCAGCACTTGTAGGCCATTTACAGCAGAGTCGCACACACCGCTCAGGTGACTTTTATCAAGGTCGAAAGGGAGTTAAATTGCTCCCCGACTTTCACAACTCAGACAAAGAAGGAAGAATATGAAAATGATGAAGCACGCGCGTATTTTGTGTGGCGTATTGCTTGCTTTGGCCGTGAGTCTTCCGTTCACTCACCCGGGCAACGCCAGTGCGGCAGAAACACATCCCGTAATCTG
>JAJDJF010000024.1 GCA_030267065.1 Desulfovibrio sp. OttesenSCG-928-C06 | reverse complement strand
GCCGTATGAAGGCACTGCCGAGGAGCTTGGGGCAAAGCTGACCATGCTTGGCCTGGAACTTGACGAGCTGTGCAGGCCCTTTGCGGAGCTTGAGGAACTGGTAGTAGGGCATGTTGTCGAGTGCGGCAGGCATCCTGATTCCGATCATCTTTCTGTCTGCCGTGTGGATTTGGGCAGCGAGGTGGTTGATATCGTATGTGGCGCGCCCAACGTGGCTCAGGGTCAGTATGTGGTGGTTGCCCCGGTTGGCTCCACCCTGCCGGGCGGCCTTAAAATCAAAAAGGCCAAACTGCGCGGCCAGCCTTCCAACGGCATGATTTGTTCCGAGCGCGAGCTTGGGCTTTCGGAAGACCACAGCGGCATCATGGTGCTGAACGAACTGCTGGAAGGGCCGTTCACTCCGGGCGACAAAGCCGTGGACGTGATGAAGCTGGACACCGAGGTGCTGGATATTTCGATTACGCCCAACCGCGGCGACTGCCTCTCGGTACTTGGTCTGGCGCGCGAGGCGGCTCTGGCCTTCAATTTGCCCCTGACCATGCCCAAAATTGACTATACGGGCATCGATACTTCCAGCAAGGCGCTGGACAGCCTCAAGCTTGAGGTGCAAAGCGGCGACATCAGCCCGCTTTACCTGCTGCGCTGCATCGAGGACCTGAAAGTCGGCAAAAGCCCCGCCTGGATGCGCTGGCGTTTGCAGGCCGTGGGGCAGCGTTCCATCTCCAATCTGGTGGACGTAACCAACTACATCATGTTTGAACTGGGCCAGCCCCTGCATAGCTTTGACTTGCACAAGGTCGCGGGCGGCAGGGTAGGAGTGGCCCTTGCGAAGGACGGCGAAAAGCTGGTGACGCTGGACGGGCAGGAAAGAATTCTGACCGGGCGCGACATCACCATCCGCGACGCTGAAAAGGCCATCGGTCTTGGCGGCGTAATGGGCGGCCTGAACAGTGAAATTGACGATAACAGCAGCGCTGTAATGCTGGAAGCGGCTGTGTTCAACATGTCGAACATCCGTCATACCTCCAAGCGCCTCGGGCTGCCTTCCGAAGCAGCGTACCGTTTTGAGCGTGGCGTGAATCAGGGCATGACCGCGTATGCTCTTGAGCGTGCGGCTGTGATGATTGCCGGTCTCGGGCAGGGGCGTGTTTCCGCCGGGGTGCTGGGCAGCGAACTCAAGCCGTGGAGCGGGCCGTACATCAACCTGCGCCGCAAACGCGCCGAGTCTCTGGTTGGTGTGGCAATGGATGCGCCTTTCTGCGTAGATACGCTCGAAAAGCTTGGCTGCACCGTTAATGCCGAATCGACTACAGAGGGTGAGGAAACGTGGAATGTAACCGCCCCCAGCCATCGTCTGGATCTGGAGCGCGAGGCGGATCTGATTGAAGAACTGGCCCGCGTGTACGGTTACGAGCGTATGCCCGAAACTTTGCCGTTGTCCGAGAATATCATGGAGACTTCCGGCAAGCCGCTGCCCAAACACAAGTTCTTCTCTGGCGTCAAGCGCTGGGCCGCCGGGCTGGGGCTTAATGAAGTCATCAACTACAGCTTTGTGGGCCACAAGGATCTGGATTTTCTCGGCCTGCCCGCCGAAGGGCGCATCAGCATCATGAACCCGCTCACCTCCGAAATGGACGTGCTGCGCCCGGTGCTGGCCCCCGGCCTGCTGAACACCCTGCGCAACAACCTTTCGCAGGGCGTGCAGGGGCTGCGTGTGTTTGAAACCGCGTCTTCCTTTACTGCCGCGCCGGAAAGCGAGACTACCGCTTCCGAAAACATGCTGCTTGGCCTGATGCTCTACGGCGACCGTTTTAGCGCCGCATGGCCCCAGACCACGCCGCAGAGTGTGCAGGAAATGGATTATCAGGACTTGCGCGGTCTGGTGGAACATCTTTGCGCGCATCTGCACCTTGGCTGCCCCGAGTTTGTTATGAGCGAAGCGCCGCGCAACTGGCTGGCTCCGTGCGTCGAGGTCAAAGTTGGCGATGAGAGCTTCGGGTATATGGGCAAGGTTAAGCCGGATATTGCGGATGCCTTCCACGCCCGCAAGGAAGTCTGGATGGCTGAGCTGGATCTGGACAAGCTTTACGAGCTGTTCCTGAAGGTAGATCTTCGCTTCCGCTCTTTGCCGGTTTTCCCGCCTGTGCGCCGCGATATTACCGTAATCGCGCCCAAAGAGATTCAGGCTGGAGCGATTCTGGCGGCTATCCGCAAGAGCAGCCCGGCAAGTCTGGAAAACGCCGTGATGGTTGACCTGTTCGAGCCCAAGGGGGGAACTGAGCGCAACCTGACCTTCCGCCTGACCTACCGCGCCGCCGACCGCACCCTGCAAGACAACGATGTGGACAAGCTGCGCGATAAACTGGTGGCGGCCCTGACCAAGGAACTGCCAGTCAGGGTATAGCTGACGGTTTTGTTAGCCACAGTGAGAACAGACCCGGCCGCTTTTTCAAATTGAAAACGCTTTCCCGGTATTAATGATAGAATAAAGTAAAAATCCTCCGTGCTAAACAAGCGCGGAGGATTTTTTGGTAAGGCAAGCTGTGTTCAGACCCAGAAAACAGCGTCCTAAAACATTTTAGCTTTCAGATTTTATCGCAGATTGTTGAATCATGCTGAAAGTATTGCCAATGCACCAGTTCAATACCACCCCATATTGCGGGGTGCAGGGGGATCATCCCCCTGCCGGGAGGATTCTTAAGGAGGGCAGCGCCCTCCTTAAGCCGCCGGAGGCAACCCCATCAATTCTGATGCAATCTAAATAATCTCGGTCCCCTCGTGCGTGTAACCGGGTGAGCAGATGCACAGCAGGCGGATTCTGGTTACGGCCTTGAGGCTGTGCACGGTTCCGCGTGGGATAAGGTAGTAGCTTTGCGGGAAGAACTCGTGCTCTTCCCCGTCCAGATAGAGCAGCCCGGCCCCTTCCAGACAGTAGTAGATCTCGTCGAATTCATCGTGCCGGTGGCTGGCGGTGGTGCATGATTCCTCAACCACAGCCTCGGCAAGGCTCATGCCCAGCCCGAAAGCGCGGTACTCTTCGGCTGCCGGGTGGATTAGCTCTCGGATCTGGCTTAGGTCCTTGGTGGTGTAGGCTTCTGTGCTGCCAACGTCTTGCAGGGGAGCGCTTTCCGGCCCGCTTGCAGGCGCGGTGTCGCCTGGGCTGGCGCAGGCTTCGCTTGTTTGTGTATCGTTAATTTCTGTGCTCATCTGATTGCTGCCGTTACTGTGTGAAGTTGGCCGTTCTGTTTGCTGCAACGGCTGCAAAGGCCAATGTTCCGGTTTTCGTTCTAACTGTCTACCAAGGGCGCTGGGCGCTTTTGAGGCTCAGCCACCCTATCTGATCCCGATCCAGACGCAAGTCAAGGAAGTCTGTGCAGGATTTGACTTCTGCCGGGGTGCGCGGCCCGACAATGGGCGCAAGCGGAATATTCTGACTCAGAACGTAGGCGAGGGCGATGTTGACGGCAGTGCAGCCGTTCCCGATTTTTGCCGCAAGCGCCTTGGCCCGTTCGAGCTTTTCAAAGTTATCAGGCGTGAAGTAAGCTTCGGCGTAGTCGGCAGGGGCGTTTTCGCGGCTGAAGGCTTCGGCAAAAAAACCGCCGCCTTGCGAGGCCCAGGGGATCATGGTTAAATCCTTGCCGCGGTGCCACAGTGCTTCCTCTTCGGTCAGGTACGCGCAGCCAACCCAGCGCGGTTTGCGAATCTGGGCCAGACTGTAGGAGGGGCTGGTGGTGGAGATACCCTGATAGCCTTTGGCTGCGCAGTAGTCCATGGCTTCCTGCAAGCGGGGCAGGCTCCAGTTGCTCAGTCCGTAAGCGGATATTTTGCCCTTGCGCGCCTGTTCTTCCAGCACGTCAATGAGTTCCGGCACCGGCACTGCTTCGTTGTCGCGGTGCATCATGAAGATGTCAAAATGGTCCAGCTTCATGCGTTCCAGACTAAAATCCAGATCCTCGGTGATGTACTCTGGCCGCACCCGGTTTGGTTCCAGAAAATGCTTGTTGTCCTCATCGACAAAATGGTGGCAGCACTTGCTGGAAAAAAGCAGCTGCTTGCGCATTCCATTGGCGTCCAGCCAGCGGGTGAGAAACTTTTCTGTGTATCCACCACTATAAAAACGTCCGGTATCCAGCATGTTGCCACCTGCCTCGATGTAGGCATCAAGGGCTGCTGCGCATGCTGCGTCCGGAGTATACTTGTTCATCCAGGCGGTGCCGAGAATCAAAAGTGATACAGGGGTGCGCAAACCTTTAATTGCAAGCGTTTTCATGGCGGGACTCCCAAGGCAATGGTATTTGTGCTTTCGTCGTGTCTGCCTTATAAAGTGGCTGTGCGGCGAATTTATTTGTGCGTTTCTTCACAATTGTTATCATTGATAAGCAGACGCAGGTCAAAGGGATAATTTTTCTTACGGATATTCAATCGTTTTCAAGTTTCCCGGTAGACAGGAGTTTTGTGAGTGCGCGCATCTAGAAATATATCTTGTAATAACAACTGGTTACCTTGTTGTAGTTTGTTTGGATAATTAATTGATGCAGGCAATGTATTTGATAAATTATGCGGTCAAGTCATAAAATGATCAATAAATGCCTGTTGCCAGGTATGGTGTAATAATGAAAAAATGTTATAAGGACCTGAAAATGCTGACAAGAAGTGTGGGGCATGGTTAGCTTGACTTGTGGCTGTGTCGTATTATGTATTCAGTTATGTATGTCTACTTAAAAAGTTAGTTTTTAGGTCAAGTTCTAAGGAGATGTGTAATGACAGAGCGCAAATACGAGTTCTCATGGAATACCACCGTGGGGGCCGATATAGATATAGCACGCCCGGATTTAGGGCCGAATACGCATATTGAGGTTTACCGGCTTTTTCAGTTCGCCTTGCGCGATATTCTGGAACAGCGTTACGGCACAGATATGGCTGATGAGCTTTTGCGGGAAGCAGGAGCTTTGGCGGGCAAGCAATTTTTCCGCCATTATTGTGACGGGATTCAGGACCTCAACGCGCTGGTCAAGCGTGTGGCCGAGGAGTTCAGGCGTCTTGGCATCGGCATATTCCGGGTAGAGAAGTCAGACGCTGTTAATCTTGATTTTACCTTTACAGTATGCGAAGACCTGGACTGCTCCGGCATGCCGGACACTTCTGATGTTGTTTGCGTTTATGACGAAGGCTTTCTGCGGGGGATCCTTGAGGAATTCACCGGGGCGGGGTTTAACGTGCGTGAGGTTGATTGCTGGTGTACCGGTGATAGAACCTGCCGCTTTGAAGCCAAGGCGCTTTCCGGCAGTAAGTGATTTGCATTATATGAGAATTGTAAGAATTTCTGATTGGTGAAACAGGTCTGGAATGGCCTGCCCTGGACCCGTTGCCCGGATATGACACCCAACAGGCCGCATTATGAGCGATAAAACACATCCTGCTGTCAGGCATATGGATCAGCTGATTAACAGCGCCGCTACCCCGGAGCTGACTGATGAGCTGAGCGCTGACCCCATGCTGGTAAAGCTGCATGAGCAACTTACGGAGATCCGTGAGTTCATCATTGCGTTCGCCAAGGGGAATCCGGTTGAGGATATCAAAACCAAAGGGCATCTGGCAGGATGCGTAAAAACTTTGCAAGCCAACCTGCGCCACCTTACCTGGCAGGTCAGACAGATTGAGCAGGGTGATTTTACCCAGCGCTCAGCGTTTTTGGGCGATTTTTCCGAGTCGTTCAACTGCATGGCCGAGCAGCTTGAGACCACAGTCGGCGAGCTGCGCAAAAAAGAAGAAGAGCTGACCGAACTGAACGAAAGCCTGCGCCGCGAAATAGGGCTGCGCACAACCGCCATGCGGGCATTGCAGGCCAGCGAGGCCCGGTTCAAGTTCTTGGCCGGGCACGATTCGCTGACCGGAGTGTATAACCGGCGTTCTTTTTCGGAAGAGGCAGTCCGTGTCATGCACACTTTTCTGGATAAAGGGCGCTCCTGCTGTGTGGCCATGCTGGACGTTGATAACTTCAAGGATTTTAACGACAGCTACGGACATCTGGCCGGAGATGCGGCCCTTCAGCATGTGGTGCGTACTGTGCGTTCGGTTTTGCGCCGCAGCGATCTGCTCGGGCGCTACGGCGGCGAGGAGTTCATGTTCTGCTTCGGCGGGGCAGGCTACAAGCAGGGCATGGAGCTGGCAGAGCGTATTCGCAGCGCCATTGCCGACAATGCGCTTGAATGGGAAGAACAGAGTCTCAATGTCACTGCCAGCCTCGGCGTATGCCACATCCCCCCCCCTAGCGCGGCTAATGTTGCCGATTTTGACAGCTTTTTTGAACTGGTCATCAAAGAGGCCGACAAAAACATGTACACCGCCAAGCAGAACGGACGAAACCGGGTCATGGGATCTTCCTTTGCTACCGGACAGTCGCTTTAGCTCCGTCTTGAAGATTCCGGAGCCATGCTCCACTTGCAGGCAATACTGATTTAAACTGGTAAACGGATGACAGCAAAGACATTGACCATCTTCAACAACGGCGATGAACTGGCCGCTTTTATGGCCGGGATGATTGCCGAACGCTGCGCCGATGCCATCGACAAGCGCGGTGTTTTTCGTCTGGCCGTATCTGGCGGTTCGAGTCCGCTCAGATTTTTTCGCCTTTTGGCTCAGGATGACTGGCGTGGGCGCATATGCTGGGAAAAAACCGACGTATGCTGGGTGGACGAGCGCTGCGTGGCAACCGATGATCCTGAAAGTAATTTTGGCGCTGCTTGCGAAGCGTTGTTTTCGAAAGTGCCTGTGCGCAATCTTTGCCGTATCAGGGGAGAGATGGGGGCAGACAAGGCCGCTGCTGAATATGAGGCAGCGCTGGTCAGTCTTTTTGGCCTTGATGCTGGCGAGCTTCCGCGCTTTGATTTTATCCAGCTGGGCATTGGGGCTGACGGGCATACTGCTTCGATTTTTCCCGATAATCCTGCCGGGACAGCGGATAACCGGCTGGCCGTTCCTGTTGTGTTCGCGCAGGGCGCAACACGCCTGCCCAGAGTCACCCTGACTTTGCCGGTCCTGAACAATACCCGTTGTTGCGTGCTTTATGCGCCGGGTGCCAGCAAGGCTGGTGTTCTGCGGCATATTCACTCCGGCGCAAAGCCGCTGCTGCCTGCCGGTATGGTGCAGCCAGCGCGGGGCGAGCTGTTCTGGCTTATGGACAGGGAGGCTGCGGCTTTGCTGGACTGAGGCGTTCAGGCCGCGGCACTGTTATGCCCATGCGCAGTCGATTCCGTAACTACGATTATTTGTCCACGGCTTGTTGCAAAATGAGCGGCCGCGTTTTACTATTCCGCGTAACGCAAATCGCAGGCACTTAGCCGGTAAAAATAAAAAGGGGTATGAGCATGATTCGCGCCACGCATCTTTCGCTGCTGGTTACTGAGAACGAATTGGATATGGCCGTGCAGGCCGCCGAGCTGATTGAGCAGCAATGCAAGGAAGCGCTCGCCACGCGCAGCATTTTCAATATTGCCGTTTCCGGCGGCAAGACCCCGATAGCGCTGTTCCGGCTGCTTTCATCGCCTGAATGGGTAAAGCGCATCGATTGGGAACGCACCGCCATGTACTGGGTGGACGAGCACAACGTTGCGCCGGACGACCCAAAAAGCAACTACAGCCGTACCAGAAACGAGCTTATTTCGCGCGTGCCGCTGACCCGCTTCTACCGCATCAAGGGCGAAAAAGACCCGGTCAAGGCCGCCGAGGATTACGAAAATCTGCTGCGCGACCACTTCTGCCTGATTCCCGGCGAACCGCCGCGTTTTGACTGCATCCTGCTGGGTGTGAATCAGGACGGCCGCACCGGCTCCATCTTCCCCGGTTCTGCCGCCGATGTGCTGGAAACCGACCGGATGGTGATGGACCAGTATGTGCACGAGATCAAAAGCTCGCGCATCACCATGACCTTCCCGGTGCTGAACAACGCCCGCTGCTGCATCTTTCTGGCTTCCGGCAAGGAGAAGCACCACATTCTTAACTCTGCCCTCAACCTGATGGCCGAGCCGGTTTTGCCCGCGCAAAAAGTGCGCCCCATCAACGGAAAGCTGTGCTGGATTATCGACGAGGCCGCCTATAAGGGCTAGGTGGCTGTTTTCGGGAAGCGTCTTTTAAGCTACTTGCAGGCCGGGGATGTGCTTTATGTGCAGCCCCGGCCTGTTTTTTTTTGCTGGCGCATCCGGCAAGAGCCGGAACCGGGTATGGGCGCAAAAAAAACGCCCGGCAAAAGCCGGGCGTGTTTTTTTTTTTTTGCAAATAGATTACACGCAGCCGGTGGGCTTGGGCAGGCCGGCCATTTTGCAGGCGCCTTTGCCGGGACCGGAGGGGAACAGCTCGTAAACTTCTTTCAGTTTGAAGCCGGTGTTCTTGGAAAGAATGCGCACCATGGGAGCGATGCCGTTCTTCTTGTAGTAATCCTGCAGGAAGTCGAGGATCTTCTGGTGGTCGGCGGTGATGTCGGAAATCCCTTCGGATTCCTTCACGTATTCCAGCCACTCGGGGCACCATTCTTCGAACTTCAGGAGGAAACCATCTTCATCAACTTCAAAGGACTTACCTTTGTAACTTACTTCAGCCATTACGCGTACTCCTTGACTAAAATAAAATGATACAACGACTTAAATGCCATTTACCACCAGTTTTGACACTCCAGCGCAGAGCCTTGCGGCCCGGCTTTTAGGAGTAACAACCATCACAGGCTGCATATGGCTGCCTGTGTAAACAACAACCATTCGGATTCTGTTTATAAATTATAATATCCAAACGGTAAATAGTTTTCTGTCGAAATTGTTAATTTCGGCACAAAATTTTTTCCAGCAGTATTTTAGTATGCCACAAGTGTAATAATCATTCAAGTCGGTTTGTCCAGCGCTAGCTCGCCACATTTGTGCCGGAGCAGGGATTATTAACGCAAAATAATCCGGCTTTCCGTATGGGAAAATAAAAACTTCCAGTCACATGACTGCGCATCGTCCGGGTGGACTTGTTCCCCGCAGGGCTGCAAAAAAACAGAAGGCGTTTAATACGAAAAAAGAGCGCTACGTTTGCAGCGCTCTTTTCTTGCTTGCTGGCGGAGAGGCAGGGATTCGAACCCTGGATACAGGTTTAAGCCCGTATACTCACTTAGCAGGCGAGCTCCTTCGGCCGACTCGGACACCTCTCCATTTGGCGGGCTGTCTAAAACAACCTCGCGAGGGATAGTGCTTATACCGAATGATTGCCCATGTCAAGAGAGTGGGCATATTTTAGTAAAATGGCTGATGGATGAGCGCATAGCCGGCTAGAGCGGGGCGACTGGATTGGAGATGGCCAGGCAGCTGCTCAGGCGGCAGGTTGTGCAGCTAATCAGGCCACTGGTTATGCGGCAGCCTCGTCTGGCTGACTAGAATGGTGCTGGCGACAGGGGCAAGCTGACGCTGGTGCGGGAAGCAGGAAGCGCGCACAGGCGTATTTTGAATCACGACATCATGATGCCGCGATTGCCAGACCCGAAAGCCTGTTTGGGAAAGTTGGATTATGTGTCGCAATGGCATCCGTTTGCCACGCTGATTTTATTGCCGTTTCTGTTGCTTGGGTGTTCGGCGAGTGCTGAGTGAAATTGTTAGTATTTTCAGCGGTTAATGTTGCTGGCTGAATCCCGGACGTTATATTTTTAGCCAACAAAAATAAAAAAACCAATAAAAGCACTGGACGGAATTCAAATATGTTTTATCTGTCTCAGGAACAAAACGGCAAATTCCTGATAGCGAAAGCCACAGCCGGGGAAACTGTATTCGACAAATCAGCATGGCGGCCGTGGCAAGGAAAGCGCGCGAGCGGCCCTGCTGCCCCGCCTTCCCTTGGAAAAAACGCGCGGAATTTGTAACATGAAAGTTATATGAGCTCTTTTAGGAGGAAGTTTTTATGGGCAAGATTATAGGCATAGACCTCGGAACCACCAACTCCTGCCTCTATGTAATGGAAGGCAAGGACCCCAAATGCATCACCAACCCCGAGGGCGGGCGTACCACCCCGTCTGTGGTGGGTTTTACCGATAAGGACCGTCTGGTTGGCGATATCGCCAAACGTCAGGCCGTTACCAACCCCGAGCGCACTGTTTTCGCCATCAAGCGTCTTATGGGCCGCAGCGCCGATGCGCCTGAGGTCAAAAAGTGGGCCGAACACAGCCCCTACAAGATCGTTGCCGGCAAGAACGGCGATGCAGTTGTGGAAATTGAAGGCCGCCAGTATACGGCATCTGAAGTTTCCGCCATGATTCTCGGCAAGCTCAAGTCCGATGCTGAAGCATACCTTGGCGAAACCGTAACCGAAGCGGTCATCACCGTTCCGGCTTACTTCAACGATGCCCAGCGTCAGGCCACCAAGGACGCAGGCCGCATCGCCGGTCTGGACGTCAAGCGCATCATCAACGAGCCGACTGCCGCTTCGCTTGCTTACGGCTTTGAGCGCAAGGCTGATGAAAAAATCGCCGTGTTCGACCTTGGCGGCGGCACCTTTGATATTTCCATTCTGGAAGTGGGCGATAACGTTGTTGAAGTACGCGCCACCAACGGCGACACCTTCCTCGGCGGCGAAGACTTTGACCAGCGCGTAATCAACTGGCTGGCCGAAGAGTTCAAGAAAGAGCAGGGCATTGACCTCTCCAAGGACCGCATGGCTTTGCAGCGCCTCAAGGAAGCCGCTGAAAAGGCCAAGAAGGACCTTTCCACCTCCATGGAAGCGGAAATCAACCTGCCCTTCATCACTGCCGACCAGAACGGCCCCAAGCACCTCATGTGCAAGCTTTCCCGCGCCAAGCTCGAAAGCCTGGTCGAAGATCTGGTGCAGCGTACCATTGAGCCGTGCAAAAAGGCTCTGGCTGACGCAGGCATGAAGCCCGGCGATATCGACGAAATCGTGCTGGTGGGCGGCATGACCCGTATGCCGCTGGTGCAGAAGACCGTGCAGGACTTCTTCGGCAAGGAGCCCAGCCGCTCCGTGAACCCGGACGAAGTTGTGGCCATGGGCGCTGCCATTCAGGGCGGCATTCTGGCTGGCGACGTAAAGGACGTGCTGCTGCTTGACGTTACCCCGCTTTCTCTGGGTATTGAAACCCTCGGCGGCGTAATGACCAAGCTGATTGACCGCAACACCACCATCCCGACCCGCAAGAGCCAGGTATTCACCACTGCGGCCGACAACCAGCCCTCGGTGTCCATCCATGTATTGCAGGGCGAACGCCCCATGGCTGAAGGCAACATGACTCTGGGCCGTTTTGAGCTGACCGGTATTCCCCCGGCCCCGCGCGGCCTGCCGCAGATTGAAGTGTTCTTTGACATCGACGCCAACGGCATCGTGAACGTGGGCGCTAAAGACCTTGGCACCGGCAAGGAACAGACCATCCGCGTAACCGCTTCCTCTGGCCTGTCCGAAGAAGAAATCCAGCGCTACGTCAAGGAAGCCGAAGCCCATGCCGAGGACGACAAGAAAAAGCAGCAGTTTATCGAAGCCCGCAACCAGGCCGATACGCTGATTTACACCACCGAAAAATCGCTGGCTGACCTTGGCGACAAGGTTGACGCCTCCCTGCGTGGCGACATTGAAGCCAAGGTGACCACCCTCAAGAGCGCCATGGAAAATGACGACCTTGACGCGCTCAAGGGAGCCATGGATGAGCTTTCCAAGTCCAGCCACAAACTGGCTGAACAGCTCTACGCCCAGAAATCCGGTGATGCCGGACAGGGCGGAGCCGCTGGCGATGCCGGTCCTTCCGGTAGCCACGGCGGCGAAGACGTGGTTGACGCCGACTTCACCGAAGTGAAGTGAGGCGGCAAGCGCTAATTCGATAGGTATCGATATAAAAAGTGAATGGGGTCTGCGGGCCTCATTCACTTTTTTTGCATCTGGCAGCGCCCTGTTTTTTTATTGTCTTGCAGGCTGGACATAACTTGCGCAGGCAATTGAAAAACGTGAAAAAAAGTCTTTATTCCCTCCCGGCAATCTGCGATTATCCCCCGGTCCCGGGCCGCTGCGTTTTCCAGCTAAATCGCGCTGCTCATTGCCCGTTCAGGGCAGGACGTGACCAGACCATTACATTACTAATTACTTCACAGGCTGCACAGTAGTGCGCCGCGCATTGGCTGCCACCGGCAGTCTACGCCGGTGCAAATGCCGCAGCCGAACCGGAGCCAATATGAAAACGATCATCACCGTGCTGGGCAACGACCGCCCCGGCATCGTGGCGGGGGTTGCCGCCGCCCTGTATAATCTGAACGTGAATATTCTTGATATCTCCCAGACCATCATGGACGGTTACTTCACCATGACTATGCTGGTGGATATGGAAAAGGCCGTTAAGCCCTTTGATGAAGCCAAGGCTGAAATTGTTGCTTCCGGCGAGCCGCTGGGCGTGAATGTGCGCGTGCAGCGGGCCGAAATTTTTGACGCCATGCACAAGCTGTAAAAGCCGCCCGGCCTCACTCAGATGCAATCAACCGTCCCGCCGCTGCACTGCGCGGTGCAGGATGTATCATTTTATAGGAACCGACATGGTCGATAATAAAATTCTGGAAACTATCCGCATGATTGAGGAAGAGCATCTGGATATCCGCACCATCACCATGGGCATATCCCTGCTCGACTGCATAGACGGCAACGGAACCGTCTGCCGCCGCAAGGTTTACGATAAAATCACCGCCAAGGCCGAACGTCTGGTCAAGGTGGGCGAAGAGATCGAATCCGAATTCGGCATCCCGATTATCAACAAGCGCATTTCCGTAACCCCGGTGGCCCTGCTGGCCGGAGCCACCGACGACATGGACTGCGTGGCCTTTGCAGAAACTCTGGACGCAGCGGCCAAAACCGTTGGCGTTAACTTTATCGGCGGTTTTTCGGCGCTGGTGCAAAAGGGCTACGCAAAGGGCGACAGCGCGCTGATTTCCTCCATTCCGCAGGCGCTGGCGCAGACCGAGCGGGTTTGCTCCTCGGTCAACGTAGGTTCCACGCACGCTGGCATCAACATGGACGCAGTGCGTCAGATGGGCGAAATCATCAAGGAAGCCGCCGCCCTCACTGCCGACCGCCAGAGCATCGGCTGCGCCAAGCTGGTGGTATTTGCCAACGCGGTGGAGGATAACCCCTTCATGGCCGGGGCTTTTCACGGCGTGGGCGAGGCTGATTGCGCCCTTAACATCGGGGTCAGCGGCCCCGGCGTGGTCAAGCGCGCCATCGAGAAGGTGCGCGGCGGCTCGTTCACCGAACTGGCCGAAACCATCAAGCTTACCGCCTTCAAGATTACCCGCATGGGTCAGCTGGTGGGCAAGGAAGCCTCGGAACGCCTGAACATTCCCTTTGGTATTGTGGACCTTTCCCTTGCGCCCACTCCAGCCATCGGCGACTCAGTGGCGCACATCCTTGAGGAAATGGGGCTGGAATCCGTTGGCACGCACGGCACCACCGCCGCACTGGCCATGCTGAACGATGCGGTCAAGAAGGGCGGCGTAATGGCCTGCTCGCACGCTGGCGGTCTTTCCGGCGCGTTTATTCCGGTTTCTGAAGATGCGGGCATGATTGACGCTGTGAACCGCGGCGCTCTCAATCTGGAAAAGCTTGAGGCCATGACCGCCGTCTGCTCGGTGGGTCTGGACATGATTGCCGTGCCCGGCGATACCCCGGCCGAGACCATCAGCGCGATGATTGCGGACGAAGCCGCCATCGGGGTGATCAACAGCAAGACCACCGCTGTGCGCGTTATTCCTGCTGTTGGTTGCAAAGTTGGCGATTTTGTGGAGTTTGGCGGGCTTCTGGGCCGTGCGCCGATCATGCCGGTCAATCCGTTCTCCAGCAAGCTTTTCATCCAGCGTGGCGGGCGTATTCCGGCGCCTATTCACTCGTTCAAGAACTAGACGTCATTTCGTAACAAGTTTTTTGTCTGAATAAATGGCCTTGAACCGGAACGTATGTTCTTGGTTCAGGGCCATTTTTCTTGGCATCAAGTGAAAAGAATCGTAGCATCATGGCATTCTGCCATATGATATCTTGCACAATTTTAGCGCATTGGCCCGGAGCATGCCATGGGAACCAGCCCCTCGACCAAAGAAACCACGCTGCATCATTACCGCGATCCGCTAGCCTGTCTGCTGCGTGACGATCCGGAAGTTGATTTTACCGGAGTGATCCTGAACGCCACTTCGGACGTGTATGTGGAAAAAATGCTGGTGGCCAGACGCACCGCCTGCCTGCTGGACGCGATGCGCCCGGACGGTTTTTTGCTAAGTCTTGGCGCCTGGGGCAACCCGCATATAGATTTTGCTGGAGTGGCTGACTTTGCGGGGCAACTTGGCGTGCCTTGTGTGGCCATGAGTTTTGTCGGCAGTATCGCCAGATTTGTGGTTGATACCCCGTACATGCTGGCTCACCTTGATTTGAACAAGACCGCGCACGGCGCGGAGACTCTGGCTGTGGGCGAGAACACCATAGTGGAGCTGGACGCGATCAAAGGCTTGAACATTCTAAAAAACCGTCTGCAAAAGCGGCAGCCGCAAAGACGGATTTCACCCGACCCCGCTGCCGGACCGGAACGCCAGATGCGTAAGCTGGAAACGCGTTCGTTTAAAATAGCCGAAGTCCGCCCAGCACAGCGCACCGCCATTGAGGGTGACGTGCTTTATCTTGATATTCCAGCCTTGGAGCGCAAGGTGTTTGAATGGTCCGGCTCCGGCTGGGAACCGGCACCAGTGCTTTTAAGCAAGATCAGGAGCGTGAAGCTGGAGATTTTGCCCCCGGCCCCCACGGGCGGGCATAACACGCGCGTGAATTCCATTCTGGATTTTGTGCCTGTTGCCACCAAGGTGGATGGATGCGTGGGCGATGGCATAACCAACCGGCTTGATGGCGTGCAAATGATGATTTGCGCGGTGGATGAGGATGGCTTCCAACCCTTGAATTTTGGCAGTGCGGCCGGACGGCTGGGGGATGTAGCCACATTGGGACGCAGCGGCACACCCGCTCCGGAAGATTACATCATCCATGTGGATGTACTGCTCAAAAGTGGCGAGGGCAGCACCCGCGAAGGCTGTATGGCCGCGCATCTGGCTGGCGACATAATCATGGACGAAATCCGGGAGCGGCTGCGTGAACTGGACCGTTACCGGGCCGCCGCGCGGCAGAGCTTTGTGGAAAAGGCCACCCCCGGTCTGCTGCGTATTGCTCTGGTCAAGATGCTCTCCGGCGACGGAGCTATGGGTGACGCATCAATCTTTCCCCATGAACCGGGCGGTTTCATCGGCAGCCGTTCGATTATGGACCTTACGCATAACCTGCCGGTAGTGGTAAGCCCCAACGAATATCTGGACGGGATAGTGCGCAACCTCAGCTAGGCGCTGTCTTTAGAAGCATTTTTATAAGTTACCCAGTTATCGGGGGCATTCTCATGTAATGCCATTCCGGCGGTGCGGGGGGGTAACAACTCCGGTCTACAGCCACTAAGAAACCGCTCAGCTTTTATTCGGCGGGAAAGCGGAAATGCCCGGTGATGCCCTTTTTCTGCCAGTATTCAAAATCGTCGCCCTCGCTGGCCCATGGCCCTTGATTGTGCAGCAGGTAAGGCAGGCCGTCGCTGTTGCGTTTGTCGGAAAGCACGGCGACGTGGTCCGGGTTCTGAAAGGTTACGATGTCGCCCGGTTGCCACTGGGCCAGACTTTCGGCGTCTCCGGGCTTGATGGTCTTGCCAAGGCTTTTGCCGTGGCGCTTGAAGTATACGATAAGGTTGGGAACCCGCCGGAAGTCGATGTTGGAATCAGGTGTGCTTACGCGCCTGTAAAGGCTGCGGTTGGCCCGGATGTCCTTGCTCACGGCTGCTTTGAGATCGTACCCGGCATTGGCCAGTGCGGCCCAGATCACGTCCGTGCAAACTCCCTCACCCTCTGGCGGATAGCCGCCGCGATGGTACCCGCTGCGGTAGGTGGGGCGGCCCTGCACATAGCGGCGTGCGCCCTCGATGATGTCGTCTGTATCGGACAGGCCGTTTTTGTTGGCGTCCAGCTTTGATTTAAGCCTTGGGAGTTCCGCCCATTTGTCGCTGCCGGAAGGCTCGAGAAAATAGCTGCGGAATGCCTGAGCCGTTCTGCCCAGCGGCTCCGGCCACGGGATAAACGTTGCGGCGCTCGCCGCCAGAACGCACAACAATGCGGCGGCAAGCAGACGCGCGCGCCACCTGCGGCGCGGATTTGCTGCCTTTTTCTGGCAGTCCTTACTGACCGCGCTGGTCTGGTTAGGCTGGCTGGCCTGGCTGACCTGTCTGGTCTGGCTGACAGGGCTGCCTGGGTTGGCCTGATTGGCTGTGCCGGACATGAACTATGTTTTGGCAGCGCCCGGTTTGGGGGCGGCACTGTGCGGATGGCCGCCTGCACCGTAAGGGTGCCCGCCTGAACCGGCTGGCATGGTTATCTGCGAGCCGTCAATGTACTTGCCGGAAGCGGCAAAGGCTTTATCCTGACACTCAACCCACCAGTCAGCCATGCGGCGGGCAATGCTGAAACGGTGCGGCAACTCCGGCAGGTTTGGGCGGTCAAAAAAGGCGGCTGACTGCAATTCTTCCTGCTGCACTTCGATTTCGCCGGACTGGTAATCGGCAAAGAATCCTACCATCAGATTGCTGGGGTGCGCCCATGACTGCGAGCCGAAGTAGCGGATATTGCCGACTTTCAGGCCGGTTTCTTCCAGCACTTCGCGGTACACGCACTGTTCAAGGGTTTCGCCCGGTTCGGCAAAGCCGGAGACCAGCACATGGTACAGCCCGGTAATATTGTGCGAGCGGACAAGCAGGATGCTCTCGCCTTTGGTGACTACGGCCAGAATCGCAACGGACAGTGGCGGGAAAATTTCGTTGCCGCAGCCGGGGCATTTTTTGGAAACCGGAGTCGCCGGGAGCGTGCGCGCGCCACAAATGCCACAAAACTGCGAATGCAATTCCCAGTGGCAAAGCTGCTTGGCGCTATTGCCAAGGGCGTAAAGTTCCTCGCCCAGTAGTTCGTAGGTATCCTGCCGGTAGTCAGTCAGCTGGTAATCTGGCCCCGGCTCGCTATCCAGAAGCAAGGCGCGGCAGGGCTGGCCGTGGTAGTCCCCTGCAAGGCGTGGGGGAAAGGCGGACGCGAGCGGCTGTTCGCCATGAGGCAGGCGCAGGTTGCCGTCCGCACCGGCAAGCAGCGCGATTCTATTTTTGTAAAACATGAACCAGAGCGGTTCGCCATTGGCCTCCGGCTGGTAACTGCCGGGTTCGTATGAGGGAATGCTCACGATGTTCCTTCGCTTGTTTCGCGCTTGAAATGTTTGGGCAAAGTCCCGGTCGCCCAACCTGTCATGGCTGGCCAGCTTTCGAAAAGCATGCCCCTGCTCCCGCTGACGAGGATGGGCGAATCACCGCATCCAGAGCCTGTTTGCTGAAGGCTCTGGTCGAACCGTTGCTCCTGCATTGTTGCACAGGCTTGTTACGTCAGTCATTGCCGCATCTTGCAGCAATTATACTGCCAGAAACAGGCGCGGCATTGCAAGAGGGCAAGGCGCGTATGTGCCGGAAATCAGAGTGTTACGTCTCTTGCAGGGCCAGACGCAATCCACCCGGCAGCTGGGCCAGTAGTTCGCTGATTTGGGTAGCGGGGGTGGGCTGGGCCAGTTGCCCCATGAAGCGGTTGGTCAGGGCGGCAAGGCGGCAGGCGCGCAGCATCGGATACCCGGCTGACAGCAGGGCGGAGGCAGTTCCGGCCACGGTATCGCCTGTGCCGCCGATGGGTTCCAGATTGGGAATCATCGGGTAGTCAATGCCTTCCAGCACCTTGCCATCCTGCACAATCAAATCGGTTTTGCCCTTGATTAGCATGGTGCGGGCCGAGTTCTCGTGCTCAAAAGCGCGTGCGGCCTGTTCCGGGGCCTTGTCTTCTTCAGACAGCAGAAAGCCGCGCGTGTAAAATGGATGCGGGGCCTGCTCGTCGGCCAGAAAAGCCAGCTCTCCTGCATCAGGGGTGAACAGGTCATAACTTGCGGCGTAACCGCTCATTTTGGCGGCGTACATGAAGCCAGCATCCGCGCAGAGCGTAGGGCGTGGTTCCAGTTCATCAAGGGCGATGAGCAGGCGGTTGTGCCAGTCCACGTCGGGCAGCAGATAATGAAAGGTAATGCCCCAGCCCGCGAAGGATGCGGCGTTTTTAAGCAGAAATTCGTAAACTAGACGGCTGCCTTCGCCCTTGCCGTTATCTCCGGCTACCAGAATGTACGGAGCCTCGGTCCCAAGCTCGGCGGCAGCCAGAGCCGCAGCACCGGCCAGCGCTGCGGTTCCCCGCTTGATGGGCAGCGGCGGGTAGGAAACAGCCGTCCCAGATGCTCCTGCAACCTCTGCGGGACTGACCAGCAGGCAGGCCTCGTCGCAGTCTTGGGCAGGACAGGAGCTATCCCCATTGCCTGATGCTTGCGTCGGGGTATCCCCGCGCAGGGCTTTTCCGGCAGTGAGCCTTACGGAAACTTTACCGTAAATCAGTCCTATTTCAGGGTTGGGAACAGTGCCGCAAATTAACCAGGACATAGAGTGCCTCTCTTGAGCATTTTCGCGTCAGTGGGCAGAGCAAGGCTGCGCCGCGCTAACGTGCTACTGAGCTACACGAAAACGCGGCGCAAATCCACAATCTATTCATGCCGGAACTGGCGTACGGGGTTAAGTTGTAACCGCTGATGCAACCAGGTGATTCTGCATAACAATTAAGACCTGATATTGTGCCCATTGCGGGGTGCAGGGGCCCGCCGGCTCCTGCCGGGGAGGGATTCTTAAGGGAGGGCGCGTAGCCCTCCCTTAAGCCGCCTGAGGCATTCGCCAACTAGGGCATTTTTACTGGCTTTAAAAAGTTAATTTGATTTAGGCACACAACGCCGTTCTGGCCTCGTTAAACGCCAGTTGCAGGGCGTAGCCGCACAGGGTTTGCTGGCCGATGTCCAGAAGCGGCTGGGCCTCGTCCAGCTTGCGGTTCATGAGCAAGGAAGCCAGATAAGGCACATCCGGGCAGCCACCGCCGGAAACGTTTACAATACGCAGGTTGGATTTCTGCACTGTAATTTTCATATTTGCGGCACGGACCATCAGGTATTCTCCGTAATCATTGCGGTGAAAAATGGAGACCGGTTCCAGTAGTTCGTCCGCAACCTGATAATACTGTAGCGGCTTAAGGCGCTTTTCGGCAAGGATGGCCCGGATGCCAGGTTCCAGCACCAACTGGTATTCAATGACCAAATCGCAGCCGGTGCGCAGGACCGGGGGCGGCGCTTTTACAGCAATGGCGAAACCAGCTTTCTTGAGCGCTTTTTCCGCCTGAATCACGTCCCCGGTCTGCTCAAAAACCAGAATACCGCGTCCTGAACGCTCAGCACTCCCGGTCCTCCCGGCGCGTTCAGGCAGTTTTCCGCCTGAGCGGCCCTGCCCGGAACCAAGTCCGTTTTTTCTCTGCCCGGTGCCTGAAAGCCCGTGAAGTAACTTGTCAAAAAATCCCATAAATCCGTCCTGATTTTGCCCTGCTTGAGTGATAAAAAGTCCTGCTGCTGGCTGTTTAGCGCTTATTCAGTTCCACAACCGCCTCGTCGCCATCCTGACTGAGGACGGTCAGATTCCAGCCAATCTGTTTGGCGGCACGTCCGATATTTTCAACGCTGGCAGCGCAATCAACCTGAATTTCTATTTTGTCGTCAGTTCCAGCTTCCATGGCCTTTTTCGCCATCAGCATGGGCTGCGGGCATGAAAGCCCTTTGGCGTCTATCTTTTTCATTTCTGACTCCTGCTGGTTTGAACTATTTTTGCGTGGCCGGGGTGCGCATCCCTACGCCTTCTTCCTGTTGGCAAAGCCGATAATCAGCAGGATTACCATGCCGATGCCCACGGCTATTGGCCCGTTGGGGCCTGCGCCCGCGCCGGAACTTGCCAGCCCGAAGTTGTGCGACACTGCCGCTCCGGCAATCATGCCAAGGGCGAATATGGCTGCATCGGAATCGCCTTCGCCGCTCATGAACAGCTGACGGCCCGGGCAGCCACCGGCCAGCGCAAAGGCCAGCCCGGCCATGAGCATGCCGCTAAAGTTCCAGAGCGCGTCGTCATGCGCCACAGGCTGTCCTGTAAAGCCGGGGTTGAACTGCCCAAGGGCAAGGTTGGCCGCAAAAGCCGCCACTACCAGAGCAATCACGCCAAGCAGCAAATGCGTCTGCCTGAACAGGAACAGGTCGCGCAGCGCTCCCATGGTGCAAAAACGGCTGCGCTGGGCAATAAAGCCGATAACCAGCCCGATGCCTAGCGAGGCCAGCAGCGGGGCGTGCATGGAACCCGGTCCCTTGAGGGAGTAGAACAGGATGCCGCTCTTATCTTCGCCCGGCACTTGCGGAAAAATGAGCATCAGAATGAGCAGGCCGACCATGAGCAGCGGGAACACATAGCCGCTGAAGGACGGCTGGCGGTTGCTGCTGCCAAGGCTGTATCCGTTGCGCAAAAACAGGGTGCCGATGAAGATTCCGGCTGCCAGCCCGAACAGGCCGACAATGGCGTTCCAGTCGCCCCCGGCCAGGCGCAGCAGGGCGCGCCATGGGCAACCCAAAAAGACCAGAGCGCCGATAATGGCCAGCATGCCGAGCAAAAAGCGCTGGATTGGCGCGGAGCCGCCTCTGGCCTTGAAGTCGCCGCTCAGCATGGCGGCAACAAGCGAGCCTAGCACCAGCCCGATAATCTCGGGCCGGATGTACTGGACGATGGCTGCGCGGTGCAGCCCGATGGCCCCGGCAATATCGCGCTCAAAACAGGCCACGCAAATGCCCATGTTGGCGGGGTTACCCAGATGTTGCAGCAGTGAGGCGAGCAGGCCGATAGCCAGCCCTACAACTACAACGCCTCCGGTGGTGGCAAAAAGATTTTTACTGTTCCGCATGTCTCTCTCCGCAAGTGGATTTTTACGCGCCTGAAAAAGAGCGTGAGTTTCATGTTTATGCATTTAGCTATTTTGCGGGATAAAGTTAAATTCATATTCTCTATGTTCTGCGACTTCACCCATATAAAGAGTCTATAACGGGCCTCTTGCCTTGCGCGCCCATCCCTATTAGTTATGGATTTCAGGCTGCCAACATCTTTCACTTAGGGCTATTATGCTGATAAAAAGTCTGACATGCTTTACACAGTCCTGAATGACTGCTCAAAATAAAAATTTTCCGGGAGAAAACAATGTCTGTTGAAGACGTGAGAAGATATCTTGATAACTGGGGACGCGGCGCGGATGTACGCGAGTTTCCGGTATCCACAGCCACGGTGGATCTTGCCGCTGCTGCCGTTGGGGTGGAAGGGGCGCGTATTGCCAAAACTCTCACCTTTAAAGCCCCGGCCCCGGAAAATGAAGAACTTGCGGAAGGCGCTTTTCCGGCTATTGTTCTGGTTGCCGCAGGCGATGCCAGAATTGACGGGGCCAAATTCAAGCAGGCCTTTGGGGTAAAGTCGAAGATGCTCAGCCCGGAAGAAGCCCTTGCCGCTAC
Organism: Desulfovibrio sp. OttesenSCG-928-C06; assembly: GCA_030267065.1. Lineage (GTDB taxonomy): Bacteria > Desulfobacterota > Desulfovibrionia > Desulfovibrionales > Desulfovibrionaceae > WRHT01. Next base: position 1,257 of record JAJDJF010000024.1, on the reverse strand, counting down.
CGGACACGCCGTGGGTGGAGTGTGCCCGTTTGCCATCGAAAACCCCATGGCGCGGATTTATCTTGATGAGTCGCTACGGCGCTTCGAAACCGTGTTTCCGGCCTGCGGCAGTTCCAGTTCCTGTATTGAAATGACCTGCGACGAGCTTTTTGTAACCTCAAGAGCCATAGGTTGGGTGGACGCATGCAAAGGATGGCAGGAAGAATGATTCCGATAATGGACGCTGGCGAATATCTGGCGCGGGTTATGGATTTGCCCAGACCCGGCGGCGAGAAACTTCTGGCCTGCTACGAGCACCGTCTTGGTGCGCTTGTCACTGACCCGCGCCTGATGCTGGCCCCGCTGGATGACCACATGTTCCTCAGGGGCGACGGCGTTTTTGAGGCCATGAAGTATGTGCAACGGCGCATCTACCAGCTTGACGAACATCTGGCGCGGATGCGCCGTTCCGCCTCTGCCGTGGGCATAGTGCCGCCTTGCAGCTGGGACGAACTGCGCGAACTGGTCCTGCAAATTTGCCGTCAGGTGGCAGATGGTTCATCTTGCGCATGCGAGCAAGCTACGCTTACAGACGCGGGCACCACCACCGCCAACTCCACCGGCAAAATTGAAGTCGCATCGCCCCACCCCGGCTCAGAAAACGGTATGATTCGCCTGTTTCTGGGACGCGGTCCCGGTGGATTTGGGGTAGACCCCGCAGAATGCCCGGAAGCCAGTCTCTATATCGTTATCTCGCGCTTCGCGCCCCGGCCTGAAAGCTGGTACGCCAAAGGGCAAAGCGGGTTCCGTACCTCGGTTCCGGCAAAGCCCGCCTATCTTTCGCAAATCAAGGACACCAACTACCTGAGCGCCGTACTCATGACCATGGAAGCCCACAGCAAGGGCAAAGACATTCCGCTTTGCTTTGATAGCGACGGCTTTCTGGCCGAGAGCGCCATCGCCAATATCTGCCTGGTGGATCGCGCAGGAAAACTTGTAGCCCCGGAATTCCGGCACGCCCTGCCCGGAACCACCATCCGCCGCGCCATGGCCCTGCTGGACGAACATGACGCGCAGGAAGGCAAAGCATCACGCTGCGTTATCCGCCGTATTCCGGAAGCGGAAATATACGATGCCGCCGAAGTGCTGCTGCTCGGCACCAGCCCGGACTGCTCATCCATCACCGAATACGAGGGCAAGCCTATCGGAAACGGCAGCCCCGGACCCGTGGCGGCCCTGCTGCGCAAGCTGATCCGCAAAGACATCGAACGCAACGGC
>JAJDJF010000023.1 GCA_030267065.1 Desulfovibrio sp. OttesenSCG-928-C06 | reverse complement strand
CGCTTTTTTGATTAACCAGAAAACTAACTTAAATTAAAACTTGTAGGTGACTGATACCGCAGCGATGTGCGACAGCGAGCGGTGGGTGCTGGACTTGTAGACGTGATCGTTCGGGCGCGAGGCGTATTTGCGTTCGTTCACGTTAAGCAGCGCGTAGCCCAGATCGATGGTCCAGTCGTCAAGGTGGAAGCCGAGTCCGGCGCTGTAAATCTGGCGGTGCGCAGTTGGGATCAGGTAATCCTCATTCGCCTTGGTCACCGGGCATTGGTCCCAGATAAAACCGGCACGCAGGGCCACCCAGTCAACCGGGTAATATTCCACGCCGATGTTGAAGCGCCAGGCGTCCTTCCAGTGCCTTACGGAATCACTTTTGGGGCTCGTCAAATCCTTGTGGTGGATATTCAGGTAGCGGAAGCGGCTCCAGCGCGTCCAGGTAGCGCCAATTTCCACCGACCATTGTTCGTTGGGAGTCCAGGCCAGACCGCCGGTAACGGATTCCGGCAGGGTGACATTGGCGTGGGCGCTGCTGGTCATGTCCGGCAGGACGCCACTCATGATGGCAGGTGGCTCAAATTTGGCCTCGCCTTTCACCTTGTGCTGGACTGCGCTACGGTAAATAAGGCCCGCCGCCCAGTTCTCGTCAAAGGTATAGTGCAGCGAGAGGCTGCCGCCAAAGCCCCAGCTGTCGCCCTCGAGAATGCTCTGCCCGTCCGTAACTCTGGACGGAGGCGGGTTGCCGGGAATCTTGTCCGAAAGGTCCACGGCTTTCTTAATCATGATATCCAGATACATGGCCTCAAAGCCAAGACCTACGGATAACTTGTCGGTAACTTGCAGGCCGACAACAGGCGTAACGGAAAAAGTCTGCAATTCAACGTTGTGGATGCTGTAGCGGCCCGGCCAGTATTTGGGGTAATCCATACCAAGGCCGAAACGGGTATACTCGCCAAGGCCAAGCGTGACGCGATCAGTCAGCTGATGCGTGTAGTAGGCGCTGGGCATGGTCCAGTATTCATCGCGAATCTTGTATTCGCCGTCCATATTGTAGGCGGGATCGTCAAAAGTGGCGTTGCCTTTGGGCATAACCACGCTAAGGCCAAGCTGAAGCTGCTTGCCTTCGAGCATGGTAATGGCCGCCGGGTTGGATGCAATGGCGGAGGGGTCAGGTTTGCGGGCTGTAACAGCGCCGCCGAGGGCAGTGGAACGTGCGCCCCATTCGTAAACCGCAAAACCTTCAGCAAAAGCGATTTCAGCGCTAAACAGCATGAGACACAAAACGCAAAAGGCAGAAAACTTCCGCACTATCCCCCCTCGAGGCTAAATTAGGACAAAGAACAAAAAATAAGAGTTACAGTAAAAATCCGCCAAAATGTGAAAAAACATTTAGCAAATTCAGTCTGTCACTACGGCAGCAGGCAAAAAAAAGCAACAGATATTAGATTGAATCGCTTGTCTCCGTCAAATTTTGGAAATAATTCCGGAATCAATCCTGTTTCCCGGCAGAAAAAATCCCGCACAGACCGGATGCGTACCTGAATGCGGCAATCGCCAACCGCAAACCTGCCTTATCTGACAAGTGGACGTATCAGAATGCCCAACCATCACGCCAAAGAAGCTGCTGAATCAAACCGGATTGCGCTGCCAACATTACTGCGTACCAGCGTAAAAAAAACCACCACATGATATTGACAAGCTAATCGCGTATGGATATAGACACTTCTCGCACTGGGATATCGTTCAATTGGCAGGACAACGGATTCTGACTCCGTCAATCATGGTTCGAGTCCATGTATCCCAGCCAGATGCGTCCCCATCGTCTAGCCGGCCCAGGACAACGGCCTTTCACGCCGTCGACAGGGGTTCAAATCCCCTTGGGGACGCCACTTAGAGAGAGTAGGCTTTCAGAGCAATCTGGAAGCCTTTTTTCTTGCCCTTTCCCGAGTATGCCACTGATTTATGTCACTCATATGTCACTTTGCCCCGAAAAAATGGTTTCCGGGGTAGAGTGACATTTTCGTATTTAATGCCAAAAAATGCCTTGCTGATTTATACGCAATAGAACCTTACGGAACTACGAACCTATTGTTGCTATTTTGCGCCTTGCCCACTCCGGCCAGGGTTAGCCTCCCCAAGGCCAAAGGCATATACAAACAGTAGAAATACTGGCCCCATGCCGATCAGCACGCCCCGTGCAGCAATCCCCCTCCCATACCCCGCAACCAGCGCCCCACCCATCGGCCAAGCTCCTGCTGAAAAGCTGGAAGTTGGCTACTGATAGCACTTTGCGCCCAACCCAGTAAAATGTATCGCCTATTTCAAGCGGAACAGCGCCCATGAGCAGCAGATAATTTTTCAACGCCCAAGCTAGTGAAATGATTCACATAACTTTACAAAAAAGGACTACCCGCAAAAAAAATAATGAAATGATGCAGATGCAGCTTTTTTTCTAAAAGCTTTTATGTAGTTTGCAATCATCGGAATATAAAAAAGCAATACGGCAGTATATTAATTCACAATGAGCACAGCATACAGATGTATGCACACGAATTGTATAATACACATACTAGATAATGTGTATTTATGATGCACTACTAATATTTATTAGTAATTGTTTAACTAGAAATATGCATTAGCAAATATACAAACAACAATGACGGCATTTATATAGCAGGAAGACATACATCAACTTTAATGAGGAGAGAATATGTCAGAGATTCCATGTTCAAGCAAAGAGTACTTTGAATGCAATATTCCGGTATTGCCGAAGTATCTCACTATCTATGATAAACTAATATCACCTCTTTATAAGCTGCTCTTCTTCATTGCCAAGGCCTGCATTTGCATTCTCGCAGTCCTGGCCACTGTGGACGTTATTTTACGTTTCACATTCAAGCTGTCAGTTCCCGGCGCGCCGGAGTTGATCGAAATGCTCATGGCGGTGCTGGTTTTCACTTCGTTGGCCTATATCCAGAGAGTAAAGGGCAACATCCGCATCGATTTCGTGCTCAAACTGCTGCCTGAACGCACTCACCCGGTTTTTGCCCTGTTCACTTTCCTGCTCAGCACTGTGCTCTTCATACTCATGGCCTGGCGTCTCGGCGTGCTGACCATGCACAAATACGCGTCCGGTGAGCACACTCTTGAGTTGATGATCCCCCTGTTCCTTTTTCAGGCCATTTGCGCTCTCGGACTGGTGGCCCTGATCCTGTCGGTTTTCTATGAAGTGCTTTGCAGCCTTGATAAATTGCTGCGCACCAAAAGCTATTTTGGAATCCTCATTGCGTTGCTCGTGACCGTTGCCGTTATCACGCTGCCCTGGTGGTTTACCGGTATGGAGATGGACATATCGCGCAGCGCTCTTGGCGGGCTTGGCATGGTCTTGATGTTCGGCCTGATGCTTTGCGGCATGCCCATTGGTTTTGCCATGGCCGGAGCAGGTTTGCTTGGGCTGCTGATTCTGAACATGAACTTTACAGCCGCCTTCACAACGCTCGGGCTTGGACCTTTCAGTTACGCCGCTTCCAGCGTTCTTACGGTTATCCCCATGTTCTGCCTCATGGGCGAAGTAGCCTTTTACTCCAGCATCAGCCGCGATATGTTCAACACTGCCTCTACCTGGCTCGGCAGGCTCCCGGCTGGGCTGGCGGTCGCGTCCGTAACAGGTTGCGCGGGCTTTGCCGCTGTATGTGGCGAAAGTCTGGCCACGGCAGTCACCATGGCTTCTGTAGCCCTGCCTGAAATGCGCGCAAAAAAATACGACACGGCTCTGGCCTGCGCCACTCTGGCGGCTGGCGGCACTCTGGGTATTCTCATTCCCCCCAGCATTGGTTTCATCTTCTATTCGATTATCACGGAAGAATCCGTTGGCCGCCTTTTCCTTGCCGGCTTCGTGCCCGGCTTGATGCTGGCCGGTTTCTTTATCGCCGTTCTGATGTACATCGCCATCCGCCACCCGGAAAGACTGCCGCGCGGCGATGCCACCAGCATGGGCGAAAAATTGAAGTCGCTCAAAGGCATCATTGCCATCGTGATCATCATGATCATCATCCTTGGCGGCATTCTGGCCGGTATCTGCACCCCCACGGAAGGCGGCGCAGTAGGCGCGGTAGCCACCATAATTCTGGCGATATGCAAGCGCAGCCTGACTTTCAAGACGTTCAACCTCTCCATGGAAGCAGCCCTCGACGTGACCGCCAAGCTGATGATCATCCTGATCGGCGTGAACCTTCTGAGCTTTTTCTTTGCTGCCACACGCCTGCCCAACGCGCTGGCCGACTTCTTTGTGGACGCGGATATGAACAGATTCGTGATTCTGGCCTTCATTGTGGTCTTCTACGTTATCGGCGGCTGCCTGATGAATGCTCTTCCCCTGATGCTGCTCACCCTGCCCACCATTTACCCGACCATTCTGGGCCTTGGCTTTGACCCTATCTGGTTTGGCGTGGTCATGGTGATTCTAATCGAAACCGGCCAGATAACCCCGCCGGTGGGCGTGAATATTTACGCTCTCAGCACCGTAGCCAAGGACGTGCCCATGGAGAAAATGTTCAAAAATGTCCTGCCGTTCTTCCTGTGTATGATTTTTGCCATTGTTGTACTGACCATGTTCCCGGTCATAGCCACATTCCTGCCGGATTTGGCTTTCGGCCCCAGAATGAACTTCTAACAAACAGAATTGCTATCAAACTCTATTAAATAAGGAGATTTATAATGGCTAAGTTCGCGAAAAGAGTGGCCATGATTGGCCTGGACTGCTGTGAGCCGCATCTTGTGAAAAAGCATGTTGAAGAAGGCTATCTGCCCAACTTCAAAAAGATCATCGACAGTGGTTACTGGACCAATGACTGTCTGGTTCCGCTGCCCACGATTACGCCGCCCAACTGGACCACCATTGCCACCGGCGCATACCCGGGCACCCACGGCGTAACCTGCTTCCACCACCACCGCCCCGGCACCAGCCCTGAAAACGCCAACACCGGCCAGAGCTGGAGCAGCGATCTGGTGCAGGTTGAAACCATCTGGGAAGCCGCCGACAAGGCCGGACTCAAGTCCGTCGTGCTTACCTTCCCCGGCGCCTGGCCGAGCAGAATGAAAAACGGCATCGTCATTGGCGGTAACGGCATGGTTCCCGGCGAAACCCGCCACGACATGCCGCACGCCGACATCCAGTATGATGTTTGTCAGGACTTCGTGGTTTCCACCGACTTCCTGCCCTTCTCCGCACGCGGCAAGTTCGATGATGCCGAAGACTGGACCAACCTCACCGAGGAAGGCGAAGAACCGCTGGAAATGGAATTCAAGGTACCTTTTGTTGATTCCTACTCCGACCCGGTTGAAACCAAGTGGTGGGTGCTGGTGCGCAATCTTGGCGGCAAAGGTTACGACACAGTGACCCTCTCCCCCACCAAGGACTTTGCGCAGGCTTTCTGCACCCTGACGATTGGCCAGTGGAGCGACAAGATCTTCACCGATATTGAAATGAAAGACGGCAGCAAGCGCGAAGTATTCTTCAAGTGCAAGCCCTTCATTCTTTCTGAAGATGCCGAAGAATTCCGCATGGTCGTTGGCTGCATGTGCCCCACTGACGGCGCTTTCACCACCCACCCGGAAATCTTCAAGGTAATCGCCCGCCACGGCAAGGGCAGCGTACACCGCGCCGGCGGCATGTACCTTTACGCCCGTAAGGTAATCGATCTGGAAACCTATCTGGAAATGGCAGAAGACCTCTCCGAATTCCTGGGCGACGCCTGCGAAGTGTTGCTGCCGGACAACGACTGGTCCGTATTCGCCATGCACTCGCACCCCATTGACTGGCTCTACCACGCCCTGATCACCGAAATGGGCAGCGATGATCCTGAAATCAGCAAGATGGCCTGGGACGCGCACCGCCGCATTTACCAGTCCGAAGACAAACTCATCGGCCGCATCATGAATGTGTGCGACAAGCACACCCTGATCTCCATTGTGTCCGACCACGGCGCAGTGCCGGACGGCCCCACCTTTGACCCCTACAAGCCGCTGGTGGCCTGCGGACTCACCCACATCACCGAAGCTGGCGAGGATGAGCAGATCAAGGGCGAAATGGCCGAATACTTCCGCCGCGTCCTGAACATCATCCCCAACCGCGTGGACTTCTCCAAATCGGTCTGCTGCCCGCAGCGCGAAACCTATGTGTACATCAACCTCAAGGGACGCGATCCTGAAGGCATCGTGGAACCTGAAGATTACTACGATGTACAGCAGCAGATCATTGACTGCCTGCTGGCCTATGTTGACCCGGTAACCGGCAAACGCCCGGTAGCCCTGGCTATTCGCAAGGAAGACGCAAGACTCATCGGCCTGTACGGCGACCGTGTGGGTGACGTTGTTTACGCAATTTACCCTGAATTCGGCGCACAGCACGGCGCTATTCTGCCCACCGCTGCCCACTCCGTTGGCCGCCTGAACGCGCTGATGGCCTTCTGCGGCCCCGGCATCAAAAAGGGCCAGAGCCTTGACCGCCCCTGCCACCTGGTGGATTACGTTCCCACCCTGTGTTACTCGGCCGGGCTTCCCATGCCCGAAGCAGTAGAAGGCTCGGTGCTTTACAATGCCTTTACCGACCCCAACGCGCCGTTCTCTGAAATCAAGAAGCTGAACCGCTCGCTGGAAAATATGGAAGACGCATTGGCCAAGCAGACCAAGGAGCCGTGGGACAAACACGACTGCGCATAAACACTTGCCTGATAGCGGGACGGGGATACTCCCTCCCCGTCCCGCTTAAAAAATTTGTAACGGTTGCCGTACAAAGCGGAAAAGGCTGCAGGAAGCAATTAAAAAGCATACGGGCTGCCACACCAGCTCGCGTGAGCGTTAAGAAGGTTGAGATGAGGCAAACCGGGCCAGCCCCGGATAGCAATCAGACATGTAACGTCCGGAGGACGCGTTTATGAAAAAGCTGACTACCCTAATTCCCGCCTTACTTTTACTGGCCCTGTTCGCCACGCCATGTTCCGCTGCCAAGCAGAAAGTCATCGAAATGAACATGACTCACTGCTACATGGAAAAACATTCGGTCATTCAGGGTGCGCTGATTCCCTGGATTAAGGAAATCGAAAAAAGAACCGATGGCCGGGTAAAGATTCATTACTACACCCCCAACACTCTTTGCCCGGATTCCGAGGTATTCGACTCCATCGTTTCCGGCGCAGTAGACCTTGGTGGACACCTGATTGGCCGCAACCCCGGCAAGTTCCCCTATACTTCCGCTTTTGACGAGCCGCTGATCGCTCCTGGCTCGGCCGCGGCCAGCCCCGCTCTTTTCGAGTTCATCACTGAAAATGACTGGGTTGCCCAGGAATTTTCAGAAGTTAAATTTCTGACCATCTGGTCGTCCGTTGCTTTTCAGGTGCATACCAAAAAGCCCGTACGCACGCTTGAAGACCTCAAGGGCATGAAAATAGCCATTTCCGGCTCCGGCACCCTTAACCTTACCAAGGGCCTTGGCGCCAACCCGGTTATGCTCTCCTACTCTGAAATGTATCTGGCGCTGGAACGCGGCATGGCTGAAGGCTTTATCGGACCCTTGGCCCAGATGCGCACCTATCGCCTGAACGAGCCCCTCAAGTACACCACAGTGGCCAACCTGCGCGTATCCCCGCTTTATCTGGTCATGAACAAGAAACTCTGGGACAGCCTCCCGGCCGATATCCAGCAGATTTTTGAAGAGACCAGCGGCATGGCCCTCGCGCTCAAGGCCGGTGAAGCTCTGGACCTTGGTACTTATGACGACGGCAAATGGATGCAGGCCAATGGCCATACCTTCATCAAGCTGTCCGATGAAGAAGCCGCCCGCTGGCAGGCTGCCGCCAAACCGGCCTGGGAAGTGTGGCTCAAGGATATGGAAGCCAAGGGCAATACCCGCGCCAAGGAAACACTGGATCTTGCCATCAAGCTCGGCGCCAAGTGGGCCAAGGAAGTTAGCTTGCGCGGCTACGAAGGCGAATAAGCAAATGGTTCATCATATTGTAACCTGGAAGTTGAAAGCATCGTTCTCCGCACAGGAGCGCGAAAAGGCCTTGGCCTTCCTCATGGAAAAAGTCGAGACACTCAAAAAAATTCCCGGCGTTGCAGATTTTGAAACCACAACCCGGATCAACCCGAAAACAACAATACCGGCAGACTTCATCCTGCACAGCTCACACGAGACGCAGGATGCGCTCAAAGAATACTACGATCACCCGGTGCATCTGGAGTTCGTGGCGGCGGTCAAGGGAATCATTGATTTTCGGGAACTTCTGGATTTTGAGATTTAACAGCTGACAATTTGAAGCAATTCCCGCTTCACACGTTTGCACTGGCCATAAACCACCTGCAAGTGTCTGGCAGCAGGAATCTGAAGACAAATCATTGCAGGGCATTCAACAGTAAATGCCCCAAGCCCGTCAAGGGGCCGCGCCGCTCAGGCGCGGCCCGGACGGCATAACGGAGTCATCATGCATTCCCTATCTGTGTCTTATAACCGCGAGGGCGGAAGCGATCTGCATACATTGGTCACCGGCGGCGCACTCAAAAGCATCGTAGTGGACAACAGCGGAATCGATCCGGAAGAACGCGGCGGCACCGCCAAGCATCTTCTTGGAAGCGCCGTGCTCTATTGCTACTGCGCGGCTCTGGATAAAGCACTGGCCACCCGTGGTGTGGAGTACGCAGCCATTGACGGCACCGCCACGCTGGAAACCGGAACCGATGAACTGAAGCGGGCCCGGGTTATGAAAATAACTCTGGATGTGACCGTGACCATGGATGAAGACATGGAAGATATTTTTGAGCGCGTAGCCAAAATTATGCGCAACGGCTGTCTGGTGAGCGCATCTCTGGAAGGCGGCATCGAGATAGTCTACAACCTGCAAATGAAGGCTGCTTAACCTGCATCTGCATAAAAACGGGGTACTGACATGGCATTTCGTTTAACGATTATCGGAGGCGGTCCCGGAGGGTATTCGGCGGCTTTCAGAGCAGCGGCCGCAGGTGCTGAAGTTACGCTTATCGAACGTAACCGCATCGGTGGCACTTGCCTGCATTGCGGCTGCATTCCGACCAAAACGCTGAAAGCTTCGGCTGATGCAATGGAACTGATGCACCATCTTAACAGTTTCGGCCTTCAGACGGACGAGATCCCGCTGGCCGACATGCCGGCTATCATCGCCCGGAAAAACAAGGTCAGCGACCTTTTGTCCGGCGGTCTGGTCAAAACCGCCGCAAAGTTCAAGGTTTCGCTGCTCTCCGGCACGGGCCGGGTGATTAGCGGCAAACAGGTGGAATTTGCAGCTCCAGACGGGCAGAAAAGCCTTATTGAGAGCGATGCGGTAATCATTGCCACCGGCTCGCGCTGTCTTGAGCTGCCGGGCCTCGGCTTTGACCACAAGCAGATTCTTTCCAGCGATGATGTGCTTTCTCTGGAAAGCCTGCCCAAGCGTGTGATCATTCTGGGCGGCGGTGTTATCGGCTGCGAACTGGCCTTTATCTTCCATATGTTCGGCGCTGAAGTAACCGTGGTGGAAGGACAAAGCCGCCTGCTGCCCATACCCGGCATTGACGATGACATCGCCAAGCTGCTCACACGCGAGATGAAAAAGCGCGGCATTGAATTTTACCCCAGCCGCACCATTACGCAGGTAGAGAAAAAAGCGAGCGGCGTAGTAGCATCGCTGGCGCTCTCGCCCCAGACCTCAGGCAACGGAACCGTGCCGGATATGTATATCGAGGCTGACGCCCTGTTCGTTACAGTCGGACGCGGACCAAACACAGACAGTCTTGGGCTGGAAGAAGCAGGAATAAGCACCGACAAGCGCGGCTGGATTATGGTTGACGAGCGCATGCGTACCAGCCTGCCCGATGTATACGCCATTGGCGACATTCTGGGCCCGACCCGGATTATGTTGGCCCATACCGCCATAGCTGAAGCACAGGTAGCGGTGGATAGCTGCCTGGGCAAGCAGGCGGCACTGAACTATGCGGTGGTGCCATCTGCCATTTTCACTGCGCCGGAAATAGGCTGTGTTGGACTGACCGAAACGCAGGCCAAAGAGAAAGGGCTTGATGTAACCACTGCCACAGTACAGGTCAGGGAACTCGGCAAAGCACATGCTTCCGGTGAACTGGCCGGTCTGTACAAGCTGGTGGCGGAAAAGAACAGTGGCAAGCTCCTTGGTGCCCATCTGGCTGGAGCGCACGCTACGGAAATGCTGGCCGAGGTAACGCTGGCCATCCAGCTTGGCGCAACAGCGGCTGACCTTGCCGCAACCATACATGCCCACCCGACCCTGTCTGAAGGAATCTGGGAAGCGGCAAACATTATTGCCGGGCATTAACAAACCTGATTTTCAAGCACAGTTGCCTTCCTGAAAAAGCTGCGCCCGGCATAACAAATTGCGGGCGCAGCTTGATTAGGACAGCTCTACAAGTACCTGCTTTACCCTGCAAGGACACTGCGGACCAGTGGTAAAACTGCTTACAGCTCCATGAGGTCAAGATGAACAACGTCACAGATAATGCGGATTTCTGCCTGTTGAAAGCTTCCGTTCAAAGCTGGTGCTCTTCCTTTGCTCTTGCCAACATGCTGGAAGCCAGAGAGCTGGACGGAGATTTATGGATTGTCGCCCGCAAGGACGATACCAGCATGGATTTAAAAGCCCGGCGCGATATGAACGTTTATCTGGCAGAAGCGCCAAGACGTAAAAAACAGGAATACATGGGGCGACTTTATGTTTCTGAAATGCCGGGCGCGTCAGTCATCATCAAAAAATCTCCTGATGGCTCCGGGTGGCTATATTCCGCAAGCGAAGACAAGGCAAAGAGCGGGCAGAAAACGGCCGAGCAAAAATCAGAGCAGCGCTGGGCATATGGAGGCAGTCTGCCCGACAGGGACGCCCCGCTGGACGAAGCCACCTTTGTGAAACTCTTTTGCGACTGGATTGCCGCCTACTACTCGATGAAAAGCGTTTATTATTACGCGTAGCATCAACTAAAACCCGACAGTTCTGTTGCCGGGCAACACCACGCGATCAGCCTCATGCACGCCGAAAAGCCGGCAGCCATGCCGTCAGGATACTTTTGCCTGCGCACGCCCAGGGTACTTTTGCCTGCTCAGGGCTGGCTTCATGACATTTGAGCGGCTTCGCGCAAAAGCTCCACGTTTGTTACTTCCAATGTGTTCTTGGTATATTTGACCAGAATACCGTCACGCTTGAGACCGCTCAAAATGCGGGTAAGCGTGGTCCGGTGCAGGCCTAGAATGTTAGCGATCTCCTGCTGGGTTATGGCCGGGCGAATCTTTCTGTTCCCACCGCTACTGATAATCATTCCATAAAGAGTGCGCGCCACCTGCGTTTCGCTGTCCAGCAGGGTCAGGGTTGAAATATTTCTGGCATGCATGGTTGCCTTGTAGGCAATTGCATAAAGCAGACTATACATGTTGTCCGGATGATCTTTTTGCAGGATGGGCAGGATCTTGTAGAAATCAAACTTGTAAACCACGCATTTTTCCATGGCCACATAGATATGAGCCAGCGTGCTCTGGATAATGGCCGGCCCTTCGCCAAAAATGCTGCCCGGCGGGCAGTAGTACAGCACCTTTTCCTGCCCGTCGCGGCTCAGGGCGATAAACTTGACCGTGCCCTTGTGCAGATAAAACAGCTCCGGCGCTACGTTGCCGTCTGCAATAATGGCATTGGTCTCAAATGTTGCCTCTGTACCCAGGTGCCGCAAGGCTTCCCAGTTTTTGGCCGTGTCTGGCAGCCAGATTGTGTGGATCGGTTTGAAATCGCACATGTAATCTCCTCACAATTGGCTAAAATTTACCGCTCGCGCATAGAATTTTCAACACGCGCCAAAGCTTCTCAAAACCGTACAGATCCGCTCGCACTAATTGGCAGCAAATTTAGAAAAAACACATAATTGCCGCATTTGCTGTATTTTTAAAATCAACGTTGCCGCAAAATAAATCCAACAACGGCTTAAAACTTAAAACCAAAGGATAACGCCATGACAACCACACAACTCAACTATCCTGAAGACCTTCTTTACACTGATGAGCATATCTGGGCCCGTCAGGTTGGAGACCTTATCGAAGTTGGTATCTCCGACTTCGCTCAGGACCAGCTCACTGAAATCGCCTACATCGATTTGCCGAAAGCCGGTGAATTCTTCGAAGCCGGTCAGGATTTCGGCACCGTGGAGTCGATCAAATCCGTAAACAGCCTGTATTGCCCGTACTCCGGCGAAGTTGCCGAAGTAAACTCCGAACTGGATTCTGCCCCGACCATCGTAAACGTTGACCCTTACGGAAAGGGCTGGATGATCAGATTGCGCCCCAAGCTGCCCGCTGAAACCGTTGAACTGTTAAGCGCCGCAGATTACCGGGCGTTTCTCGCACGCTCGTAAGCTCTGATGCGACTCGCCTCCAGGCGGCTTCCGGTTGGGCTGCCGCTGAATTTCCGCGCTGGCCCCGGCTGGTTCCGGGCAACTCCCGGACTATCCGGGGCCAGTCGTTTTCTACTTATGCCGCGGCACGCCGTACCGCAAAAAATTTCCCCAAAAATTCCCCCGGGCCGCGTCTGAAAAACTTTACCGCAGAAGATTTACGCAGGTAAAATAATTATGAGCGTATCGTGCTTTACCCGTAACTAGCAAGGCCACGGGGAGCGTTATCCGCAAACGAGCGCTGAAACTTCGGCTTATGGGTATGCTTCTGGAAGTCATTTCATAAATATGATTTTTGTTCTTTACCGGAAAAAGCGACTCCAGATACGACTTCGCACTGGAGGAGTCCGCTTGAGGCGGGCGCAGGAAAAGGGCAAAAAAACATTTATGACATGACTTCTAGACAGAGCTTAATTGCACTTGCCATGTTTTTCAAGAAGGTCAGCAGCTATAATCATCCGCTGAACCTCGCTGGTGCCTTCGTAAATTTCTGTAATCTTTGCATCGCGCATCAGGCGCTCAACCGTGCTCTCGCTGGTGTAGCCGATGCCGCCGTGCAACTGGACGGCCCGGGTGCAGATTTCCATTGCTGTTTCCGAAGCGTGCAGCTTGGCCATGGCTGCGGCAGATGAGTACGGCAAGCCTTGATCGCGCAGTCTGGCGGCCTCAGCCGTCAGCATGGATGACGCCTTTACCTTGACGGCCATGTCGGCCAGCATCCACTGGATTCCCTGATTGCTTGACAGCGGCTTGCCGAACTGAATCCGGCCCGCGACGTGCGTAACAGCCAAATCCAGCGCTGCCCCGGCAATTCCCAGCGCCTGTGCCGCCACGCCGATGCGCCCGTCATCAAGAGCGCGCATGGCTATCCGGAAGCCTTCACCACTTCCGCCCAGCAGGTTGGACGCCGGAACCAGACAGTTATCGAAAACAAGTTCGTTGGTGCAGGAGGCCCGGATACCCATTTTCTCGAACTTTTTGCCTACGGAAAAGCCCGGCGTTCCCCTTTCCACAATGAATGCGGAAATACCTTTACGCCCCGCACCCGGATCTGTTTTGGCAAAAACTATAAACACCTGCGCCACTGCGCCGTTGGTGATGAATATCTTCCTGCCGTTCAGCAGGTAGCCTTCATCACAAGGTGTTGCGATGCTCTGGATGTTTCCGGCATCAGTACCGGCTTCTTTCTCTGTCAGACAGAAAGCGCCCAGAAAACGCCCGGCGGCCAGAGCGGGCAAAAAGCGCTGTTTCTGCTCCGCGTTGCCAAAGCGCTCGATGGCCCCGGCGCACAAGGTGGCGTGGGTGGAAAGGGTGATTCCGTGCGAAGCGCAGGCGCGTGAAACTTCCTCAATAGCCGCGGCCAGATGGGTGAGGCCCTTTCCCGCTCCGCCATACTCCCATGGCAAAGCGAGTCCGAACAGGCCCAGTTCACCCATTCTGGCCGCGGTGGCTGCAGGAAATTCGCCTTGACGGTCTATGGCTGCGGCGACTGGAGCAATCTCACGGTTTGCAAACTCACGCGCCAGTGCGCGTATTTCGCTCACGTCCTTATCTTCAGGCATTCTTGTCTCCTTCATGGGCAGCCATGTGCCGCCCCATACCGCCAGCAAAGTTGCAAAACCAGCAGACCTGTCCAGACAGCCTTAAATGCGGAAGCCGTACATATCGCGCGCATTGCGCTCCAGTTCTTCACGAAACTCCGGCGGCGCAATGTTAATGAGGGCCCGGGCCCGGGCGGCTGAAGTCCTGCCCTTGAGGTGAGCTATGCCGAACTCGGTGATAACGCAGTCCACATCATTACGGGTGGTGGTAACAGCCTGACCCGGCCGGAAGCAGCCGCAAATGCGCGAGAGCATACCCTTGGACGCGCTGGCAGGCATGGCAATTATGTTCATGCCCCCTCTGGAAAAACGCGCCCCGCGCACAAAATCCAGCTGGCCACCAACGCCGGAGTATTGCTTTGGCCCCATTGCGTCCGCCGCGACCTGTCCCAGAAGGTCCACAGAAAGCGCGGAGTTGATGGAATACAGGTTATCGTTGCGCCCAATGACTCTCGGGTCGTTCACATAGTCCACCGGGTAACCTTCGACCATGGGATTGTTGTGCAGCCAGCGATAGAAGTCGGCGCTGCCCATGGCGAAAGTGATGATGATTTTTCCCGGATGCAAAGTTTTGCGCGCTCCGGTAATCACGCCTTTTTCAACCAGGTTCATCACTCCGTCGGAAATCATTTCCGAATGCACGGCCAGATCCTTTTTACCGGCAAGCGAGCTGAGCACAGCATCCGGAATCGAGCCTATGCCCAATTGCAGACAGGCCCCATCCGGAATCAGCGAGGCTACGTTGTGGCCAATCATTCTTTCCACTTCCCCAATCCTCGGCAGCCCAAGTTCAGGCAGCGGAGTATCCACCTGCACAAAGCGATCAATCTCGCGCAAATCCAGCAGAGCATCGCCGCCCAGATAGGGCATGTTGGGATTTACCGCCGCAATGGTGAGTCTGGCACTTTTGGCTGCCTGCAGGGTGTAGTCGATGGAAACGCCAAGGCTCACCCGCCCTTCAGCATCCGGCTCGGAAACAGTGATCAGGGCCACGTCAGGCCTCAAGTCCCCGTTTTCCGACATAAGTTCCGGTACAATGGAGAAAAAGCACGGCGTGTAATCAGCCCGGCCGGAAGCTACGGCCTCACGGGTGCCCTGACTCAGGTACAAACCGTTGAAGTGAAAGCTCTGCTCATACTCCGCATTGCAATAAGGAGATTCGCCCAAAGCCACCATGTGCATTATCTCCACCCCGCGCAACTCTCCGTTCCGCTTCAGCATGGCTTCCACAAGGCAATCCGGCGCACCGGCGGCGTGCCCTGTAACCACCCTGTCACCGTTTTTGATCAGACGGACGGCCTCATCAGCGCTGCAGGTGTTATCTTTCAAGTATTGCTGCCAAGTCATTTTGGACTCCTGTTGATTAAAAGAAAGAACTATCGCCTTCATCTAAGCAATGGGCATGCCAACAAACTCATAAACATAACCCACCTGAATTATTATAAAATTATAAATATATCTTCAAAATGCAGCAAACGCGCGTTTTTTCTGATGCGAATACGCATAGTAAAAAGACAATCCGATGTGCTTTCGCATCAAATCTATTACCGCAACACTTCAAAAATACAAATATCCTGAAAACCGGAATAGATGCAGACAAAGCTACCGGAACGGAGAGCGCCATGCCCGATACATCTTTTTTTGAAGTAACCGCAGAAGTGCAGGCAGTGCTTGCCGCTGTGCCCAACCCGGTAATAGGGGTGGATACGCGCGGCGTGATTCGCCTGTGCAACGAAGCCATGCTGGAACTGCTCAAAAAGGAACCGCCCGGCGTATTCGGGCAGCATATTCAGGATGTGATGCCCGAAAGCCGCCTGGGCAGGGTGGCTAATACGGGAAAAAAAGAAAAGTGGCGCAAATTCGCCCTGAACGGACGCAGCTTTCTGGTGAACCGTTCGCCACTCAGAATTGATGGCCGGCTTACCGGGGCGCTGGCCAGCCTGCACGATGTCTCAGACCTTGAGCACATCTCCAGCGAACTGAAATCCGTACGCACCCTCACCGAAGAACTGGAAAATATCATCGAAACCACGCAGGACGGCATATTCGTGACCAATGCCGATGGCATTACCCTGCGCGTGAACGAAAGTTACTGCCGGATAACCGGACTCAGGCGCGAGGACGTAATCGGGCATTCCATGTATGACATGGTAGCGCGCAAAATTTACGACCAGTCCACAACCATCCGGGTACTGGAAACCGGGCAGCCCATCACCCTGATCCAGACGATCAAAAACGGCGCCACGGTTATGGTAAGCGGCAGTCCGGTGCGTGATCAGCACGGCAATATCGTCCGGGTGGTCACGGCGGTACGCGACCTGACGGAGCTTAACCGCCTGCGCGATGAGCTGACGGCCATGGATTCGCTAAAAAGCCGCTACGAGAACGAGATCCGCAAGCTCAAACAGCAAGTACCGCAACCAAACGGCTTTATCGCGCAAAGCGGGGTAATGCGTTCACTACTGGATTTTTGCGGCAGGCTGGGCGCGGTGGACACAACCGTGCTGATTCAGGGCAAATCCGGGGTGGGCAAGGAGATGATCGCCGAATTCATTCACACCAACTCCATCCGTGCCGGAAAGCCTTTTATCAAAATCAACTGCGCGGCCATTCCGGAACAGCTTCTGGAATCGGAACTTTTCGGCTATGCCAAGGGCGCTTTTACCGGGGCCGACCGCGATGGCAAGCCCGGCCTGTTCGAGGCCGCCGATGGTGGAACCCTGCTGCTGGACGAAATAGGCGACTTGCCTGTCGGCTTGCAGGTCAAGCTGCTCAGAGTCTTGCAGGACAAGCAGACCAGACGCATCGGCAGCACTGCCTCCACCAGGGTCGATGTGCGTATTCTGGCTGCCACCAATCAGGATCTGGAAGCGCTGGTCCGGCAAAAGCTTTTCCGCGAAGACCTGTTCTACCGCCTTAACGTGGTTCCGGTAGCCATACCGCCACTGTGCGAGCGCAAGGAAGATATTCTGGCGCTGGTACGCGCCTTTCTGGAAAAATTCTGCCGCCGCCATAAGCTCAAGCGCGAAATTCACCCGGCCGTCATGCCGCTCCTGCTGGATTACCAGTGGCCCGGCAACGTACGCGAACTGGAGAATATGCTGGAGCGTCTGGTGGTCACCTCTGCCGGGCCGGTGATCACCATTGACGACCTGCCCGCGCAACTGCGCCCGGCCGATACTGACCCCATACGCAACGTAAAAACAGCCGGTAAAACCCTGAAAGAGATTCTTGAAAACGTTGAAAGACAGGTCATTGGCGAAGCTGTGACGCGCTATGGCAACAGCCGGAGGGCTGCGGAAGTTCTGGGCATAGACCAGTCCAACGTGGTGCGTAAGGCCAAAAAACTTGGAATACGGCTACCCGGTGAGCGGCGGCCCGGCACTAAATCTGAACGGCAGTAAGCAGTCCGCAAGATCGGCATGACTAGCATGCCCGACTTGACCGCGATACACGCCATGCCAGCCATACTCGCCATACCAGAAGGACAGGTACGGCCTGAAAACAAAGCTAATGCGCGGCATAGTGGTTACCGCAAAACTCACACAGTCCGCACCATTGTGACAGGCATGGGCAAGCATAAAAAGAACCGCAGCCTTTCAAAAGGCTACGGTTCTTTTTATGCAGAATCTTATACTATCTGGTTGTGGATAGCCTGAACAACCAGATCAAGTTATCTTACCATTTGTTTTTTTGTATTAGCGTGGATATTCCCTACAACCTTGCCGCCTATCTGGCCGGATAGTCAAAAAATCCGCGCCCGCTCTTGCGGCCCAGCCTTCCGCCACGCACCATTTTGCGCAAAAGCGGGTGCGGGCGGTATTTATCTTCGCCAATTTCACTGTGCAGAACTTGCATGATGGCCAGACACACGTCCAGCCCGACAAGATCGCCAAGAGCCAGCGGTCCCATAGGGTGACCGGCACCAAGCTTCATGGCCGCATCAATGTCTTCGGCGCTGGCCACGCCCTCGGCGAAGACAGCCACGGCCTCATTGATCATCGGTATCAGCAGCCTGTTCACCACAAAACCGGCAGCATCGCGCACCACTACCGGCGTTTTGCCTATTGCGGCGGCAATGCCGCAAGCGGTCTCAACCACTGCATCCGGCGTATTCAGGCCGGGGATTACCTCCACCAGCTTCATGGTTTCCGCCGGGTTGAAAAAATGCATGCCGATGAGCGGACGATCAAGCCCATTACAGATATCGGTTATGGACAGGGAAGAGGTGTTGGTGGCAAACAGCGTTTCCGGCCCGCAAACGGCGGAAAGCTCCTGGAACAGCGCTTTCTTGACCTGCATGTCTTCAAGCGCAGCTTCAATTATCAGGGCGCAGCCGCTCAAGTCCGCATATTCCCCGGCGCAGATGGAACTGCGGATTTTTTGCGCCGCGCTTTCTTCCATACGGCCTTTTTCCAGCGCCTTGTCGAGCTTTTTACCGATTTTTTCCACGCCCTTGCGAGCCAAATCCAAAGAGATGTCGCAAATAACCACGCTGTAGCCTTCAACAGCCGCAAAGGCCTGCGCAATACCGCAACCCATGGTTCCTGCACCCAGGATTCCTATTTTCATATCAGAGCCTCCTTGAGTGCTACCGCCCGGTGAACGGGTCGGGCTTCCTTTTTTCGGTAAACGCGGCCATGGCCATTTTCTGATCCTGGGTATTGAAGCAATCCGCAAACAGGCGCCGTTCCAGACGGTAAGTCTCAAGCAACGGCAGGCCGATGCTCTCGTTAATAATCTTCTTGATGGCCTTCACGGAGAAAGGCGCGTTGGCCGCTATACTGGCAGCCAGTTCCAGACATGAATCCATGAGCGATTCGGCAGGAACCACCCGGTTGACCAGACCAATAGCCAGAGCCTCGGCCGCTTTGATGCGATTGGCCGTGTAGGCAAGTTCCTTTGCCTTGCCGATGCCCACCAGACGGCTCATCCGTTGCAGGCCCCCGTAACCGGGAATAATTCCCAGCCCGGCTTCGGGAAAGGAGAAGGAAGCGTTCTCGGAGGCGATTCTGATATCGCAACTCAGAGCAATCTCGCAGCCACCGCCAAGGGCGAAGCCGTTTACCGCCGCAATAACAGGCACCGGCAAGCCTTCCAGCTTTTCCATGACCTCATTGCCGCGATCGCTGAAATCGGCGGCTTCCGACTGTGAAAGCCCCTGCATTTCAGCCACGTCAGCCCCAGCTACAAAGGCTTTTTCGCCTGCGCCGGTGACTATCAGGCAACGGATTTCCGATTTCGCAAGCTGATCAAGAAATTCCGAAAACTCTGCCACCACGCTGCTGTTAAGGGCATTCAGGGCTTTGGGGCGGTTTATGGTGAGAATTCCAGTAAGATCACGTTTTTCGTAAACAATATATTCCATAACTGCTCCTGTACCGGTAAGGCGTGCCTTGACCGGATAAACTTCATGCATTGCCGTCTGTGCCGCAAAGCTAGGCTTGCATCTCAAAAATACCGGAAACGCCCATACCGCCGCCAACGCACAGGGTGGCCAGCCCGTATCTGGACTTTCTGCGCCGCATCTCGTGCAGCAGCGTGACCACAATACGCGCGCCGGACGCGCCAATGGGGTGCCCCAGAGATATCGCGCCGCCGTTGACGTTGACTCTGGACGCATCCCAACCCAGCAGCTTGCCAACAGCCAGCGATTGCGCCGCAAAAGCTTCGTTGGCTTCAATCAGATCTATCTGCTCAAGGGACAGACCTGATTTTTCAAGGGCCTTGCGGGTGCTGAACACCGGCCCGATGCCCATGACAGACGGGTCTACTCCGGCCGATGCGCCGCACACAAAGCGGGCCATTGGAACAACCCCAAGCTCGCGGGCCTTTTCACCGCTCATAACCAGCATGGCGGCCGCGCCGTCATTAATACCGGAAGCATTACCGGCGGTTACGGTCCCATCCTTGCGGAAAGCCGGTTTAAGGGCGGCCATGCTGTCAATGGTCGCACCCGCTCTGGGGTACTCATCCTGCTCAAAAAGCTGGATTCCCTTTTTGCTCTTGAGTTCCACCGGAACAATTTCTTCTGCGAACAGACCGGCGGCCTGAGCGCGTTCACACTTCTGCTGGCTTTCTGCCGCAAAAGCATCCTGCATCTCTCTGGTTATGCCGTGCTCGGCTGCCACATTTTCGGCGGTGATGCCCATATGATAGTCGTTAAAAGCATCCCACAGGCCATCGCGCACCATGGTATCGACCATGGAGGCATCACCCATGCGGTAGCCGAACCGGGCCTTGTTCAGGGCGTAAACTGCGGATGACATGTTTTCCATGCCACCGGCCACAATGACGTCCGCTTCACCTGCGGCGATCATGGCAGCGGCAAGGTTCACGGCCTTAAGGCCGGACCCGCAAACGTTGTTCAGGGTCAGGGCGGGAGTTTCCACCGGCAGACCAGCTGCCAGAGCCGCCTGCCGGGCCACGTTCTGCCCCTGGGCGTAAGGCAGTACCGAGCCCATCAGGACTTCATCCACAACTCCTTCCGCAATCCGGGTTATGCCTGCCCGCTCAAGGGCGGCGCGAATCACAATTCCACCCAGCCCGGCCACCGGCATGTCCGCCAAAGCCCCGCCATATTTGCCTATAGCCGTGCGCACGGCCCCGGCTATAACTATTTCCCTGCTCATAAATTTCTCCACTTGCTGAATTGTGGTGTAATCCTGATTCGTATGTCCGGTCCCCGGCACAGACCACGCGTCCGTGCCGGGGACTTTCCCGGTTATTCTGCAACTCCGCAAAGCTTCAGCAGCGCTGTGTAATCGCGCTCATCAGCCAGCACTATCTTGCCCAACCGGCCCCGCAGTTCTTCGTGTCCAGCGCAACGGGCCGGACAGCCGCACAACACCGCTACTACGTCAAACTCGCCCTCGCCTTCATGGGTCAGACGCGCGCCGGGCAAATCCCGCCCCAGCCGCGCGGCCAGGGCAGTGCGGTCATACCGGGGGTTGCAACCGCCGCAGTACTTGAGCCGGATAATCATTACTCATCAATTTTGGCGATGGCTTTGGCCAGGCCCTTTTTGTGCTGCAAGTTGCTCTGCCGGGCGATCATGATGCGCTGCGCCTGGGGAGAACCCGCGCCGTGCATTGATTCGGTACGGTAGCCAACGGCTGCGGTGCCCAGAGTCATGTTCTCGATCAGGCGCAGAACTTTCAGGCGGCTTTCAGTGGAAACGTTGGCCACGCCCTTGAGGTATTTCTCGATGTAAGGCCCGAGTTTGGGATGGCGCAGATCTTTTTCCGATGGAGCGGTAACCATGAGCCCACCGGCGATATCTTCGGCCAGACGGGTGATTTCGTATGGGAAGCGGGTGATGTTCTGCTTGCAAACGTTGGCCAGAAGCAGATCAATCAGGTAGTTGCCGGATTCTGTTTGGCTGCCTTCGTTGGAGCAGGCAATGCCGCAGGAGTACAAGGTCTCGTTAAGATGGGTCATCTCGATGAGCTTGTCCTTGATATGACTGGCCTTGGCTGCGCCATTGTAGTCAGCGGCCAGAGCGGCAGCGCCGATGAGCACATCGCCAACGCCAACCTTGCAGCCGCCGTAGCTCTGGCGGTGATAACCGGCAAAACGCTCCACCAGCATGCCGGAGAAGTCGGTTTCGCCGTCAAGGAAGATGCGTTCATTGGGCACAAAGACGTTATCAAAAATCACCAGAGCTTCCATGCCGCCGTATTCGCAATTGCCCAGATCCAGCTTGCCGCCTTCCAGCTTGCGGGTGTCGCAGGACTGGCGGCCGATAATCATGAAAATACCCTCGGTATCCACCGGAACGGAGAAGGATACCGCATAATCCTTGTCTTCCGGCTTCATGGCGATGGTGGGCATTACCAGCACCTCATGCGAGTTGCAGATCCCGGTCTGGTGCGCCTTGGCGCCGCGTACCACAATGCCGTCGCTGCGGCGCTCCACCACGCGCAGGTACAGATCAGGATCGGCCTGCTGGCTGGGAGAAAGACCACGATCACCCTTGGGGTCGGTCATGGCACCGTCCACCACCAGGTCTTCGTTCTGAACTTTCTTCATGAACTCGACAAAGCGCTGGTGATAGTTGGTGCCGTGCTTCTTGTCAGTTTCGTAAGTGGTGCTGTAAAGCGCGTTAAAGGCGTCCAGCCCAACGCAGCGCTGAAAACATGAAGCAGTTGTCTGCCCGCACAGGCGCTGCATTTTTACTTTTTTGACCAGATCTTCCGTGCTTTGGTGAATGTGGCAGAAGCGGTTGATTTTCTTGCCCACAAGCGGTGAGTACACGGTCATCAAATCTTCATATTCCGCTTGCCCGGCCAGTTCGTAAGTAGCCTTGACCGAGTTCAGGGAAGGGCGGAGAACCGGGTTGTCCACCGCGCTTTCAATCTTGTCGCCAAACATGAAGATTTTCATGTTCATCTTGCGTATGCTTTCCAGATAATCTTTTCCTGTCATCATAGTTTTAACCTCGCATGTTTAAATTGGGTTGAGCTTGCTGAACCACTTGTGCAATTGCGAGGCCAAGATTATTTCTCAGCAATATCAGCATGTTATACAGAGCACGACCAGGCGCGATATCTACCGATGTAAAATCGCATCAGAACCGGATGCCGCCATATACGCTGCGCATACAAAGCTAAAAGGAACAGGCACGCCCTGCCGCATGAACCGCTCATACTCAAGGCTATAGGCCATGTATGTCCGGGATACGCCAGACCACATGCAGATGGTGCGAGCCGTAAGGACTTCTGGCACGCCTGATGCATTGTGGAACAAAAAGGATATTGCCATGAAAACAAATAAAACAGCCGGACAGGACGAGTTTGCCAAACTTAAGCATTTGCTCTCTGGCTGGTGCATGAAGGAAGAATGGGGATTCAGGATAGAAACCGGCGAGAGGGAAGAATCTTTCTGGCTGACAGCCGGAAGAAACGATAACAGCGAAGAATTGAACGCGCGTACCGGGCTGAATGTTTTTTTCAGCCCGCCATCAGTGAAAATGCGCGACCGCGCGGTGGGTAGACTCTATGCGCCGGAATTGCCCGGCGCATCGGTATACATAATCAGAACAGCCGGAAAGTGGCGTTTCATCCACACTGCTCCAGCCGGGAATGGCAGAGAGACCGATTTTGAGGGTCGGCCAGCAGATATCTCAAATGAAGAGAAGGCCGGGCCAAAGAAGACTGATTACCCGTTCAGCGAAGCAGCGTTCAAAAAGCTGATAAACTCATGGCTGAAAGAGTTCATGTCCGGCAAGAACTTCAGCTACAAACACTAGCCAGCGCACAAGTCCGGCAGCCAGCGCTATGGAAGGTATGCGCGTCACTTCTGGCAATTTTACCGCTCTCTGCGATCATTCTCAAAGAGCCGGGCGATGTCGTCCGCGATTCCGGCGCAGTCGTCGCCGGACAGCGCTACAGCGCGGAAGGAGCGTTCGCCCTTGTTGATACGCACTTTTGGGGCACCGTAAGGCGAGACGCAACTGCGGCTATACAGGCTTTTTCCGGCGCGGTTAACAAGATCAACGGTTGATATGGTGTCATAGTAGTCCGCGCTCGCACCATCGGCGTATTTTACAGCGGCATGTGCCAGTTTATATTCATTCTTTACATTGAGTACAACAACTGCTTTTTCTGCATCATCAGTAAAGTTTATCT
>JAJDJF010000022.1 GCA_030267065.1 Desulfovibrio sp. OttesenSCG-928-C06 | reverse complement strand
CGTGCGAATTTTATTAGCCCGGAACCGTGAATAAATCCAGACATCTTCAAGAGATGAATTTTTGTGGATTTTTTTCTTGACTTGAACGCTTCTCAGGCATAGTAACACTGTCTCCAACGGATCATTAGCTCAATCGGTAGAGCAGTTGACTCTTAATCAATTGGTTCGGGGTTCGAGTCCCTGATGGTCCACCAGAATTTTAAAGGCGCTTACGGCAAACGTAAGCGCCTTTGTTTTTTTACATAATCCTGGGTGCTGCGACTGTCTGATAAAATTTGCGTTGCCCGTACTGTGCAAATTAAATTTTGCTTCAACATCGAAAATCTATTTCGGGACCGGAACGTGCCGGGTCGTGCCGGATCGCCGTGTTCTCCGGGGTACTTTCAGGGCAGCGCCCGAATGCCATCATGTCGGGTTTTCAGCAAGAATATTCAGGCTTTTCAAGACTTCTAGGTCAATTTTACCCTCAAGATATTAGACATTGTCAGAGCAGGGGACTTTGGGTATATCACTCCGAATAGAGTAGGCTCTGCAAGATTTTGTTTCTTGTGCCGGGCCGGAGCTTTGGAGCTCCGTTTGCTCCTGGCAGGTGGCCTTGTTCACAATCTGGAAGGGAAATTGTGTGAAAGACCAGTACATCTTGAATTCGGTGGCTAACGCGCTGCAAATACTCGATCTGCTTAGCCAGCAGGAGAGTCTTGGTGTTGCGGAGATTAGCAAGGCGCTGGGTTTTGGTAGGGCTAGTGTTTTCAGGTTGCTTTATACCATGGAAAAGAGCGGCTACGTTACCAAAAATGTCCACGCCAAGTATGATCTCGCAATCAAGTTCGCGTATTACGGAGCTCTGGTGGTGGACAGGCAGAGTATGGTGCAGGCAAGCAAGCCTGTGCTTGAAAAGCTGCGTGATACCTATAATGAGACCGCCCACCTCTCCATGTTGACCAGCTCCGGCAAGCTGGTTTTTTTGTCCAAGCATTACTCTGGCTCCAGCTTGCAAATGTATTCGCGGGTAGGGGAAGAGCGCGATTCTCACAACACTGCGTCCGGCAAAGTCATGCTGGCGCATATCGAGCAGGAACGGGCAGAGGCTCTTGCAGGCGGGTTTCACTATGAGCCTCTCACTGTGCACTCCATTACCTGCGCCGAACAATTGCTGCAGGAGCTTGAGCAGATTCGCCAGCACGGATACGCCGTTGACCGTGAGGAGACTGAAATAGGGCTTGTCTGCTTCAGCGCTCCGGTTTTTGACCATCGCGGCGAGTGCGTGGCAGCCATAAGTCTTTCCGGGCCGACCAGTCGTATGTACGGCCGGCAGGATGAGATCATTCAGGGCGTGCTTGCCGCAAGTCAGGCTATTTCTGTTTCGCTTGGCTTTGGCTCGCAAAGAAGCGCAAGGCGGGCCTAAACTATGTGCTCTGTATACAAGAATATAAAAACCAATGGTTTAGCTACTATAGAACCGCCTTCGCCATTTTTTTTGTTTACACAGCCTTATTTTTTTTATACTCTGTTTGTGAAATGAGATTTCACATAGAGAACTTTTTCTCGTGTGGATTTTTTTCTCCCACACTTTAGAAACATCGTTTCGCATAAAGAAACAGCTCAGCGTTTAGATCAAGACAATCATTTCCAGGCTAATTTCGTATTGAACATTTTGCAGTATCGTTTTCATTACGACATGACGAAAATGCGCGAATAGCAAGTTATTTTGGGTTTATTGAAATATTGTTTCATATAGCGAACCAAGTAGCCTTCGCCCAAACCCGGACTGCAGCCGTTGGTGAGGAGCAGGGCTTGGAAAACTAGCAAAGAGGAGCGGTTTTCATGAAAGAGATACGAATGCATGGCCGAGGCGGACAAGGTGTTGTCAAGTCGGCACAGGTTATCGTGAAATCGGTAGTGGCTGCGGGGGGATATGCACATTTTATCCCCTTCTTCGGCGTTGAGCGTAAAGGTTCGCCGGTTTTCGGCTTCCTGCGCATCGACGATAAGGACATCAACCTGAAATGTCAGGTGTATGAGCCGGAAGTCCTGCTCATCTATGATGACACCCTGCTTGACATGCCCGCTACTTTCAGCGGCATGCGCGATGGTTGCGCCGTCGTGATTAACACCGCCAAAGCTGCTTCCGAGCTGGATATTCCCAGCAACGCCGGAACCGTGGCTCTGGTAGATGCTTCCGGCATCGCCATGGAAGTAATCGGCCGCAATATCCCCAACACCGCCATGCTCGGCGCTTTTGCCAAAGCAACCGGCCTTGTGGGCTGGGATGGACTGAAAGGTGTTATCGAAGAAACCTTCGGTGCCAAGAACGTCAAAGCTGCTGAAAAGGCCTACGAGTCCGTGCAGAAGGTCAAGGGGTAAATCATGAGCAAAAGAGAATTCATCACTCCCATCGGCGAAGAAGGAATTTATATCCTTGATACGGCCAGCTGGCGTGCAGCCCGTCCGGTTATGAACAAAGATAAGTGTATCGAATGCGGCATCTGCCTGACAATGTGCCCCGTAAACGCCATTCTGCGTGAGGGCCCGAAAAAATACTTCATCTCGTATGACTACTGCAAGGGCTGCGGTATTTGCGCTTACGAATGCCCGAAAAAAGCCATCGACATGGTTAAGGAAGGAGGCGAATAGTATGGCAAAGTCAACCGTAAAGGCCGTATCCGGCAACACTGCTGCCGCTCTGGGCACCGCGCTCTGCAGCCCGGATTTGATCGCCGCCTACCCGATCACCCCTCAGTCCTCTGTCGTGGAATACCTCGCTCAGCTCGTTGCTGACGGCGATATCTCCGCGACCATGATTCAGGTGGAATCCGAACACTCCGCCATGAGCGTGGTTCAGGGTGCTGCCGCCACCGGCGCACGCGTATTTACCGCTACCTCCGCCCAGGGTCTGGCTCTCATGTATGAGCCTTACTTCCGTATGTCCACCCTGCGCTTCCCCATGGTCATGGCCGTGGCTACCCGCGAAATGACCTCCCCTGAAACCGTATGGAGCGGCCAGCAGGACACCATGTCCGTGCGTGACGCCGGCTGGATTCAGGTTTACTGCGAAAACAACCAGGAAATCCTGGACATGGTTATTCAGGGCTACCGCCTGAGCGAAGACAAAGACGTGCTCCTGCCCGTTAACGTCTGCTACGACGGTTTCTTCCTGTCGCACCTTACCGAGCGCGTAGAAGTTCCCGCCCAGGAAGACGTGAACAAGTTCCTGCCCGCTTACAAGCCCGACCATGTGGCCTTTGACCCCAAACGCCCCATGGCCATTGACCCGCTCACTCCCGGCAACATCCTGATCCAGTATCGTGCCGGTCACCTCGCTGCCATGCAGCGCGCCCTCACCAAACTCGAAAAAGTGGACGAAGAGTTCGCTTCCGTGTTCGGTCGCAAGTGGGGCGGTGCTATCGAAGAATACCGTTGCGAAGACGCCGACATGGTTATCCTGACCATCGGCTCCATGACCGGTACCGCTCGCGTAGCTGTTGATATCGCCCGCGAAAAGGGCCTGAAGCTCGGCCTGATCAAGGTCCGCTACATGCGTCCGTTCCCCGTTGAAAAGATCGCTAAGGCTCTTGAAGGCAAGAAAGCCTGGGCTGCCGTTGACCGCAGCGTCTGCTTCGGTTGGGATACCGGCCCCATGTACATGGAAGCCCTGGCTGCCGCTACCGGCAACGCCAGCAGCTTCTCTGTCATCGGCGGTCTCGGCGGTGCTGACATCGCGCTTCAGGATTTCGCCAAAGTCATTGAGACTCTGGTGGCCAACAAGGATAAACCGGGCCGCCACAAGACCCTCTGGCTTGAAAAACCGTTCTAAAAAGCGTCTTTTGTCCCCTGGACTGTGTCAAGGCCAAAGTCAGTCCGGGGCAGCATAGCAAGAGAACTATCCCTGGATTGAATTTGGCCTTTCCTTGCCAGGGAGTAATATCCATCTTTTTAGATCTGTCTCAGGCCGGTTGGTCAGGAGGAGAAATATATGAGTTATATAGATACAATTGCTGACAATAAAGATCTTGTCACTCCCGGCATGTCTGCATGCCATGGCTGTGGCGGGGAGCTGATTCTGCGTCGCCTGCTCAAGGTGGCCGGACCGAACACGGTCATCTGCATTCCTCCGGGATGTATGGCTGGTGCCGGTGTGGTTGGCTGGAGCTTTGACAACGGTCTTAAAGTGCCCGTGCATATTACCCTGCTGGACAACACCGCTGCTTTCCTTAGCGGCGTGACCAACATCTATCAGCGTCAGGGCCGTACCGATGTGAACATGGTGGCCATGGCCGGTGACGGTGCCACCGCTGACTGCGGCTTCCAGTCTCTTTCCGGCGCAGCTGAGCGCGGTGAAAAAATGCTTTACGTTTGCTACGATAACGAAGGCTACATGAACACCGGCTTCCAGCGCAGCTCCACCACCAACCGTGGTTCGCGCACCAGCACCACCCCCGTGGGCAGCGTGATTCCCGGCAAGCCGCAGCATTCCAAGAACCTGCCTTACATCATGGCTATGCATAACGCTGAATACGTAGCCACCGCTTCCCCGGCTTACATGAAGGACATGATTGAGAAAATTGAAAAGGGTCTGGCTGCCAGCAAAAACGGTTTCGCTTACCTGCACATTTTCTCGCCGTGCCCCACCGGTTGGCTGCATGGCCCGGAAGTCAGCATTGACGTGTCCCGCAAGGCTGTTCAGTCTGACTACTTCCAGCTCTTCGAAGTTGACAAGGGCGTATGGCGCCAGACTGTTGCCAACAAAAAGCCGATTACGCTGAAAGAATTTGTTGGTCCGCTCAAGAAGTACGGCCACTGCTCTGATGCTGACATCGCTGCTCTGCAGGAAAACATTGATGCAAGAAAGAGCTTCTTGCAGAAGATGATTGGTTAAAGTTTTTTTCGGGCTTCGGGCGAATCTGTTCGCCCGAAGTTCCGGAAAAAGTCTTGTCTGAATAAAGGCCGTCCCGGCGGCATTTACCGCCGGGACGGAGTAAATAAATCAGACAGTTATCGAAGATGTTTTTCAGATTGAATACCCTGACGCAACCCTGTCAGGCGTAGCGCTCTATAGATTGTCGTAGACGGGGCCCCCTTTCAACTGATAGTCTTACCGAGTGGGTTTCTATAAAAAAATCTGATTTGGCCGTTTCAGGCACGCCGGGGCTTGTTGTTCCGATTTAGCGTGGTCTGTTTTTGTGCAAAAAAATTTCGAACTAGAGAAGCCTGGAGATAACATGCCGCATAGAATGCTTGTGATGAACATGGGTTCAACGTCCACAAAAATAGCGGTTTTTGAAGACGACAACATGCTCTGGCGCGAAGGCCTGGATCACCCGCGTGAGGATATTACCCGTTACGCCAGCTTCCGGGATCAGTACCAGTACCGCAAGGACGCCATCCTGAACGTGCTTGCGCAGCATGGCGAAAAGCTTGACAGCTTTGACGCTTTCGTAAGTCGTGGCGGCACGGTCAAGCCGATCCCCGGTGGAGTCTGGAAGATCACAAAGGCCATGCTTGATGACGCCTGGAGCGGAACTTACGGCGAGCACCCGTGTAACATCGGCGGACAGATCGCATTTGACCTGGCTGGCGAGTTTGGCCGCAAGGCTATTACCGTGGACCCGCCGGTTTGCAGCGAATTGAGCGAAGAAGCCAAAATGTCCGGTCTGCCCCAGATCGAGCGCATCGCTTCCGGTCACTTCCTGAACCAGCGCGCCATTGCACGCCGCTTTGCTCGTGAAAACAACAAGAATTATAACGATCTTAACCTGATCGTAGCCCACATGGGCGGCGGCGTATCCGTAGGCGCGCACATCAAGGGTAAAGTTGTTGAATTCAACAACGCCCTGGCCGGCGATGGCCCCATGGCCATGGAGCGTGCCGGTGGCCTGCCCACGGGTGATCTCATCAACATGTGCTTCAGCGGCAAGCATACCAAGGAAGAAATGCTCCGCATGGTTAACGGTCGCGGCGGCATGTTCGCTTACCTTGGCATTACCGACGCCCGTATTATCCAGCAGAAAATTGAAGAAGGCGACGAGTTCGCCGACAAGGTCACCAAGGCCATGGCTTACCAGATCGCCCGCGAAATCGGCAGTGTTGCTCCGGTTATGTATGGCAAGATCGACGCCATCCTGCTCACCGCAGGTCTTGGTTACTGGGACTACTTTGTTGGGCTGATTCGTGACCGGGTACAGTTCCTGGCTCCGGTTCATGTTTATCCCGGCGAGAATGAGATGCTTTCGCTGGCCGAAGGTGCACTGCGCTACCTTTCCGGTCAGGAAGAAGCTCAGGAATATGTTTAAGATGTGCCGGGCTGCGTAGCCCTGCACAGTGTTTAGCCGCTAAGTGAGAACTTGAAACTGCGTATATCTGGTTTTGTCGGGCTTTTTTCTAGCGCCGCACGGGCTGTTTCGTCACGGAGGCGAAGCGGCGAATCAGATTATTTAAAACAGGAGGAGTTATGAAACTTGCGATTATCGGAGCCGCTGGCTCAATCGGGGCACCCACTGCATTTTACACCGCACTGCAGAATGTCGTGGACGAAATCAAGATGGTCGACCCCAACAAAGACCTTCTGAAGAACCATGTCATGGACATGGACCAGGCTGTGATTGAAGCCTCCAACACCAAAGTTGTTGCTGCTGATTACAGCGACCTCGGCGACTGCGACATCTTCATGATCGTTGCTGCGAAGCCGGCTAAAGTTGCTGCCAGCCGTGACGAATGGCTCGCCGACAACCTCGGCCTGCTCAAATTCATTCAGGCTGACATCAAAAAATACGCCCACAACAAGCCGATCATCTGCGCCACCAACCCGTCTGACGTGTGCACCTACTACCTGTACCGTGAACTGGGCTGGGATCGTAACAAAATCATCGGTTTCTGCGTGAACGACGGCGTGCGCGTAAAGTGGGCCCTGAGCCACCTGATGAACCTTGATTACAAGAAACTGGACGCCATGTGCATCGGCGAACACGGCATCATGCAGGTACCGCTGTGGGATCACGTGACCTACGACGGCAAGCCGCTGACCATTCCGGCCGACATCCGCAAGGCTGCCCCCGAAATGATCGAAAACTGGCTGCAGGAATTCCTGCCCGTGGCCAGCACCCGCACCACCGGCTGGCTCTCCGCCATCAGCCTGGCTTCCCTGGTTCGCGACATCGCCCAGGGCAGCAAGCGTCCCATCGCTGTAACCACCCCGCTTGACGGCGAATACGGTCAGAAGGGCATCTGCCTTGGCGTACCCGCCATCCTCGGCCCCAACGGCGTAGAGAAGATCGTTGAGCTGGACCTCGCTCAGGAGCAGAAAGACCAGATGAACGCTGCTGCTGCCAAGGTTCGTGGTCTGATCGAAGCTAGTGGCATAAAATAAGCTGTTTTTTGCTTCGGATGCCTGTTGCAGGCATCCGAAGCATTGCTTTTTTAACCGTGGAATGCTCCGGATTGCTCCACGTGGTCACAAACAGGTGTTCCGCAGGAGCTGCTCTGGGCCGGGCGCGCACATTGGTGCCGTACCTAAGCTTACCGCCTGCACATGAATACTGAATTTCATGTTACTCTAAAGGAGAATGGTAAATGGAAGCTGTTCAGACCCCGACTAAATTACGCTGGCGCTTACTCGCCGTAATCTACTTCGTTTCTCTTATCGCCTATCTTGACCGGGTAAACCTCTCTATCTGTGCCCCGTTCATTATGGAAGAACTCGGCTTTGACCGCGTTTCTCTTGGTTACACCATGTCGGCCTTCTTTGTTGGCTACACCATCATGCAGATTCCGGGCAGTATGCTGGCCGAAAGACTGGGCGCCAGAATCGTTGGCGCAATGGCTATATTCCTGTGGTCGGTTTTCACCATCCTGACCCCGCTCGCCTGGGGCTTTGCCAGCTTCATGATTATCAGAGCCCTGTTCGGTATCGGTGAAGGTCCGCTCTTCCCCAGTATCGCCCGAATTCTCTCCCGCTGGTTCAGCGACAAAGAGAAAGCTGTGGCTAACTCGTTCATGCTCATGGGCGTGTTCCTGGCCCCTGCTATAGGTCCCTGGATCGTGGTGCAGATCGTGTCCAACCTTGGCTGGCACTGGGCCTTCTACTCCTTCGGTATCCTGGGTATCTTCGGCGCTGTTGCATGGTACATGCTCTGCCTGAACACCCCGGCCGACAACCCCAACGTTAACGCCGGCGAACACGCTGCCATTAACGAAGGCCGTTCCGACAAGCTGATTGAACAGCTGAGCAAGAAGGAACAGGCTCCCTGGGGAACCCTGTTCAAGTCCTCCCAGTTCTGGGCCATCGGTATCCAGTACTCCGTGGCTAACTACATCATGTACCTGTTCCTTTCCTGGATTCCGCTGTACCTGATGGAAGCCCGCGGAATGAGCTTCCAGAAGATGGGCATCATGGCCGCTCTTCCCTGGCTCGTTCTTACCCTTGCTTCGTTCCTCGGCGGTATCGCCAGTGACAAACTGGTAGCCCGTGGCCTCAGCAAGTTCAAGAGCCGCGCCATGTTCGCTATTGTTGGCTTCGCCATCTGCATGCTCGGCCTGTACATGGGTGCCAACGCTGAGAGCCAGGTTTCCAACCTGCTGTGGTTGTCCATCAGCCTCGGCGCCCTCGGCGGCGCTTACATCGCTGGCTGGACCGGCTGCCACGACATCGGTCAGAGATTCGGCGGTGCCGTTTCTGCATGGATGAACACCTGGGGCAACCTGAGCGGCGCTGCGGCTCCGGTTATCACCGCCTACCTGGTGGAAGCCTTCGGTTGGCAGGGTGCTCTTACCTCTACTTCCGGCTTCATCGTTATCGGCTGTATCTGCTGGCTCTTCGTGCGCCCGGACAAGCCGGTTATTAAGTAAGGATCAGTGTTTAATGCCTGCAATTTAGCAGGAGTCGAATCAGCTAGCCCGGCATTCCGCCCATTATCAACAAAGCGGAATGCCGGGTTGGCCCCGGAAGCTGAGGCAAAGCGGCAGACGGAAACAAGATTCGATGTTTGAGCAAATTCAGTACTAAGGGTTAGGGTGTTTTAATATAAACGGCGAAGCAGGCCTATATGCCGCTCCGCCCTTATCACGCTCACATGCGATTTGCGTAGGAGACTAGATGAATAAGAAATCGGTTTTCATCGGCCTCGCATTGGGGAGTACCTGGTTTGGCACACACTGCGGCAGCGGTTTTGCCACTGGAGCCCAGACCAACTCCTTTTTTGTTGTCTTTGGTGCCTGGGGGATCGTTACCCCGCTAATTTCTGTGGCAGTAATGGCTCTGGTTGCCTTTTTTACCTGGAAATTCTGTCACACTTTCAAGACCTACAATTACCGTGAATTCAGCGACGCGCTGTTCAAGCCCTACGACAAAATTTTTGGCACAATTTACGAGCTTCTTTTTCTTGCCCTTATGACAATGGGCATGGGGTCGGTTTTCGCCGGCGGCGGCCAGCTGGTTTCACAAGTTTTGAACCTGCCGTACATGGCCGGGGTTCTGGTTCTGTCCGCCTGCGTGTTTATTCTGACAATTTTCGGCTCAAAAGTGCTGCTTAACTCGGCCGCCATTCTTTCCATCGTGCTGGTAGGCACCATCACCGTGGTCAGCGTGGCCGGAATAAGCACCAATTTCGATGTATTCAGCCGCGTAGTCGGCAACTGGGAAACCCAGGGTTCACTGATTGACGCGTTGTGGGCTGCGCTTTTTTACGGCACCTTCCAGTGCATCGTGCTTGGCGCGACCATTGCTGTTACTGACTCGCTGACTTCCGATGCGGACGTGAAAGCCAGCACCATTCTGGGCACGATTATGAACGGCGCGATGATGCTGATTCTGCCCATGATGCTGCTGTGCTTCTATCCCGGCGTTACCAAGGAAGTGCTGCCGGTTCTGGCGGCCATTCAGCAAACCGGTATTCCGTTCCTGGCTGAGGCATATAGCTTGATGCTCTTCCTGGCCTTTGTGACCACCGGTATTTCCCTGATTTTTTCGATTGTTAAAAGGTTCGAGAAATATGGCGCGGGTATTGTACCCAAAGTGCAGACCCGCCGGGCCATTTACTCGGTAATGTTCCTGGTAATCTCCTTCCTGATTTCCATTGCCGGGCTGGTTGCCATTGTTAGCAAGGGCTACTACGCCATCGGGCTACTGGCCTTCCCCTGTGTGGTTATACCCACGCTGGTGGTTGCGCCAATCAAGATCAAGAAGAAGCGTCAGGCTGAGGCAGGGCTGGCCTAAGCCTGGACGAAACCTGTACCAACAGCCATAGAGGCAACAGATGTACGCTAATTTCGGAGAAATTCTGGAAGTTGTAAAAGGACGCCAGGAAAAGAGACGCATTGTAATTGCTGCCGCTCAGGACCATGAAGTTCTTGAGTGCGCTGTGCAGGCGCGCAAGCAGGGCATTGCCAGCTTCATTCTGGTTGGCGATCAGCAGAAAATTGAAGAAATCCTGAAAGGCTTTGGCGAAGACGCCGCCTCCTGGGAAATCATCAATGAGCCGGATGAGCACAAGGCCGCGCAGAAGTCCATGAGCATGGTCGCTTCCGGCGAGGCTGACATCCCCATGAAGGGCCTGCTGCACACTGCAACTTTTATGCGTGCGGTCTTTAACAAGGAATATGGGCTGGTGGCCGACAAGTCTGTTGTAAGCTGTATTACGGTTAGCGAATTCCCTGCACAGGGCAGGATGATCATGGTAACGGACAGCGCAATCAACGTAAGCCCGGACTATGACGCCAAGGTAAAACTGATCAACAACGCTGTGCCGCTGGCTGTAAAGCTGGGAATCGCGCAGCCAAAGGTGGCCGTGATTGGCGCTGTTGAAACGGTCAATCCCGCCATGCAGGAAACCATTGAGGCTTCCATGATTTGCAAGGCCGCTGAGCGCGGCCAGATCAAGGGCTGCCTGATTGACGGCCCGCTGGCTCTGGACAACGCCATTTCTCCGCAGGCGGCTGAGGTTAAAGGCATCTCCGGCCCTGTGGCAGGGCAGGCTGATATCCTGCTGATGCCCAACCTGCTGGCTGGTAACGTTCTGGATAAGGCTCTGCGTTATTTCGGAGAGCTCAAAACCGGCAGCTACATTGCCGGTGCAAAGGTGCCCCTTGTGGTTACCTCGCGCTCCGATAGCGCCGCAAACAAGATTCATGCAATCGCCCTGAGCGTGTTGTAACGCCCAGTTAAGCGGCTGACCGGAAGAGGTCGGGCCGCGCGCTGCCGGGATTTGTCTCCAGATTCCGGTACAGGATGAAAAAAACCGGGCGGTTTCGACGACATCCGAAACCGCCCGGCAATCAGCCAAAGCGCGCTGCTCAGGTGCTGATTATGCATGCACAGGCAGCCGAACATTGTTCCGCTGCCCCTCCTGGACCGGGGCTTTCCCCTGTGCGGCGGGGAAAAGCCCCTCCAGTGAGCAAGGGCTAATCAACTTTGAGAGAGTGTATCTGCCCTTGCTACGCGATGTGGCACCCGTAATGCGGGTGCCGCGCGCGTCCTTCAAAAGAACTATTTAAAGCCTGACGTATGTAATAGCAACAGTAATATCATTCCGGTTCCGATAAACTGACTGATTGCCGGCATCCCGGCAAGGCCATGCCGCGTCCCTGACGGCAGGATACTGGAAAGCCAATACTGCTTGCAATAAGCAGAATCAGGCACAAGAATCGCTAGATACGTCCACGCAGATCACTGCTTTTTTAGATGAAATTTTGTTGCAGGCGCGCATGCGCTCCGGCAACAAAATTTTTTGTAAAAGGGAGTTTGGTCTGCTTTTTTTATGCCCGGCTCCTTGCTTGAGTACTTTTAGACGCGCAACGGAGGCGTGCACGCCAGTTTTTCCGGTTTGCGCCTTTGCCAGCTGCGCGTGGCAAACTTTACAGCCGTGGACTTTTGGGTAAATATACCTGCCTTGGAAGTCATTTCATAAATGTAGTTTTGCCTTTTTCATGTCGGCTACCCCTTGCCGAAGCTTGTGCATGTCCTGATACGCTTTGCTCCGTCAAGAATTCGCCTTCTCTGTCAAAGAACAAAAAAACTGTTTATGAAGTTGGCCTCCGGCTAGTTGAGTTTGCGCTTTACAAGCGCCCGGCCACGGAAATGGAGACAACAAACAGGTACTGGAGATTTTATGAGCAAAATTAAAGTAGCGGTGCACGGTCTGGGCAACATCGGCAAGGGTGTTGTTGACAGTCTGCTTAGTGCGTATGACTTCGAATGCCTCGGGGTTGTGCGGCGTGCCGCCTCGCTGGGTACTCAGCCGCTCGCGCTGCGTGGTGTGCAGGATTATGCTTCTTTTGATGAGCTTGTCGCTGCAAAGGGCAAGCCTGACGTGGTAATCATCTGCGGCCCTTCCCGCAACGTGCCCAAAGACGCGCGTTTTTATCTGGAAAAGGGCATCCGCACTGTGGACAGCTTTGACATTCACGCGGAAATACCGAAACTGGTTGAAGAGCTGGACAAGGCCTCCAGAAGCGCCGGGGTGCCATGCATTACCGCCGCCGGATGGGATCCGGGTACCGATTCTCTGATGCGCGCGGTTTTTGAGGCCATGACCCCGGTTGGCACCACCTTTACCAACTTTGGACGTGGACGCTCCATGGGCCACTCCGTGGCGGTGCGCTCGCTTGACGGCGTTGCCGATGCCTGCGCCATTACCATTCCCATTGGCGGCGGCAAGCACTCGCGTCTGGTTTATGTGTTGCCGGAGGCCGGAGCCTCGTTTGCCGACATCAAGCAGAGAATCGCCTCTGACCCCTATTTCAGCAGTGACCCGCTGGATGTGCGCGAAGTTGCGAATCCGCAGGAAATGGCCTCTGTTGCCGATAACTCCCACGGCGTGCTCATGGAGCGCATTGGTTCTTCCGGCAGCGTTTCCAACCAGCGCCTGAGCTTTGACATGCGCATCGACAACCCGGCGCTGACCGCGCAGATTCTGGTTTCCTGCGCCCGTGCCGTTACCCGGCTGGCTCCCGGCTGCCATACTCTGATTGATGTGCCGCCCGTGGCCATGCTGCCCGGTGACCGTATGAAGAATATCGCCAGACTTGTTTAGGGTATGCCATAGCTGAAACGCCCTGTAAGTGTTTGAAGCAGGGATTGCTTCCGCATACGAGCAGCCCCGCCCGGTAACGGGTGGGGCTGTTATTGTTGGTAGCTGCACCAGCATTGTTTTGTACTGTGCTGATTGACAACACGCTGTAATATTATTGTTTTTTTTGGGGTCACCCTGCCTGATGTGACTTGTTGTCAGCAATGACGGATTTGTGACAATGTATTACAACATATGGGTGGCGATTGCGCCCTGTGCTAGAGAACATTGGCTGTGCTGGAGTTCATTTGCTTCTGGCAGCGCACTGGCGTGGACTGCAAACTGCACGCCGTCTGGCCTTTAGTAGTGCCAATGCAAGGCGTTTTACGCTGGAAATTTTACGGAGCGGACGAATGCCCCAGGAAAAAGAAGATATCAGAATACACGCGTTACTGGTTGATGACGATGTCCGGCTTCAGACCAATGTCCGTGATTTTCTGGAGCCGTACGGTTGCAGAATCACTTCCAGAACAGACGGCCGGAATATAGAGGCGGCGCTGGAAGAAGTCCGGCCGGATATCATTCTGCTGGATGTAATGCTGCCCGGTGATGACGGCTTTGCTGTGCTGCAACGCCTGCGTGCTGTTTCGCGCATTCCGGTGCTCATGCTTACCGCACGCGGGCATGATGCTGACCGCATTGTGGGGCTTGAAATGGGAGCAGACGATTATCTGCCCAAGCCGTTCAATCCGCGGGAGCTTCTGGCCAGAATCAAGGCCGTGCTGCGCCGGACCTCGCCGCATGGAACTCCGCCTGAGCAGATGCCGGATATGCTTTCGGCGGGCCAGATTCGTCTGGATTTGAAGCGGCAAAAGCTATGCTGCGCTGATGACTGCATTGACCTCACCATTACGGAATTTCGTATTATCCGTACCTTTATGAGCCGCCCGGACAGCATTCTTTCGCGTGATGAAATTCAGACTCTGTCCTTTGGCGAAAATTATCACTGTAGTGACCGGAATATTGATGTTTACATCAGCCGGGCGCGTAATACGCTGCGCAAATTGTGCGGCGAATCGCCCATCCGTACAGTCTGGGGTTCCGGTTACTGCTGGGTCAAGGATGAGGGCGGAGAGCAGGGCTAGATAGTACCCACGCGGCGTCTTTTGCCCTCTGCCAGCGTCAGGAAGTCTTTTTATTCCGGTCATGTACCATCGGAGTACACTTCCTTCATAAAAAGCCATCCTTCCTTGGCAGAGAACAAAATACACTCGCGTGCTAAATTTTGCGGAGTTTTCTGAGCAGTTTGCCACGCGGCGTCTTTGTTCCCGGTGGTCAGATCTTCATCATTACGGCCAGAAACGCCGTTTGTGCGCAAATACCCCAAGGAGAATCTCCATGCGCTTATTCCCCCGCCTCTGGCAGAGGGTTTTTGCTTATGCCATCCTGCTGGTGCTGGTTTCGCATCTGGTCAGCTTTGTAATTTTCAGATTTGGGGCGGCCAGCGATATACATGTACGGCTGATTACAGAACTTGCATCCAACATCGTTTCTGCTCTGGAAGGTAAGGGCAGGGAGTCCCTTCAGGTCATGCTGGAGTTCTTCAACAACCCGCCAAGCAAATTGTGGATTGAATTGCCGGATGGCACTGTGGCAGCCGGAGAGCCGACCACGGATTTTACATTTCAGGCGCGGCGTTCCATGCAGCCGGCCCGCGCTCCGGAAAATAATATTGCGATATTCAGCAATGATGTGCTGGATACCCCGTATCTAGCCGAAGTGCCTGTACAGCTTAAAGACGGGGGCGTGGTTGTCTGTATTCTGCTGGAAAAAAGGCCGCCTCCACCCATGCGGGCCATATTTTTGCAGGGACTGATCGCTGTGTGCATTATTGGGGGCGCGCTGGGCATATGGGTTACATGGCGCATTGCGCGGCCTCTGCGTAAACTCAGTTCTGACGTTTTGCGGATTGGCGATGGAGATCTGGAAGCACGCGTCAGCGAGCGCGGGCCGGAAGAAATCGCTCAGGTGGCCCGGTCTGTGAACCGCATGGCGCACAGCCTGCTGCAAAATATCAAGGGTATGCGCGAACTGGTGGCCAATATCTCGCACGAGATGCGCTCGCCTTTGGCCCGCATGAATATCTCTGCCGCCATTATCGAGGAAGGGCTGACTGCTCTGGCCGCCAACAACTGCCCGGATGCGCAGGCGAGCGCTCCCGATGGTGGCAGGCTCATTCTGGATGCTTCAGGTCGCCCGCTGGCCTCTGTGCATATCGAATATGTGCAACGGGAAATTGCGCACATGGAAAAACTTGTGGATTTGTCGCTGCTCAACAGCAAGCTGGACTTGCAGCACCACGCGCTGGATTTGAAAACAGTTGATTTTTCAATCCTGTGCATGGATATGGCCTTGCGTCATGAAGCCATGTTTGCGGACAAAAAACTGCTGCTCCGTCTGGATATACAGCCAGAAATATGGGTCAGCGGCGATGAATCACTGATTTCTCTGGTAATTTCCAACCTTATGGATAACGCCGCAAAATATACGAAAGAGGGCGGTCTGGTTCACCTCAGACTGGACGAGCATAACGACTATGTGCGCCTGTGCCTTGAAAACGAACACTCCGGCCTTGCGGAAGGCGTTCTCGCGCGCCTGTTCGAGCCGTTTTTCCGGGGTGAGGGAACAGGCGAATCCGACGGAGCAGGACTGGGCTTGACTCTGGTCCGCAAAATAGCGCTTTGTCATAATGGAGGCGCCACTGTGGAAAACAGTGAGAATGGCTTGCTGTTCTGCGTATATTTTCCGCGCACAGGAGCGGAGAATGCTGATTTTATCCAGTGGGTCTATAGCAGGCATTCCGCTTCCGCATAGGCTTTTTC
This sequence comes from Desulfovibrio sp. OttesenSCG-928-C06, assembly GCA_030267065.1. GTDB lineage: Bacteria > Desulfobacterota > Desulfovibrionia > Desulfovibrionales > Desulfovibrionaceae > WRHT01. The sequence continues at coordinate 8,467 of JAJDJF010000022.1, read as the reverse complement.
TGGCATAGCTCCGCCCATTTGCCCGGATTTACCACAACAGAAAAGGCACTTACGAAGTTATCGTAAGTGCCTTTAAATTTCTGGTCTGGATGAGAGGGTTTGAACCTCCGACCACTTGAGTCTTATTCAAGTGCGCCCCCAGACCTCGCGATATTCCGGCTCTTGCTGACACGGACTTGGCCGTGTGGGACGGATTTTCTATGCGCTTATGGGGAGAATGTCAGCGAGCAAGCAGGAACGGTCGTAATAAGGAAGTATTATTTGGCTTTTTGTGGCTTTGCCCAAGTCACAGCTGGGAGTCATCGCCTTGGTAGGGCAGCGAAGGGGTGGTAAGGCAAAGTGTTCGCCTGTGAAACTTGCTCACAGCGGATGTATTGCAACCAGGTCTGTCCCAGGTCTATACAACAGTTTAAGACCTGGAATGTATTTCAGTATGGTGTTTCCCGTTTTCTTTTTGTTTTCCAGAAACAGGCTCGTCAACCTCTCGGCCAGGAAACCAACGGCTCTTGTCTGATAGGGGTCCAGGTTTGTGTAGTCCATTTTTGCGTGCATGTGCCCAAGGATGGCAAAAATCCAGGGCGCGTATTCAAAGAAAATATCCCGCTTCATTATGAACATATTGGCAGTGTGCATCGTATCCATTGACAGAAAACGGGGTATTGTTTCTTTGTACCCGGGGTAATTGGCGGCAACGTAACTCATTGCATCGGAAAGGTCCTTTACATTGTGTCTGTAGCAATAATGCCCAATTACGGTGCGACCGTATTTTGCAGTGCAGAGATTCAGCAAATTGTGTGAATTGTCGGCATCCTGCATCCGTGGTTTTATATCAATGGGACTTGCGACGCATATATCACAGCTTTTGACTATTGATTGGATCACTGCTTCCGCATAAAATCGCTGGATTTCTGCGACGTGTACTAGTCTCGGCGCAAAATCACTCCCTGTTTCCTGTCCGAAGCCAAGTATTCTCCTGTAATGTGCGAAACCGATATAGTCTGGATTGCCTATCGCTGTATAATTTTTCCAGGCCCAGTACACGGATGTCATTTCAGAGTAGTACGGATTGAGGCAGGAGATGCTATCCCCGCTATCATCACCGGGCATGTGGGCCAGAGCACTCTTGGTCTCCGGATTTGCAAGAGCTCGCCCTACATGAATCGGCATCATGATGGCATTGGCCAAAACAGGACTTGGCGTATGATACGCGACCAGAACTTTGATGCTTGGTGCGCGGCTGCCTGCATTATCATTCATGGTATGTTACTCCGTTTCTTCGTAGCACTCACCTGTATTTATGGAAGCATTGAATAAAGAAGCCATCTACGGCTGATTCTCTAGCATGCTTGAAAGATTTCGGTCAACCGATGCGCGTTGTTGGCCAGAGCGCGATATGCTGTTTTATTGCACCAGAAATAAGCGCTTGATTATTGGAACGGATGCCCGCCCCAGGAACGGACTGAGACCTTGCGCCGTCATAGTTGGGCAAGTGCTCCGGCACCTTATCATGCTCCACGCTACCGTCCCGTCGGTAGATCCGGTTCTCCCCTGTTATCTTGCTCATGGCCCCCGGTGGAACCCAACAGAAAAAGGACTTACAGTATTCACCGTAAGTCCTTTAAATTTCTGGTCGGGATGAGAGGATTTGAACCTCCGACCCCTTGAACCCCATTCAAGTGCGCTAGCCAAGCTGCGCTACATCCCGACGCGAGAGGTTTAACTACTCAGAATACGAATTGGAGTCAATATAAATCTCCAGTTTTTTCGGCTAAACTTTTTAGGTGTCGCGTGTAAAGTGGCGTCTATGGCTGATTTTCTGTGTGCGGAGTTTTAGAAAACAGCCTTGTTGCGTGTGCTGTTTTTTTGATGTCGCTTGTTGTATGGGCTTTGTTTTCAGTCAGAGGAACCTTGCTGCCCGGCTGCTTTTATGAGCGTTGCCCCAGTTGGTATTCAACCAGCGAGAGGTCGGCGGCAGCCGTCCGTGTAGTCCGGCGGCGCAATGTTGCTGATGGAGGTGAGGTGGCGGCGTAGCGGTGGTCTCTGGCTATCAGAGTTGCCAGCCCCGGACCATTTCCACAGCGCGTTCATAATCCGTATAGGTATCAATATCGCAGGCCCGGATATGAATGCCTTTCATGGGCAGGCGGTCTTCAAGCTGGTTGTACACGGTGCCAGAGGTGTATTTTATTGTGTCCCGGCGGATGCAGGCCGGTCCGGCCCATTCAAAGTCGCCTTTGCGGCGCGAAAAGCCCAGAACGTCCCCCTGTTCGCCAACAGTCACAAATATGGCGTCATCGGACATAACATCGCTGTACCCGATATATTCGCCTTCTGTGGCGAGGCAGAGTTTCATGTCTTCCGGGTGAACCAGCAGATCGCCGTCATATTTAACGACAAACTCGTTGGCATGACGGGAACCAAGGTAAAAGCTGGCTCCTGTTTTTGTGTCAAAGTAGTTGTGGTTGTAGATGAAGATAGCGTCGCTGCGGTATTTTAGCACTTCCTTGACTACATCATTGGCCTGATACCCAACAACCACGCGCACATCCTCGACATCCCGGAACAGTTCCATCTGCCAGGAGATTAGCGAGCGCCCGTCTATCTCAAGCAGGGCCTTGGTTGTGCCCATGCCGAGGCGTGAGCCTATGCCCGCGCAAGTGATAACAACTGATTTAGCTGTCTGCATAAGGCTTCCTCGCTGAACACCAGATAGTCTGTAATGGCCAGAACGCCGGGGGAAGGCCAGTGGGTAAGGCCGGTGGCTATGGACACATCCGCGGTGCGCATTGCTTCAATATCGTTGTTGCCGTCGCCGATGAAAACCGTTTTGGCCCCGGTATTTTTGTAGTAGGCGACAACCTGTTCTTTTTTCAGGATGTTTGTCAGCCTGGAGACGCGCCCATTTTCGATGAGGCCGCTGGAGCAATAGAAGCGTGACGCAACCCGTTTGGTCAGGTGGCTTACCCAGCAGTCCAGATTGCCGGTGGCGATGATGCAGTCATCCGCATGTGCGTGTATGAAGTCCACAACCTTGCCATAAAGGCTGACTTTGCCCAGCAGGGCTGCAACCTCGTCCACGGGGAGTTTGCCCAGTATATGCACGCGCCGGATAAAGCTTTCAACAAACGGCACGTTGCCGGCAATGGTCATCCGGGTTAGCTCGCTGATTTCATCTTCCAGCCCGAAGGCTTCGGCTATCAGTGGGAGCGTCTCCTGTGATGTTACAGTGCCGTCCAGATCAAAAATGAATTTTATCACCGCACACCAGGCTTTGTTGAAAAGTTGACCAGGCGGACTGGCCGGATGTTCTGCCGGTTACGCAGAAAGCTCCGGCTTTTTGCCGCTTTGGCCTGCTTGATGGTTGCTTTTGTACAATGTTGCGCGTCAACTTCAATGTTATTGCTAATGCCTGTAATTGCAGTGTGTTGCACGGTCTTTTTGGGGGCTTTAGCAAAGTGCTGCAAGGCTTTTTTTCGATTCTTTGCGGGCTTTTTAAAAAAAAACTCCATGGCCGGTGCAGCATGCCTGTTTTATTTAGCAAAGAAAGCTTGACCTATCAACGTTGCATGTTGTGCCTGTATTTTGGGGTATGGCGGGACATAGCGGTGCATGTGCGGTTGGGGCAGGGGGTGTGTGAGGGTGTTCTGGCGATTGTGGCAGGCTGTTTTTGTGCAGGGAAGATTTATAAGTGAATTGGTAATATATGTTGCCAATCCTAAGCTATGCATCGTCTTGGTGGTTATCAATAATTTTCATATATGTTTTTTTCATAAAAATGTCACTTTATGTTTGCCAAAGCATTGCGAAATCTGTATTCTCTGCTTAGTGGCAAATGGGGGGGACTTGTATAGTTTTATATATAGCCCGCAAAAAATTGGGGCAAGACTGTACATTCCACGCCGCTAATCAATCAAAAGCATTACAATCGCGAATACGCGCACCGAAGGTCCGTCATGGGCTATATCGTGCGTTTATTATAGTATGTGATTTAAGTTTGTATGATAATCATACGCCGAGCAGCATTGCTCAAAACATAGGGGGATACTATGCCTGAATCCAATCAGAACAGAAATGCGGCCATTATCGATGTGAACAAGCCCGCAGCCGGTGCAGTCAATACTATTGACAGCCAGGCCGGTGCCGACATTCGCTTCAACTTTGACCCGACCCAGGACGCGGACATCTCCCGTCCTGATGGTTCCAACGACCTGCGCTTCGTCTATGACGACGGCAGCGAGGTTGTACTTAGCGACTTTTTCGCAGTTGGCGACGAAAGCCTGCCGATGCTGGTTTTGCCTGACGGCACCACTGTTGACGTAAACGTGGCCTTTGCCGGCATGGACATTGACCTTTCGCCTGCGGCTGGACCTGGTGCGGGGGCCGGGGCCGGTTCTGGCGGTGTAGGCGACTACTCCGGAGATCCGGGCGCGTTCACGGACGGCGTTGACCGTCTTGGCATGACCGACCCGTTTTTCTGGGGCCGCGGCGATGAAGGCGAGGAACGTCCTACGCTGATGCGCGCCGATCCGTTCATCATCATTGAACCGCGCCTGCCCGAAGACACCGATCCCGAACTTGGCTACACCATCACCGCTTCCGGCGCCAGCTTCACCATGAACGAAGCCTATTTGAACCCGGACGTTGGCAATAAAGGAACGCAGGCAGGCAAAGGCACGCTGAACTGCACTGTTGAATTTGTTATTTACACCAACGACGGCGTAGGCACCATCGTTATTGAAGGTGTTGAATACCAGGTTGTTGGCGGCAACATCGTGGGCTTCCCGGCCGACGGCATCACCGATGCCGACGGCGTTGGCTCCGGCGTGCTTTCCAACCCGGTGCTGACCCTTCAGCCGGACGGCTCCTACCTGCTTACCTTTGAATACACCCTCACCGGAAACCATAACCACGCTGCCGGACAGGGCGCCAACATTGCATCCGATCTGGATAACTTCACCATTTCCGCCACCAGCGTAAACGGCGCGGTGAGCAACGAAGTAACCACCTCCGTAAACCTGATTGACGACATTCCCGAATACGCCACCGGCCAGTTTGAGGACGTAGAAGGAAGCTATTCCTACCTGGCTAACGGCGCAGAATCCGACACCATCGTTGTTAATGAAGCCGGTCTGGTTGAATTTGGCAACCACGGCCCGGTTGCGGTTGAAGGCTCCGTTGTTGATAACGTGAACTGGGGCGCGGACGGCTTTGGCAAAATCACCCAGATCACCTTTGACGGCGAAGTTTACGAAGTGAACGCTGCAGGTTTCATCGTTGTAGAAGGTTCCGGCTGGACTTTCTCCATGGATGCAGCCACCGGTAGCTACACCTTTACCCTCACCGGCGCGCAGAATCACCCCGGTGGCGCTGATGATACCACTCAGGACGGACGCAACAGCATTGACGTGCCCAGCTTCGAAATCATTGGTATGGACGGCGATGGCGACCCCATCAGCATTGGCGTTGACGTTTCCATTCAGGACGATGTGCCGCAAGTCTTCTTCAAAAAAGACTTTACAGATGTTGACGAAACCAAGCTGGATAAAGGCGCGCTTGTGACCACTGCCATCGTTACCATCGCCTGGGGCGCTGACGGCCCGGCCGCAGAAAACGCCCTGCAGTTCGACATGGATGCGCTGACTGACGTTATAGCTGGCTTCACCAAGGGCGGCGAAGCGCTGTCTATTGACCCGGCAAGCAAGCCCAACCACGTTATCGTGTGGGACGCCAGCGGCAAGCCCGTTTTTGAAATCAGTATCAACGAAAATGGCCTGGTAACTTACAAGCAGCACCAGTCCTTTGACCACAGCGTGCCCGGTGACCATAACGAACCGGCTGACATTCCGCTGACCATTATCGCCACTGATAGCGACGGCGACACCACTACCGCTGACCTGACCGTTACTGTTCAGGACGACGGCCCGGCCATTGAGTTTGGCGTGTCCGGCCCGAATGGCGCTCAGGCTGACGATGTTGTAAGCGACATGGTCTTCATTGGTCGCGATTTCGTATACAATGAAGATGGTAACAGCAACTTCACCCTTGACGGCGGCGCTGACGGCATCAAGAGCGTGGTGCTTACTGACGCAGTCGGCATGAAAATCACCGGCGTGCTGGAAAACGGCATCTGGACCTTCACCAACGGCGATGGCAATACCATCATGACCATCGGCGCTGACGGCAAAATCACCATCAGCCTCCCCGAAGGTGCCGCATCCGGCGACTATGCTTGGACCGTTACCGTTACCGACAAGGACGGCGATACCGCTTCCGACACCATCAAGTTTGAGGCTGAAGAACCCTTCAACCCTGACTTCAAGGGCGGCCTGAATGTGGACGAAAGCTGGCTGGCTGGCGGTACCATGAATGCCGACGGCAGTCTCGCAGCTGATACCGTAAGAGAGCATACCTCCGATTCCGGCAGCATCGAGCTTACCGATTACCAGTATGAGAATCTGGAGATCACCGTAGGTGGCAAGACGTATGACGTAAGTGACATGTTTAAAGCCAGTGACGGCTATCCGGTTACCGTTTCCGTAGAGGACGGCTCCGCTCTGGTACTGACCTGGAAAGACGGCAACCTCAGCTATTCTTACGAAGTGCGCAGCTCCCAGCAGCACAGCGATAACGAATACAGCCAGGGCAACGAATATCAGGGCGCTAAAGAAGGCTCTGATCTCGACCCCAACCACTGGGACGAAAGCAATGACATCAAGTTTGAGTTCAAGGTAGGCGATCAGACGGCTGAACTGGTAGTGAAAGTCGAAGACGACGGCCTGCTCAACTACACACAGACCCCCGGCGAAGCTGGTTTCGAATACGTGCCCGCGGCCTACAACATCGCCATCTGTCTGGACCTTTCCGGCAGCATGCTCTACAAGGCCAACTCTTCAATAGAAGGCAAGAACGCCAAGTATAGCCCGGAAGAGTTCTATAACTACTACCTGAAGAATGACGGGGACGACAGCACCAACCCCACACACGGCGGGAACGCTCAATACGGCTACGAAGATACCCGTATGTTCCAGACCCAGGTGGCCACTCTTGAAATGCTGCTGGCGTACAGAGCGCAGGTGGCGGATGCAGATGGCAATGTTAAGGACGGCGCCCTTCAGGTAACCCTGTTCGGATTCAGCATTGGTGGCTACAAGTTCAATAAGGGCGAACCCATGGACATTGATACCGCCATCAAGATGGTGGAAGAAATGTTCAGCCCGATCAAGGTTACCATCGGCGCTGACGGCAAGCCGGTTGTCAGCTATGATGTAGACAACATCAGAGGCGGATGGGACCTGAAGGATTCGGACAACTTCCCCAGCGCTCTTGACGGCACCAACTGGGCTAATGGTCTCAAGGCCAGCGAAAAGAGCATTGAGGATTTCATCAAGGAAGGCGCTGCGAACGGCGATGAAACCCGCTTCTACTTCATGTCCGATGGCGAACCCAATAATGGCGACACCAACGTGGCAGCCTGGAAGGCCTTCCTGACCAAGCTGGCCGGTATGGATGGCTACGAGCATTTCGAGCTGCACTCCGTTGGTCTTAGCGGCGTCAACTCAAACTACTTCAGCAATATCACCAAGGACAGCAACGGCAAGCCCGTTGGCGAGCAGCACATGATTCCGGATGATGCTAACCTCGAAAGCTTCATTTCCGAACTGCTCGGCACCCTGTCTGACTACACCGGCTACATCAAGCTGCCTTCGGCTGCTGACGGCGTGGTCAAGCAGGCTTATGCAGATGAAGATGCAGCCAAGGCCGACCCGACTGCTGCCCAGGAAAAGGCTTTCCTGCGCGAAGTTGAACTCACCATTACCGACAGCGATGGCAAGGAAGTAATCGTCAAGGGCGTTATCGGCGGAGAACTGGATGCTAACGGCTTCCCGTCAGAGAGCATTCAGGGCGGTAACTTCTGCACCATCCAGACCGAATACGGCACCTTCACCTTCCGTGCGGACGGCACTTACCACTTTAAGGCCAACCCCGAGTACAACAAGCTGCCCGATGACGTGAAGTTTGAATTCGAACTCACCTTCATGGATAGTGATGGCGATACCGTAAAGGGTGGCTTTGACTTCACCCTTAAGGCTCCTGAACTGCCGCTCATCGCACCCAACGCCACCGCTACTGTGGCCGAAAGTGACATCGCCGGTCTGGTTGATGTAGATGGTAATGTCATCTACAAGGCCGGAACCGATGCCGCCCACGGCAAGGATAACGTGACTGGTAACGATAACGCCAACGAAGCCCACTACGAAGGCAGCTTCGGCACCGTCCGTGGCGAGTTCGCATGGGATATGCCAAAGGGCAATGTGGAAGCATTTGTGGACGGCGAGTACCAGAACGTTGTCTGGGTTTACGGTGGAGCAAACGGCGACGACAAGAGCATCCTCATTGGCTACGTTGATGGCCACAAGGACCAGCCTGTTATCGAAATCGTTTACAACAGCAACGGCACATACTCCGT
>JAJDJF010000021.1 GCA_030267065.1 Desulfovibrio sp. OttesenSCG-928-C06 | reverse complement strand
GCCTATAAACTTGTATTTCTGCCGTCCCATGTAATGGTAAGCCAAAGGCTCGTAGCGAACCGCCCCGATGGAGGCCGCGAACTCCGCGATTTTGCGGATGTCGTTCTCGTTATCGTTAAAGCCGGGAATAACCGGCGTGCGGATGTGTATGGGAAGTTCAGGATAGACGGCGCGCACCCGGCTGATATTGGAGAGGATTCCCACATTGGATACGCCTGTGAATTCGCGATGCAGCGCATCATCCATGCTCTTTACGTCCATGAGCAGATAATCAAGCAGCCCGGCGGCATTCAGGATTACAGATTCCGACGCCACGCTGGAGGTTTCCATGGCGCAATGGATATGCCGCTTTCTCGCCTCACGCAGCAGGGCCATGACAAATTCCGGCTGGGCCAGCGGCTCGCCACCGCTCAGGGTAAGCCCGCCGCTGGATCTGGAATAGAACATAGTGTCCTGCTCCACCTCGCCTAGCACGTCGGCCACAGTCCGCACCCGGCCGTAAACAACCAGCGCTTCGGCATGGCAGGCATCCACACATGGGATTTTGTCAAAGACGCACAAGTCACGCGCAAGCTCCACCCCGCGCTCCGTGAGTTCCAGAGCGCCGTGCGCGCAAGCGTTTACGCAGGAAGAACAGCCAAGGCATTTGTCCGCGTTATAACCAAGTTCCGGGTGCATGGCCTGAGATTCCGGGTTACAGCACCAGCGGCAGCGCAGCGGGCATCCCTTGAGAAAAACGTTGGTCCTGATACCCGGCCCGTCATGGACGGAATACTTCTGGATATTGAAAACGACGCCTGTAGCAAGGGCGTCTGAAGAAAAATTCATGCTTCACCTGCCTGTTTGACGGGTGTGCGGGAGCGTCCGGCAAAAAACCGCAAGCGTCACTGCCTGTGATTTTTTGCCGCGCGCTGCGCAATGCGGCCCGCCTGCGGAAGTTTACGCTTCCGTACTCATTGTTCCATGTAATACAGCCACAAAGGCAAGCGCTTAAAAACTGCCGTATTCTGTTCTGGCGATGAGATCGTTCTGCAAGTCTTTGGAAAGCTCAGTGAAGTAGGCGCTATACCCGGCTATGCGGATAATCAGCCCCTTGAACTTTTCCGGGTCTGCCTGGGCGGCTTCCAGAGTTTTGCGGTCAACCACGTTGAACTGCATGTGCCAGAGTTTGAGGTCGCAGAACGTTCTGATGAAAGATACCAGCTTCTGCGAGCCTTCCTCTCCTTCAAGGCATTTGGGCGAGAACTTGATGTTCAGCAGCCGCGAAGCCCGCTCATTGTAGTCCATGTTCTTGGTTTTATAGTTGGAGATGATGGACATGGTCGGCCCTTTAACGTCTGCGCCGTGCGAAGGCGAGGAACCGTCCGAAAGAGGTGCCCACTCAAGGCGTCCGTTGGGCAACGCGCACACCTCCTTGCCATGCGGCACGTTGGCCGTAACAGATACGGTGCGCAGGTCGATGTGCAGCCCGGTTTCCCTGGAGTAGCGTTTGCAGTAGTCCTGCGCCACGCGGTCAACGGCCTTGCCGATAGAGTCCGTGTACGGATCGTTGTTGCCAAAGCGCGGGGAGTTGGCCAGCATCTTGCGCAGCTCTTCCATGCCCTTGAAGTTGACGTCCAGAGCGTGGATAAGCTCGTCCATGCTGATATTTTTATCTTCATAGACGTGCTTTTTGATGGCCGAAAGCGAGTCAACGAGCGTGCCGAACCCAATCACATCAAAGAAGCCGAAGTTCAGCCCGCCGGGGATCGGCTCGTCTGAGTGAATGTCTATGCAGTGTTCCATGCACAGGTCATGCAGGCAGGAAGAAAGCGGCCCGGCAAAGTGTTTGCCGCGCAGGTTGTGAATGATGCACTGATCAACAAAGGCATACTTGATCATGTTGGTCTGCTGAGCAACATAGGCGTTCCAGAATGTTTCCCAGTCCGGGAACTCGCGCGGGTCGCCGGTTTCCAGCCCCAGCAGCTCATTGTATTTTTTCATGCGCCCGTTGCGCAGGGTCATTTCCAGCGCGGCACCAAGGTTAACCTGACATCCTGCGCTGGTCATGGTGTCACGGTTCGGCATGCGGATTTCCGCGCAGCCGGAAGCCGTGTAGTCGTAGATATCATACAGCGGGGCGCCCTTGGCCAGATGCAGCGGTATGATCTCCTCATCATTGAAGAGTTTTGGATACCCCTGCCCTACCTTGATGGTTTCCGCCACTTCCCACAAAAAGCGCTCGGGCGAGAGCGAATGGATGCGCACGGCCAGATCCGGATAAGTGGTAGGCGAAATCTGGCGGGAAGTCAGAATAAGATAGCTCAGTTCGTTGGTTGCATCCTGCCCGTCCATGGTCTGGCCGCCGATTGTCACGGCCTCCCAGTGTGCGTAGCCCTCCTGGGTTGCCTGCCCGCCAAGGGAAAGCGACAGGTCGGTAAACTGGGCCATGTTCAGCCAGAGGCAGTCAAAAAGCTCGAGCACCTCTTCGTTGGTGATCCGGCCCATCTGACGGTCCTGCTTGTACAGGGGGTACAGGTACTGGTCCATGCGCCCGTTGGAGATGATCGTGCCGGTGCGCTGCTCCAGACGCGAAAACGCCTGCGCAAACCACTGGGCCTGCATTGCCTCATGAAAAGTGCGGGCGGGGAATTCCGGCACGCGTTCGCAGTTGGCGGCAATGGTAAGCAGCTCTTTTTTGCGCACTGCGTCAGTTTCCTGCTCCGCCTTCTGCCGGGCCAGAACAGCGTGGCGCTTGGCCCAGTGTACAATGGCGTCACAGGTGATGACAATCGCTTCAAGAAACGGCTTTTTCTTCAGAATATCGCGCGGGCTGAGCGGGTCCAGCGCGTTAAGGCGGGCCTGCGTTTCTGCCTTCAGGCTTGCAAAACCGCGGTCGATAACCTTCTTGTAATCAAGCACCCATTGCTGGCTGGAGCGGTAAGAGGCCGTCTCGCTAACCACAAATCTGGTGTCATGTCCGCGTGCGTCGTTATAGGCCAGACGGTGAGCGTCTTCCGGCAAGGCGGCGTTCAGTTCCTCGTGAAAGGTCTTGCCAATCCAGTATGGAGTTATTTCCTCCATGACGATTCTTACGTCCTCAGGTTCCACATGGATGGGCGCGGCAGGGCGCTCGCTCAGCCTGCTCATGGCCTCGGCCAGGATATCGCCGTCAAGCTCGGGGTAAAGGATGCCGTAGCGTCCCTTGTCCGTGCCGCAACGCCCGGCCAGCAGTTGCCTGTCGTCAACGTACACGGTGATATTTTCCGCGATATGCTTAAGAGCTTTGGCCCAGCGCAATACAAGGGGCTGGCCCTCCGTCGTTTTCATCGAAGCAGTGAACAGCCGGGCCCGTTCAATATCAATCACCGGCACCATGCCGTTGAACGTATCAAGTATCTCGAAAAGCCGCTTGTGGGTCTCCCGGTGCGGATTGATGCCGCCGTGAGCTTCTGCGTGCAAAATCAGCTCCTGAATAGTCAACCCTGACGATTCTCGCATAATATCAACTCCTTCGATGTAACGCCTGTAACAGATAATTTATCAATATTAGGTAAAGCTTAAATCCCGGCGCATCAAGCGCATTAATCAGCTCGTGCCGACAGCTTTTGGGGCAACCGCCGGCACGATTATCAGTAACTGCCGGACGCTACATGAATCCCGGCAGCCACATGGAAATGGCCGGAATATAAGTTATGGCCATGAGCAGCAGAATCATGCCTATAACCATCGGCATGGCGGCCCTGGCGATCTGTTCAATCTTGATGCCGCTGGTCGCGCTGGCCACAAACAGGTTGGAACCAACCGGCGGCGTCACAAAGCCGATAGCCAGGTTAACAGTCATGATTACGCCAAAGTGGATGGGATCCACGCCCAGCTTCTTGACCATGGGCACCAGAATCGGCGTCAGGATAATCGTGGCGGCTGCCGGTTCCATCAACATGCCCACAATCAGCAGGAAGATATTGATGAACAGCAGAATTGCAACCTTGTTGCTGGTAATGCCGATGATAACCTTGGCGATGGCCTCGGGAATCTGCTCAAGGGCCATTATATAGCCAAAGCTGCTGGCCATGGCTATAAGAACGATGATTACCGCGCTGGTGGTACAGCAATCAACAGCGACCGAGATGAAATTTTTGCGGTTAATGCCCTTGTAGACGAATATGCCGACCAGCAGTCCGTACATGGCACTGATGCCCGCCGCCTCGGTGGGGGTCATGAATCCGCCGTAGATACCGCCAAGAATGATTACCGGCACCAGAAGCGCCCACTTTGCTTCCCAGATGCTGCGCAGCAGCTTGCCAGGGGTCACCTTTTCAGAACTGCCGGTCCAGCCGTTGCGCTTGCTGAGCCAGTAACTGTAGACCATCAGCAGAACGCCGGTAAGGATGCCGGGCATGATGCCGCCCAGAAAGAGCTTGCCGATGGAAACCTTGGCAATTACGCCATAGACCACAAAAGGGTTACTCGGGGGAATCATGACGCCGATGGAACCGGCACAGGCCACGAGAGCCGCGGCAAAACGCTTGTCGTAACCGCGCTCGATCATGGCCGGGATGGTGATGGCCCCGATAGCCGCCACTGTTGCCGGGCCGGAACCGCAGATAGCCGCAAAGAACATGCAGGTGATAACCGTTGCCATGGCGATGCCGCCAACAAAGCGACCCACCATCAGGTCTGCCAGATTCACAAGCTGGCGCGAAAGCCCGCCGGACCCCATGAACACCCCGGCCGCGATAAAGAAGAAGATCGCCATCAGGGTAAAGGAATCAAGGGCGGCAAAACAGGTGGGCGCCATGGTGGAAACATTAAGGTACTCGGTGCTGTACAGGGCCGCCATAGCCGCCACGCCAAGAGAAATGGCGATGGGCACGCCAAGCAGCAGGCAAACGAACATGGCACCAAGAAGCGCGCTGACAATGCCTATTTCCCACTGCATGAGGATGGGAGTAGCCAGTAGCGCGGTTCCGGCCACAGCCAGAAAAGAATCGCGCAGGCCAACGACACGGATCTGCTTGAAAAGATTTTGCAGCAACCTGAGCGCCATGAGCACAAAACCTATGGGCAGCACCAGATACGGCAGCATGTATGGAATATCCATGGCCGGTGTGTACTGCGGAAACTCCATCTGCATGTAGGACAGGTTGGCGCATTTCCAGGCCATGACCAGTGCGAAAACCAGAAACACAAATTCGTCCGCTACCCGGAAGATTTCCTGCATCCGGGGCGAGAGCCTGTCCACCAGAACAGTGATGCGGATATTGCTCCTGTTTTTGATTGCTACGGGGATGGACAGGTAAGAGAGCCAGATAAAGCTGTAAATGGCCAGTTCTTCAACTTCTGCCGTGCTGCCGGATATTCCGAAAATATCAGTGGCTATGTAGCGAAAAAGAACCTGATAAGTAATCAGGGTGATGGAAAGCAGCAGCGCCACTACCAAAAAAGGTTTTTCAAAATTATCGTCCAGCCATTTCAAAGCTTTTGAAATGGTCAGACCCTTTTCGCATGAAGCGGTGGCTGCAGTAGAAATACCCATGTCTCCTCCGGTACAGATTCTAACGCTTTATCCAGCCAGCAGATGATGAATCTCTCTGCTCTGGGGTTGTCTGCGGGCGGCCCCGGGCCATGGCCCTTCTGGAGCGGGCCGCCCGCAGACATCAGTTGATTGTAGGTACTGCGGCAGCCGCTACTTCTGCGCTGCGGAGATCAGTTCCACCATCTTGGGGTCAAGCTGCGGCATGAATTCATCCCACACCTTCTGGAAGGCCTGCTTGAGTTCGGCCTGCTGTTCGGGGGTCATGAAGTTAACGGTAACGCCGTTCTTGCGGCAGTACTCCAGACCGTCCGCTTCAAGCTTCTGCATGATCGCCCATTCGTATTCCTGGGCTTCCTTGGCGCTTTCGTGGATGATCTGCTTGATGTCTTCAGGCAGGGCGTCATAGAACTTCTTGTTCATGCAGCCGATGTGAATGGGGAAGTTGTGCTTGCTCACCAGCATGTACTTGATGATTTCGGCACGGTCGAAGCTCATCATGGAGGTGAAGCTCAAAAGCTCGCCATCCACGGTACCCTGCTGCAGGGCCTGATAAACGGCGTCAAAAGCCAGCGCGGTGGGGTTCATACCAACGGCCTTGGCGTTTGCAACGTCGATGGGAGAAGGAGTGGCGCGGATTTTAACGCCCTTCATGTCGGCCAGCGACTTGACGTCCTTCTTGGTGTAAACATAGCTGCGCATTGCAGTGGCGTTGTACATGAACGGAACCAGACCGACCTTGCCGAGCTGTTCGCTAAGATATTCGCCAAGCTCGCCATAAGCGAGCGCACGCATGTAAGAATCCATCTTGGCTTCTTCGCAAACGTACGGCATATCGAACGCCAGAGCGGCCTTTGTGAAGCTGGACATGATGTTGGTGGCGATGGACACTACCTCAAGGTTGCCCTGCTGTACTGCCTCGCCAGCTACACGGTCACTGCCGAGCACGGCGTTGGGGAAAATCTTGATCTCGACCCGCCCGTCGCTTTTTGCTTCAACCAGTTCCTTGAATTTCTCATATCCCTGTGAAAATTCGTTATCCGCCGCCCCGGTGTGCGAAATACGAATGACGATTTTCTTTGCAGCAAGGGCTGACAACGGCTGGGACAGGCCAACTGCGGTCAACAGACCCAGAATGAGCAAAGAAAAGAGAATCTTGCGCATAAGTAACTCCTCGGTAGTGTCGTTCATCAAAGCCGGAAAAGCCCGGCATGGACGCAGCCATTCAACAATCTCCGGAACATCGCCGGAAACATCTGGTGAAGAATAGAGAGCAAATTACATACCAAGGTTTATGACAGGGATAAAATCAAGTAACAGCGCGGGTGGCGTCGCACGCAACACATATGGAAAAAGCCACGGACATGTCTTGCGGCAATCCATGTCCTCATAAACATGTCCTCATAGTGGACACTTTTATGGACACAGTTAACAGCCGCCAAAGCAAGTGGACAGAAAAGAAGAAGGAAAAGACGCCCGTTATCGGGACTGGAAGCAGGATAAAAGACAAAGAAACCGGGGACAGATCAGTCCTGCGCCTTGCCGCGCCACTGGTCAGGCGAGATGCCAAAACGCTGTATCTTCTTGTACAGCGCGCTGCGCGCGATGCCCAGCCGCCCGGCAGTGGCGCGCACATTACCGCCATTGTCCTTGAGCGCCTCGATAATCAGCTCGCGTTCCCTGCTCTTGAGGGTGTCGCACTCGCCGGGAGTGTCCCCCAGACTGCAATCGGCAATGCCCTTCATCAGGATGTAGCTGGGCAGATCCAGCACATCAATCAGGCCGCCCTGCGAGACGTTGATTGTCCGCTCAATGGTGTTTTCAAGCTCGCGCACGTTGCCCGGCCAGTTGTGCATCATCAGCAATGACATGGCCTCCGGGCTGAACCCGGTAACAGGTTTGCCCAGAGATGCCGCGAACTTGAACAGAAAATGCTCGCACAGCGGCCGGATATCGCTTTTGCGCTGGCGCAGGGGCGGTATCAGCAAGGTAAAAACGTTGAGCCGGTAGAAAAGGTCTTCGCGAAAAGCCTTTTTAGCCACCTCTTCCTCAAGGTTCTTGTTGGTGGCGGCAATTACCCTGATATTAATCTTGACCTGACGGTTACCGCCAATGCGGGTAAGCTCGCCCTCCTGCAACAGGCGCAGCAGGCTGGCCTGCGCATCAAGCGGCATTTCGCCTATCTCGTCCAGAAAAATGGTGCCACCGTCCGCAAGCTCGAACTTTCCGGGCTTGCCGGTGCGCTTGGCTCCGGTAAAAGCGCCTTCCGCATAGCCGAAAAGCTCGCTTTCAATCAGCGATCGGGGCAAGGCTCCGCAGTTAACCACAACAAACGGACCGCTATGGCGGGAACTGGCATTGTGGATTGCCTGCGCAAAAAGCTCCTTGCCGGTTCCGCTCTCGCCCAGAACAAGGGTGGTGATGTCGCTGCGCGTTGCCACCCGCGCCAAATCCAGCACCTTTTGCAGCGGCTCGGAATCGCCGATAATATTCTCGAAAGTGTAAACGCTCTTGGCCCCTATGGTGCGCACGGTGTATTCGCGCATGCGCTTGGCCTCGCGCAGTGTCAGCACCAGCCCGCCGGTAGCCGCCACCGGCGCAAGCGAAAGCACACACTGGGCCTGCACGCCGGAAGCAAGTTGCAGCAACGTCTCCTGATCATTGAACTTTTGCCTGCTGGCCAGCGCCGCAAACAGCGTGGGGCTGTCCTTTACCACCTCGCCAATGGGCTGCCCTACACTACGCGCATCGATTTGCAGCATCAGGCCGGCCTTTCCGTTCATGGAAATAATCCTGTCCTGCGAATCCAGCACAATCACCCCTTCGTCGATGAGCTCAAGCATGACGCTTTGCTCGCGCAGCATCTCACGCAGGCGCAACTGCTCGGAAATGGCTCTTGCCGAGGCCTTGACGACCCCAAGTGTGTGCTTGTGGTAGGAAGACGCGCCAGTGGCAACGGTCAGCACACCGGCCAGCGCTCCGTCGCGGTCAAGAACAGGCGCTGCAAGACCGCACCAGTGCTGGGCTGTGGAGGAATAATGCTCGTAGCCGAGTACCTCCACCGGGCGCTTTTCAACCAGACACAGGCCAACGGCGTTGGTTCCGGCATGTTCCTCATCAACCCGGTGTCCGCGGCGAAACGCGGGGAACAGCGCCAGTTCCTCTTCCTGTCCGATGGAGTGCAGCACCAGCCCAGAGCTATCGCAAAGTCCAATCAGGCTTTGCGGGTCGTTGATGGAGATTACCAGCTCCTCCATGGTATTGGCGGCGCTTTCAATCAATTCGCGGTTGCGGGAGATGGATTCGCGCAAGGCCTCTTCGTCAGCGGCAATAGCCGACTCAATTACGGAGTTGATGCCGTACTTCAGACTGCGCCGCCATGAGGACAAAATGGCACTGCGCACGATGAACGGGTCGATATCAAGACCGGACTGAAAGCGTTCCCGCTGAACGCGAATGGAGTCGTTATGCTTCACGGGCGAACCAATCCTGACTTTGCTGGCATTTTAGTGCATCCACAGCCGTCACCAATCAACGGTTGCCAATTTCCGACCATCGTAACACAAAAAGTGTCCTCAGGACACTTAAATCTCTTTGGGATTTTTACAAAAAAAGTGCAAGCAAAAAAAATCGCAGCATGCTCTGTCTTGCTGCAGGCTAACCGCCATTTGCCTTACAGGAACAGCCCTTGCCAAATAAAATGACAACCATGACAAAAAAACATAACAGACCGAAAAACCTGCAAAAACAAGCTTTCCGGTCTGCTTTTCAACTCAACAAACCATCATCAGGAACGCATGGCCATTATGCGGCCAAGATTGCGAGCCTGTGGGGCTGTGCCGTCACTTCCGGCACTAGAGAATCAGCCCGCTCATGAAGTAACCCAGCACAAAAACCGTGCAGGATATAACCAGCGTTACAATAAAGCCGAAACCGGCAAAATCGCGCGGGCGGGAGTACTCCTGTCCTCCCATGATGGCCGCAGCCGCCGTGACAGATGAAAACGGAAACATTATCGCCACGTTGGAGGCCATGCCGACAGTAAGACAAACAGCCAGCGGGCTAAGGTTGTAGACAACCGCAAGGCTTGCCGCCAGCGGAATAACCAGCGACATGAGCGCGATATTGGTAATGATCTGCGAGCAGATGCCGGAAAGCAGAATCAGCATGAACCAGACCAGAATGCCGCTGATATCGCCAAGCATGGCCTGAATCAGCCCGGCCATCCACTTGTCCACGCCGCCCGCGAGCAGCACTTCGCCAAAAGCCATGATGCCGAAGGTGATAACCAGAATGTCCCAGCTAACGTTCCTGACGGCCTGATTCCAGGTCATGGAAAATTCCAGTGCGCCGGTTTCCTTGTTCTTGCGGAAGGGAATCAGGAAGGTAGCCGCCCCAAGGAACATGGCCACAAAAGGCCCCTTGAGCAGACGTACACCGCCTCCCCAGCCGACCAGACCAGCCAGTTGCGGCCCAAAGCTCCAGAGAATAAGCGCAGTAACGATGCAGATCATCGCGATATGCTCATGTCTGGTGACCGGGCCAAGCGCTTCCAGTTTTTCATCAAGCGACTCGGTGGAGAGGGTCTGCGAGCTGTCATGGTTACGCAAAAAGTATCCCCAGGCGATCACGGTAAGAATCGTAAGGGAAATAAAGGACAGGGGCAGACCAATGGCGCTCCATTGCCAGAAGGAGACCTCGTGGTCCAGCACTTTGGCAATCAGGGCGATGATAACCATGTTGGGAGCGCCGCCAAGTGGCGTGCCAATGCCGCCAATAGCCGGAGCAGCGCCGGAAAGCACGCACATGCCGCGCATCATGGAGCTGTTCGCGGGCATGTTGCAGTTACGCCCAAGGGCAACGGTGATGGATACGAACAGAATTGCCAGCGGCACGTTTGGGGCGATGGCCGAAAGCAGCCCGATGCTCAGGGTGAACATCAGGAGCATGCGCCGGGCGCTGCCTCTGACCATGCGCCGGGTAAGAATCCAGTAAGCATAGCGGGTGATGAAGTTACTCTCCTTCATCAGGCCTACCAGGATTGTAGCCCCAAAGATCAGCATGATCCCCGGCGTACCGAGGAATGAAAAGGCCTTGCCCGGAGCCATCACGCCCAGAAAGGCGAAAATGGGGATGGCCATAAGCGCAGTAGCCGGCATGGGGAAGATTTCGGTCATCCACCAGATCATCAGCCAGCAGCATGCGCCAAGGTTGAGCATGCCAGCTTCGGTCATACCGGTTGGCGGGTTAAGGTTTGAGACGATCAGGCAGGTCAGTGGCCCAAGAAGAAAATATATAACCTGTTTGGTCATTGCTCTAGACATTTTTCTCTCCTGACAGATTTATTACGGACGGCATTCTGGCCGAGGCAGGCTGTGTGGCAGCCTGCCTTGCGTGAGCGGCCAGAAGCTACTTAACGAACAAAATGTACCACTTGAGCATTATTTTTAATTTCTGATGCTGCGCCACTTGAAACTGACTTCGCTATTTTGCGGACTTTTGCACACCAGCAGGAACTTGTCCGAGAGTAGCGGGTTGGTGAAGCTGAAGTCGCTACGGATATGCATGCCGCGCGTCTCTTTACGCTCACCGGCACTGTGAAAAATAACCTCCGCGCAATCCATAAGATCCAGAACCTCAATCAGGCGCAGCAACTCATGGGAGTTGGCAACGCGCACTTCCTGACGGATGTTGGCGCGCAGCTGTTCAAGGTATTCCATACCGGCTTTAAGCAGCGTAGCGGAGCGCACCCGGTGTGGGCCTGCTGCGATGTAATCGTTGCAGATCTGATGCAGGGCCAGATTTGCCTCGCGCCAGCCTGCATCGTGACTGCCCTGCCCGAGGTAGCTCAGGTAGTATTCGCTTCTGTTCTTGCGCCATTCTGCGGCTGCTCCGGATGTAGGCATGCTACGCCCGCCAGCAAGCCGGGCCGCCTGCCGTCCGGCAATCCTGCCGTATACGGCCGCACCGCCGATATCGCCGCGGAAGTTGCCAACCATGTCGCCAGCCGCGAACAGGCCGGGCAGGGAGGTCTGGCCGTCGATGTCGATTTCAAGCCCGCGCCCGATCAGATGCGGCTCGTACTGCATGAATTCCACTGCGCGCTTGCCCGGATCGATTTTTTTCTCATCAAGGTAATCAAGAAGAGCGGTCAGGCCTTCGCCACGCATCCCCCAGCGCATATATTCCAGATCTTCCGGGCTGGTTCCGGAACAGTCCAGATAGGCGGGACCGCGCCCGTCCAGCATCAGGTCGGTAAAGGCCGAGTTCCATACATCGCAGGTGATGTCGCCGTATTCTTTTGTGGCCTCGGTCACAAAAGGTCCCAGCGGCCTGCCGTCCGGGTAGCGGTAAACGCCAATCCAGGTTGATTTGCCCGCCCGGGAAAAATACTTTGGCCCGGCATGGCGGTTGGGCAGCTCCATGTTCACCAGATTCGCGCCAATGCGCCAGGCCTGAGCCTGCGCAGCCCCGGTGCAGCTTGGGCAAAAAGCGGTATTGAACATCCAGCCCGGCGTTCCAGCCGGCGAATACATGCGGTTTGCCGAACCGGTGGCCAGAACCACTGTTTTGGCGCGCAAAAACACAAACTCCGGATCATCACCGCGCACGTCCATTGCCAAAGCGCCACAGATGCCGCTTTCATCACTGCACAAATCAACTACGGGCAGATGATTTAGTATTTCCACGCCGCAGCTTTTAGCCTTTGCGGTAAGGGCGGGCTTCTGGTTATGTCCGTCATATTTCAGCCAGACGCGCGGACGCCCCGGAAAAGCGTGCCCCATGAACTCCCAGTCCCCATGCGGACGCATGGCAATTCCCCATTCGTTCCACAGCTGCACAACTTCAAAGCTTTCCTGCAAAAAGCGCCGGGTGTTGTCCTTGTCGTGGCAAAGGCCAACCATGCTGTCCAGAACCTCGCGCAGAATCGGCTGCATGTCTGCCCCGTGCTTTTCCGGGATGTAGCAAAGAAAGTGATCGTTCCCGGTTGCGCCGGATCCGCTGCGCTTGGTGTTGGCCTTTTCAGCCAGAATAACGCTGGCTCCTTCTTCCGCTGCGGCTATGGCGGCCATCAGCCCGGCAATCCCACCGCCCACTACCAGAACATCAGCCGAGTATTCCCTGATATCTTCTTTCATACCTCTACCCCTTGAGATTGGCGGCATCAGTGTTCAAAATCATATACGGCAACGGCAGGCGCAGCCGGATGGCACCCTGACTGCAATCCAGTACGCAGGCGTTGCAATGCCAGCATTCGTCGCCGTACAGGACCTGTGGCGTATCGCTTTCTTCCGGCTTGTGCCGGAAAACCATCATCGGGCATATTTCCGCACACAGCCCACAGCCGATGCATTTTTCTGTATCTATTACCGGAGGCATGTTCATCTCCTTGAAATTGTTACTCTTTAAACACGCGACAAGAACCGGCGCTTGCCGGACGGCAGGCCATCATCCTGATCACGCGGCAGACCTTGATTTCACGTCAGGCGCACTGGTTACGGCAGCAGCGCAAGTTGTGCCGGATCTCCCGGATGCGCCTGACAAAACAATTCACCAGAGCGTTTTCGCCTTTGAAATGAAAACGCTCTAAAACAGGTATTTCGAATCAGCTCCAAGCGTCATGGGCAGGGGAAGACGGAAGCACACGGCCCCGGCCGGGCAATCAACCATGCAGGCGGTGCAGTGAATGCACTCGTCCGGATACGCCGCCACCGGTTTGCCCTGCTCCATCTTGAGGACATCGCCGGGGCAGATTTTCACGCAGGTGCCGCAACCAATGCATTTACCGCAATGGAAGCAGGCTGCCGCTTCTTGGGCCAGATGCTCCAGCGGGGTTGTATCTGTGCCGCTCTTCTTGCTCTGGAAGTACTCAAGGTTGGTCAGCTCGGTCAGGCGCACAGTGGTGACCGGCTTTGCGTTGTCCGGCCAGTTCATGGGCAGCAGTTCACGTTGCGGTACCCCGTCCGCATCAAGGTACAGCAGGTCAAGCCGCTCAACCTCGTAGCCTTCAAGAAAGGCATCGGCCTGAATCGCAGCCATGCGCGCTGCGGCAGATGCGGCGGCAATGCTTTTGCTGTCCTCGTCATTGAGGGATTCGCAGGTCACCCGCTCACCAAGCAGGCATACGGCCTCGGAACTGGCGGATATGATGGCCTGGCTGCCATCCATGAGCTTTTCAAGCACTTCGCCGGAGTGTTCCGCAAAGCGCACTCCAAGAGCGGCGAGCTTTTCTTTGGCTTCGGCAAAGAAAGCCTCGCCAAGCTTGAAATGATCGGTGTTTGAATATTTTTCCGAGTGAATCACCGTGGTGGTGTGCCCGAGGCGGTTCAAAAAGAACGCGGTACTCAGGCCGGAAAAGCCGCAACCCAAGACCAGTGCGCTTTTTCCGCTGCTGTATGGTCTGGCGTTGCCCTGCTCCCTTTGCATGGCGGCTGACATGCAGGCAATACGCGCAACCGGCACGGCCTGCTCAAGCTTGCCCCGGTTGCAGGCCTTCTCGCACGGTCTTGTACAATGCGAGCAAACCGCCTGCGGAAAAGCCACTGCCGCCTGCAACACTTCAAATGCATCGGCAAATTTGCCCAGTGCCGCGTGCCTGTTCATAAGGGATATCTGCACTCCGGCAGGGCAGGCCGTCTGGCAGGCAGGCTGGCGCAGGCGGGCTGTTTTCGAAATGAAAAGATAGCCCTTGTCGTCTTCATAGCTGAATTTTGGTGGCATATAAGTATCTCCTCATACCTTCCGGCAACTCCGCGATGCGCCGGAAGTCTGTCTGGTTCCGGAAAATCAGGATATTGTTCTGGGTGAGCGCCAGTGCAGCCTGTGCTTGCCGTCTTCTTTGCTGTAGACAAGGAACTTGCGCATTTCCGGGTTCTCCTCGGTGTAATCCACCCGCCGGAAGGGATCGTAGCTATCCTGCCGCGTTTCCTTGCGCTCAAGCGAAGCCGTCAGCGACGCTTCCGCAATTTCCATCAGGTTAAGGGCCTCAAGGCAGCGCACAAGTTCGTGCTGGCAAGAGGCGGCCAGAGTATGCTCCGCCCGGCGGCGCACCCGCGCCAGTTGCTCCTGCCCGGCAACAAGCAGATTTTCGTACTTGGTTTCGCAGCAGTAGTGGCCCATGATGTTCTGGCAAGCTCCGCTGGCTTCCTGCCAGCTTGCGCCCTGACTGCGCTTAAGCATCTGTTCCAGACGATCCACATTCCGGTCGATTTCATCGCTGTTCCTGGCGGGGTCGGCCAGTTCCTGCCCAAGCGCCTCAATAGCGGCGCTTTCACCGGCAATCTTGCCAAATGCAAATGAACCGGGCGACACCGAGCGCTTCATGTTACCGATGACTTCGCCGCCACCGGCAAAAAGGCCGGGCACATTGGTTCTGCCGCTTACATCCGGGCAATAGCCGCCGGTCATTTCCGCGTCATAGGCTTCGAATTCGATGCGCTTGTGGTGGAAATCAATACCCAGCTCCCGGGCCTGTTGCAGCAGAAGCTGGTTGCCTTCGTTGGACAGGGCCCAGCACATGTAGTCGAAATCCTCATCAGAGGTGGTGCCGCAGTTCATATAGATGGGGCCGCGTCCCTCGCGGTAGAACTGGTTGATTTTGCCGTGGTTTTCCACGCCGGTAGTCATTTTGGAGCGCCCACCGGCAACCGCTTCGCCGCTCAGGGGCGTGCCCGAGGCGTCTTCCAGCACGCCAATCCAGGTGCCGCGGCCGGATTTGAAGAAGTGCGCCAGCCCGGTCCAGCGGTTGAAAAACTCCATTCTGACAACTTCCGCCCCGGCCCGGATGCCCATGGCAATGCCGTCCCCGCTACCATAGGGGTAGCGCTGGCGGTTGAAATCCATGCAGTGCTTGGCCGGGAACATTCTTGAAATGCCGCCGGTGGCAACAACAACACTACGAGCAATAAAAATGTAGATGACCGGTTCGCGCGTTCCCACACCGATAGCGCCCACAACGCGACCATCCTGCTTGAGAAGCTCAAAAATCATCACCCGGTTCATGGTTTCCACATTCAGTTTGCGCAACTGGCGCTCAAAAATGACTTTTTGATCCCGTCCGGCCCAGTGCAGGAATGTGGGGACACGGTGAATCTTTTTGACAAAACGGTACTCGCCGTCTGTCTTGAAAGGCATGCCCCAGCCTTCCATTTCCTTTATGCGCTCGCCAATGTTGCAGGCGATGGCGTGGATGATATCCTGATCCTGCACCGGCCCCATTTTGGCGATATGATCCTCAACCAGCTGTTCCGGGGTAAATCCCTGCGGGTCGTGCACTTCCGGCAGGTAGCACCAGGTATGGTCCACCCCGGTTGCCGCGTTTCCGCTACGCCTGACATGCGACTTGTCTACCAGCAGAACTGAGGCTCCCTTTTCAGCGGCCCGGATAGCTGCCGAACATCCGGCAAGGCCACCGCCCACAACCAGAACATCGGTTTTGATTACCTTTCGGGCAAATAGTTGTCTTGGCATTGCTCCCTCCTCGATGAGACACCGCGGTGAAAGATTTGTGAAAAAAATAACTTTCTTTTTTGCGTCTTTTTCGTCAAAAATAAACGACCATTATTAATTCAGGATGATATTGGAGTACATCACTAGCTGGGTCGTGTATGCTACACAAGTTACACAAGAGTTTTTTTTCACAATTTGTTCTACAAGATGATAAAAACGGCTAGAATCAAGCTCTTGGGCCATATCCAGCCGGAGATGGACATATTCTTCCAGATACGCAATAGTTGCGCCAGAGCACTTCTGCTTTTCTAACAATATCTTCGATAAGATACCCGGGCAGAACAAGGCATGGCGCCGCAACGCCAACGAGATGGCGCAAGACGGGGCCACGCCCGTCAAACTGCAATCTTAAAGCGAGAATGCTCTAATGTGGGGGGCGTCATGCTGGATAGCAAACAGAATACTTACTTCATTAACTTTGACAGCGAGCCTCTGGACGATGCCATAATGGCAGAAGGCAGCCTGCGCTCGTACCCGACCGGCGTGGTGCTTCTTGAAGCAGGCACACAGGCGGAATATCTGTACTATATTCTGGAGGGCGAGATTGCCGTGACCGCCATCTCACAGGGTGGTGAGGAGAAAAATATCTTTTTCGTGAAAAACAAGATGTTCTACGGCGAGGCACACGTTTTTGCGGACCATCTGAATCTTTTTCGCATCACAGCCGCCAAGCCGGTCAAGGCAGTCCTGTTCGGACTGGATAAAGCCCGCCGCCTATTTGCAGATAACGAGCGCTTTCGCGAAAGATTCCTGATCAGCCTTTCGCAAAAAGCCTTTGCCATGTCAGCCGAGATAGCCTCGCTGGTTTCCGATTCTTCTGAAGAACGCATCTACAACTGCCTGCTGGATCTGGAAGCAAACCGCAAAAACCGGCATGACGAACGAATCAGGATAACCCAGCAGGAAATATCCACCATCCTCGGCATGCACCGCGTTACGGTAAGCCGCGCCCTGAACAGGCTGGAAGAGCGCGGGCTTATCAAGCGCGGGCGCAACCATATCCAGCTTATTCGCCCGTAAAGCGGACGGCCCAACAGACTGCTGGCAGTGCAGCATACAGACATAGCAATAGAGCCAGATAAAGACCCTGCGATGGCGCAGATCTGCCCGGCTAACAAAATAACCCCCGGCATGGCCGGGGGTTTTCATTTGCGTCTATAAGGCTTTGTACCAGCAAGCCCTGTTAGGGCCTGTGATTCTAGGCTTCTTTGTAGCCGTGGCGTTCTGCGTTGGCCAGGCAAGCTGCTTTGGAGCTATAGCCTTCGGAGGCGGCACCAATGATGTTGCCATTGGTGGCAGTGTGACGCCAGCGATGCTCACCGGCCTTGTCCACATAAAATTCCCATTTGCCGGCGGGGTCAAACTTGTCGTTGTAGCCGTAGCGTTCGGCGTTCTTGATGGCGTCGGCCTTATTGGTGTAGCCCTCAGTGGCGGCACCTACGATATTGCCGTTGGAGGCAGTTCTTCTCCAGCGCCACTCGCCTTTCTTGTCTTCGTACAGTTCCCACTTGTCTGTGCTGCTCATATGCACCCTCCTATATTAATTTTAATCTGACAGTTCACTTACAATCTTGCCATACAAAATGCAAGAATTATAACAAATCCGCTCCACTATAACAATACATAAAGATATTGCGCCTGGCTCTGAAGACAGACAGGAGCAGGCGCAATTTTTGTTTTGTAAAGCGGCATCGGCCCGGATGAAACCGGATATACCCTGCGAGTCAGAGCATGAAATGAAAGGCCCGTAATATTTAAACGAGCCTTTTAAAGATCTGAAACACTGCCGGGGCGGGGTCTGGCGTTATATATCCTTATCATAAAGAACAGCACGCCTGTCCTTGTGATAAGTGCACACGGCTTTTGCCGCTTCAGCCTTGAGATGAATGCCGCCAAGCCAGTGCCCGTGCAGCTTGAGGCCGCGCGCGAAAGCTTTTTTGGGCGGTTCAGGTTGCGTAACGCCTTTTACGGCAAAAAGCATGGAATTTTCGTTACTTGGCCCCTTCAGCAGATAGAAAGATTCAAAGACCTCTGTGGCTGTTGCCAGATGCGAAAAATAGCGCGAATGCCCCACATGCAGGTTCTGGGCAAGCACCCCGCCAGAGACAAGGCGGGCTTTGCATAATTCCAGAAATTCATATGTGGCGAGATGGACGGGAATCCCCTCGCCGTCAAAGGCATCCAGCCAGATCTGGTCAAAATTATCACGGCTGTTCTCAAGAAAGGTTCTGGCGTCCTGTATGACCAGAGGATTGGCAGAATCCGGCCTGTAGTCAAAAAACTCTTTGGCCAGAGAACCAACAAGCGGGTCCAGCTCAACAACTGTCACATGAATATCCGGCCTGTGCCGCCGAATGATTGCCGGCAAAAATCCCCCGCCAAGCCCCACCAGCAGAACGCGCCTTGTTGCAGGCCGCAGCAGCAGCCCACACAACATCAGGCGCGGGTACTCAAAAATCGAGACATCAGGCTCCGCAAGCAGCAAAGCGGTGTCCTCTTCCGCATCGCTCCCCTTGCCGAACAGAAGCTTGCGGATGCCGTGTTGCTCCACTACGCGCCTGTAACCGTAATCAGAGTATCCGGCAAACAGCGTTGTTTCACTTGTAGATGAATCGTTGCCCATATGTTTGTCGCGCCCGTTTTGCATGGCTCTCTTTTGTGGCAAATATCTCGAATACAGCCAGTTACGTCAGCCACTATGCGCAGCTACACGCAACTCGGCAAATGTGAGTCAAAACAGGTCAGCCTAGAAGGCCGGCTTGTCCTTTCAGGAAGCCCTGAGGCGGTGTATCGTGGGCCGTGTTGTTAACCCGCATATCTTCAATCAGTACGCTTAATACGGGCCGTTCGAAAATCTGGTGGGATGGACAGAATTGCACTGACGACCCCAGCAATGTAATTCAAGAGGTCCCAGCAGGACTATTTCACCATAAAACGGCTGTCAATTCTGAAAACCATTCAGGCCAAAAGATTGAAACTTTCTAATCAAACCATAAAAACAATAATATTAATCAAATAAAAACTGGTGAGCCTGCAGAACCAAATTCAATTTTCTCCAGTCCACGGTCTGTTTGGGCTTAAGAATAGCCAAAGTATCCGCTTGCGCAACAATATCAACAAATCCAAGAACAATATGATACCAGGGTCTGTCAAAAAAGTCGTGAAACGCGAATGTGAGGCAGTCATTGTTGCAACGCAGCAATGACTGACACAGACAGGCTACCCTGAATCTTCCATCAATCAGGATAAAATCAAAATTCCGCTCAGGAATCGCCTCCCAGCAATGTTGGTGGTAGTTCAGCCAGCGGGCCTGCGGTTTTCTGGCAGCTGGCGCACCCCAATCCCCAACCAGACCGATATCTGCATGAAGCGGCGTCCATCTGCCATACTTCAAATTAACGGAGACATTCGGGCTGGCGATAATCTTATTCAACCAAACCGAATCAGACTCAAGGCTGTATAGATGGCTGACGCCGTGCTCGAAAAAAAGCTGAGTGCTTCCGCCAGCACCAAACTCAAGAACCCGGCCTGTGTTGGGAATAAAACTGACCAAAAGCTCGGCCTCTGAAGTAGACATGTGAGGCTGAAACTCGAGATGCTCCATGATGTCACCACCTTAAGAATGCTCCGGGGCCATCACCCCCTTATTGCTTGCTAGTCACTTTAACGCAGATATGCCTGACTGAACTTCTTTCCTATTTTACGTTTAAGGAATGAATTCATGGGCTTTTCAACAGTCAGATAAAGAACATGCGCGGCAATAACACTTGCAGCAACCAGAACAACAATAAAAAAGTCCGCAGACATCTGCCCAGCCAGACCGCTAAGGTATAGCAGCTTTGACACACCGCCAATAACAAACATATGTGACAGGTACAGGGTGTAGGAGCTATCCCCCAGAGACATGACCCAGCTCGGCAGCCTCATCCCCTTGTTCTTTTCGATAAATAGAACTCCACCAACCAGAAAAATTGCTGCAATTCCCAAGGGGAATTTTACCACCCCGGCAATCCAGATCACATACAGGGCAATGCCCGAGGCAAGCATCAAAAGAGCCACGCCAGTTGGAATTTTTTTACCGGAAACATAGAGCACGCCCAACAAAAAGCCTGCATAAAACTCGAACAGTATGGGGTTGGAAGCAAGCGAGCCAAAAGCACCGAAAGCGCGCAACCAGTCTGCCGAAAGGCAACAGGCGGCAAAATAGGCACCCAGCAACACAAGAAATACGTTGCGCCGCAGCAGTAAGCCAGCCGCAACCAGCAAATAGAAGTACACCTCATACCAGAGCGTCCAGCCAACGTGCAGCAGGGGCGCAAGCTTTACTTCCGGCGTGTAGGGAATCAAAAAGTATGAATAGACTGCGCCACGGAGCTCAAAAGCCCAGTTAAAAAACCATTCCGGTCGCAGCAGCAGAAAAACAATGCAAATAGTCAGGTAAAACCAGTATACGGGATATATTCTTGCAAAACGCTTGGCCAGAAAAACCGGTATATGCGAAAAAACACCACTTTTGCGGTTAGTCACATAGGCCATGACCACGCCGCTGATAACAAAAAAAATATCCACCCCCGAAGCGCCAAAAGAACGGACTTCAGGTGTGGAATTTAAAAATGATACCGGCAGGCCAAGTACACCCTGATAATGAAACGCGCGATATTGAGAGTGAAGCAAAACAACCATTACAGCCGCAACTGCCCGCAACAGCTGTAGTGAATTAATTCGTTTCTGCATCAATCTATCCCGATTCTTGATTACCCATATAGGCAGGGCGGTGGATTGCCAGAAGTCATTCCATAAACAGAATTTTGTTCTTTGCCTGGGAAGGCGACTTCAGGGCGGAGTGGAGTATATTAGACATATATGAACTTCGCACTGGAGGAGCCCACTCGAAGCGGGCGAAGGCAAAGGGCAAAAGACATTTATGAAGTGATTTCTATAAAAAAACCCTGTCTGAAAGACAGGGTAAATTTTCTGGTGGAGATGGACAGAATTGAACTGACGGCCTCTTGAATGCCATTCAAGCGCTCTCCCAACTGAGCTACACCCCCACTTGGTGCGAAGATTGGTTTGCCTTAAGACGGCCCCATTGTCAACAGGATTTTTCAAAAAAGTTATTTTTTTCGGATTAGCCGCCTATTAGTATAGTGCCGCAACGTCAAGTAGCCCGCGCAAGAGCCTGCGGCCCAGTATCTTTATACAGGCCGACCTCAGAGGACAGCGGCAGTATCCAGTTCTGCCAACCCGGGCAGACATCGTTCAGACATCATCCAGGCATCAGGCAAACATCAGCCAGACGGCTGGCATGCACCGGCAGGCATCACACGGACAGTTCACCCTTAATCGCCAGCAAAAGCGTGTGCAGCGTCTTGGAGGAAACCATTCTGCGCTCATACTGCATAAAACTGCCTAGAGTCAGCGGAAAAACCATACTGCCGGAAACCTCGCGCCCGCCAACTTTGCCGGTAAAGGCCAGAGAGACGGCCTTGTCGCGCTTTTGCGTGCTCTGCGTATCACTACCGCCCTGCTCCGGCTCCAGATCATAGAGGGCAGTGACCGCGCAGCCGATGTCTGCCCCACTCTTCTCGCGCGCAGCACGCGCCAGCGCCATAGCTGCCTCAACGGAAGTGAAGCCGGAAGCGTTTACGGACGTACCACCTGAAGCACCACCAGACGCACAGCCGGTAACATTTACGGACGCGCTCTCCAGCTCTCCAGAACATCCCAGAATCCGGGGCGCCGCTTCAGCGTTGCCAAAGACCATCGAGCAGTTGAAGACGTCCTGACTGCCCGGCACAGAGGTTATACGCTGGGTCAGCAAGCCGCCGCTGGCTCCCTCGGCCACTGCCAGCGTAAGGGAGCGCTCGCGCAGGGCCTGCACCAGAGCAGTCTCAAGATTGCCCACATCAATGCCATAAACAAACTGCTTGTAGCGTTCGCACAAATCGGCCAGCACCGGGCGAATCAGGTCCTCTGCTTCCCGGTGGGTATGGGCGCGGGCGGTAATGCGCAACATGACCTCGCCCTCCTTGGCATAGGGAGCGACGGTGGGGTTGGTCTGTGTCTCCATGAACTCGCGCAACTCCTGCCCCAGCGTGGATTCACCTATTCCGAACAGATGAATGGAACTGGATACAAGAGTAAGATCAGAAAGCCGCATCAGGTATGGTTTGGCCTGCTGCTCGAACATGGCGGTCATCTCGCGCGGCGGTCCGGGCAGCATGATGGCTATTTTGCCGTTGCCCTCAATGGCCAGACCGGGGGCTGTTCCACGATCATTGGGGAAGACCACCGCGCCTTCCGGCATATAGGCCTGCTTGATGTTGTTCTCAGACATCTCCTTGCCAACGCGCTGGAAAAAGGATTTGACATGTTCCAGCGATTCCTGATGCAGTTCCATCTTGCGCCCAAAATGCGCGGCAACAGTCTCTTTGGTCAAATCGTCGTAAGTAGGCCCCAGACCACCGGTGGTAATAACTATATCCGCCCGCGACACCGCCAGATCCAGACACTTGCGCAGACGTTCCGGATTGTCGCCCACAACGGTCTGATAGTAGCAGCCGATGCCCAGTTCGGCCAGCTCGCGCGCGATATAGGCGGCATTGGTGTTGACAATGTCACCCAGCAATATTTCGGTTCCAACACATAAAATTTCAGCGTTCATCAGCTTTCGCTCCTTTGACGCAAAAAACTTGCGGATGAAGTTAATTAACTCCATCCGCAAGTTTAAACAATCGCAGTCTTGAGGCCAAACCGTCAGGCCGCGTTATATTAGACTATCAAAACAGCTACTTGGCCTGAATATAAACAACCTCGTGCTCACCCTGACGGATGGAAAGCTTGCCGCCATCCAGACTCAGCGCGGCCCCGTTCATCAGCATGCCCGGCACCAGCTGCTCGATTTCGTTGAGCTGGCTCTTGATGCAAAGCATCTTGGTGCTGGCCATCTGCTTGACTGTAAGAACGCCGTCTTCCAGCGTAGCCTGTCCAACGTAGCGATTGCAGAAATTGCCGGAAATCCGCATATTTTCGTCAAAATGCATGACCAGCGGGGTTTCCCATTCAAAAGGCTGGCCATCAATGGCGGCCAGATGAAAGTCCTTTCCGATCAACTGCTCAGAGCCTACCGTCTTTCCGGTATCAACCTTGGCGCATCCCATAAAACCAAAACTCCCGATTATAAGCAGCCCCGCAAGGAGCAAAAAAAGTCTGTTCTTCATCCTGCACTCCGCAATATGCCGCGCCGTGGCGCAACACGGTTAGTTTACATAATCCTTGAGTATGTAGCCAAGCTCATGACCGCCCTGATTCAGGAAAAGACGGTCGCCTTCCAGCCTGATTTGCGCGCCGTTGCGCAGCATTTCGCCAAAAGTCGCCTCCAGCGAGTTAAGCTGCTGGTCCGGGCACATCATCAGGGTAGAAGCCATATGTTCCACCTTGAGCACACCATCTTTCAGTTCGGCCTGTCCAAAAAAGTTATTGCACACAGCCCCGCCAACCCTGAAACCTTCGTTAAAACTCAGGTTGGGGGTCTTGAAGCTGCTGGTGAACGGCTCCCCGTCCACGGTTTCCAGCACATAGTTGTGGTGCAGCAAATCTTTTTGCATGAGCGCGTTTTCCACCTTGCCTCCGGCGCAGCCGTTCAAAGCCGCAAGAGCGGCAAATACCAGCAATGCGCAAAGTAGCAGTTTGTTCTTCATATAAAGTCCGTCATTGTTATCAGGTTACAATTTGGCTTTTCGCAAGGCAAATACGCAAAAAGCAAAAAATCTGTTTATTCTTCTTACCATATGCGCAACAGGAAGCCAATTGCGCCAATTACACCCTGCATAATTCAAGCAGATCACGTCGCCCGGGCAGTCTGGCAGTCCGATTATGCCAGCCGGACAACAAAAAACGCATCTACCCGAAAGATGTTCTTAATCATTAAAGTCCATAGACCCAATATGGCTGCTGGTATATGATAAAAACATACGCTTGTCATGATCCTTTTGCCATAAAGGATCTGGTGTGGTATTATTGAAACTATATAATTGCTGTCCCGGAATTTTGCAGTAAAGTACCGGTAAATAACCAGCAACAAAAAGGAAATGAATATGTATAAGCTAGCAGTACTGGTCGGAAGCCTGAAGAAGGACTCCGTAAACAAGAAGCTGGCCAGTGGACTGGCCGAGCTAGGCAAGGATATTTTCAGCTTTGATTTTCTTAATCTGGAAAACGTACCCATGTTCTGTGAGGATCTTGAACAGAACCTGCCCGCCCCGGTGGTTGCGATGAAAAACACGGTGGCAGAGGCAGACGGCCTGCTCATCGTGACCCCGGAATACAACAGAAGCTACCCGGCTCTGGTCAAGAACACCCTTGACTGGTGCTCGCGCCCATCCGGAAAGGGTGTACTGGGCGGAAAGCCGCTGGCCATAGCCGGCATGAGCCCGGGCGCTGTCGGCACGGCAGCTTGCCAGTCGCACCTGCGCAGCATTGCCGCTTTTCTGGGCATGAAGCACATGGGCCAGCCCGAAATCTATCTTCAGCACAAGCCCGACTTTTTTGATGCAAATGGCCGGATTG
>JAJDJF010000020.1 GCA_030267065.1 Desulfovibrio sp. OttesenSCG-928-C06 | reverse complement strand
CCACCGGCTCCAGCATCATGCCGCAAAAAAAGAACCCGGATGTGGCCGAGCTTATGCGTGGCAAGACCGGCCGCGTGTACGGCGCGCTCACGGCGCTGCTCACCACCATCAAGGGCCTGCCCATGACC
Organism: Desulfovibrio sp. OttesenSCG-928-C06; assembly: GCA_030267065.1. Lineage (GTDB taxonomy): Bacteria > Desulfobacterota > Desulfovibrionia > Desulfovibrionales > Desulfovibrionaceae > WRHT01. Next base: position 26,512 of record JAJDJF010000020.1, on the reverse strand, counting down.
TATAACCGCGACCTGCAGGAAGACAAGAAGCAGTTCTTTGATGTGAACCGCACGCTCTCCATGTCTCTGGAGGTAATGGCCGGTATGATTGGGGCGCTCACTTTCAACCCGGACCGTATGCTCAAGACGCTCAGCCTTGGCTTTGTGAACGCAACCGAACTGGCCGACTATCTGGTGGGCAAGGGGATTCCGTTCCGCGAGGCGCATCACCTTACCGGCAATGCCGTTGCGCTGGCCGAGAACAGGGGAGTGGGGCTTGAGGACCTGTCGCTGGACGACTACAGGGGGATTTGCGAGCTGATTGACCTTGACGTCTATGCCATCCTGACCTTTGAGGCAGCTGTGGCCCGGCGCGAAAGCCCCGGCGGCACCGGCCCCGTATCAGTGGGCGGGCAAATCGGCAAACTCCGTACCTGGCTTGAGGGCTAAGGCTGACTCTGGCTTACAACTCCTTATTGACCACCCATTTGCTACATAATCAAACAGATCCGGAGGCCTGCGCGCTTTCGGCAACAATATGGTGAATTAATGGATTTGACCCCGCAAACCCTTGCCGCTCATCTGGAGTCCATACCGAAGTTTTGGGAACACTGGCGCTTTGTTCCGTGGAGTTCCGGTCCGTTTCGCGGCGTTGAGCGTAACGTGCGCTTTGTTAAGGACGGAATTCTCGGCCCGGTGGCAGAATACAACAGCTGGGATTATATTGTCTGGCAGGCCGGAACCGATGCGGAACGACAGGCCTTCTGGAAATCCGTCAAGGCGATTCCGGATGTGATGACCCAGCGCTTTCTGTTTGTTTTGCCGGACCCGTGGGCTGAGCGACGCATTCGTTCTTTTTTTCTGGGTCTTAAGGGCTATGCCGAATTTTACGCCATCTGGCCCGAGGCGGACAGCAAAGGCAGGTATAACGAGAAGATCAAGGACCTTGCCGGTCTGGTCGAGCTTGGTCTGAGCTTGCCGGAAGGAGCCTGATAGCAGACATAGGCCGCTTAGTCGGCTGGCGTAAAGCGCGTAACACATTTGCATAAGCCCATTGCTGCACAGCCGTTAGCTGCACAGCAATGGGTTTTATGATCTGTACAGTCCTGATGCTGGCTGGGCTATAGACGTGCATGCAGGGTATAGGTCGGTAGCAACAGGTAGCGACCGGCAGTGGACTGCGGCAGGATTATGTCTGCCATGTATTGCGGTATGGGGATGTCACGTTATTCTTACTTTTTATATAAATTTATATCTTGTTTTATTTATTTCAACTTCTGCTGGACGCGATGGAGCAAAATGGATTATATTAAAGGTATCTGTCTTCATATTGGTGTGTTATAAGTAGCAATATATATAAATATGAGTATATTAAATAATTTCTATACACGACTTTTGCGTGGCGAGCCTTTGGGAAAGACCAGCTGGGTCAATTTCAGGGAAAGCGACTTTCGCTTGAGCAGTTGTATCATTTTATGTTTTGTGATGATTGGGCTCATCCTGATTTCATTGGTTCTTAACTGGTATGAAGGGCAGACGCACCTGCTCGCGCCTTTGGCTCTTCTACTGATTGGGCCGTCCATATCACTGCTCTGGATCAAGTTCAGGCCGCGCAACGCAATGCTTCCAATAATGGTTCTGGTTGGTTCGCTCATGATTATGGGGGTTACACTTCTTGTGAACGGCGGCGCTCCAAACTGGTCCAGCCTGCTGTGGTTCATCATATTCCCCCCCATGGCCATGTTCAGCGCCGGATTGCGCGGTGGAACAATCATGTTCTGCATTTTCTTTGCGGTGGTTGCAGCATTGCTGTGCTCTCCACTCAAGATTTTTCTCGGGGGCGAGATGCCCGCGTCGCTCGGTTTGCGTTTTCTTTTGGTGATGCTCGGAGCTTTTGTTTTTTCGTGGTTCGCGGAGTATACGCGCTACCATACCCGCAAGGCGCTGGTGGAAGCCATGAGTCGCCTTGAGCAGGATGCTCTTACTGATCCGCTTACCGGGCTTGGCAACCGCAGGGATTTTCAGAACTACTTCTCGTGGGTTTCCGGCAAGTCTGCCAGGGATCAGCAGGCCTTTTCCGTCGCCATGATCGATATAGACCACTTCAAGAAAGTCAACGATTCATTCGGGCATGAAATTGGCGACAAGGTGTTGCTGCACATTTCCGGCATTATCACCTCGCAGATGCGGGCCATGGATCGCCTTTTTCGCTGGGGTGGCGAGGAGTTTCTGCTGCTGATGCCGGAAACCGGCGGGCGCGAGGCAATTCTGGCTGCCGAGCGTATGCGCAAAAGCGTTGCCTCCACTCCGTATGTTAACGGAGATATCGTACTGCACTGCACAGTCAGTATCGGGCTTTACTCCGGTGGGGGGATCGAGAAGGTCAATGAGCAGATTGCCGAGGCAGACCGCAATCTTTATTCTGCCAAGTCAGGCGGGCGCAACATGGTTGTTGGTTAGCCTGCTAACCTGTTGATATTGTTTTTGTATTCAAGATTATACCAAAAAAATCAATACACATATCAAGTTTTTTATGTTCATACCGATAAGTACATCAGACGCAAGGATGGTGCAGTATGGACATAAAGAGCATTCTGTCAGACGGGTCACAATCGTCTTCTTTAGCCGAGCTTTTGCGCAAAGAAGATTCTGAACTCGAGGCGGAGCAGGCGCAACTTGCAGTCTCCGCTTCTGTGCCGGAAGTCTCTGATCTCTCTCGCGATACAGTCTCATTATCCGCATCTTCAAAAAATTTAATGTCCCGTAACTTTGTGAGTCAGGACACGGAGCAATCGCGCTACGTCAAGGCCACGATTAGCGGTCTTGCTGCGGAAAAGAAGACCAGCGACCGCTTCATGGGTATGGTAGAGTCGCTCAGAACGACCATGGCTGTTGAAGTTGGCAAGATTAGAAGCGAGCACAATAGCGGGCGCGGAGCTATCTATCGCGTGGCCAAGCAGGCCAATGCCATGGTGGAGCGTGACAAGGAAGAGCAGGTTCACAAAGAAGCCAAGGTGTACCTTGATAAGTCAAGACAGGATATCGAGGAAGCCGCCATGCCTGCCGAATTGCTTGAAGCTGCTTCTGCGCCGGCTGCGCCTGCACCTGTTGAACCGTTGGAATCTTCCCCGGTTGGCGGTGGTGCTGCGGCAGTTCCCGCGCCGGATATTTCGTCCGGGCAGGGGCAGGTTTCCGCTCCGGAAGTCTCCATTAATGTGGTTGTGTAACTCCGTGGCTAGATCCGCATTAACCTTTGCGGCGCATGTGTTTGCGGCGTTTGCAGTGCCGCGCCTCAAGAATGGATTTTACTGATAAAGCATAATTTTACGGCTTTTATTTAGCCAAAATCGCGTTAAACCGCAGTCATTTGCAAAATGACTGCGGTTTTTCTTGTTTGTTTATCCAAAATATTGATTGTTTCTTTGTGTGTAAGAAGTTTTCTTGTTTGGCATGTTTTTTAGTTAAAACAGTGTGTTATTGCTTTTTATGCTGTCATTTGTCTTTTGGGTGTTTTGTCTTAAACCCAAAATTTTTGAATATTACTCGATTAATATTATGTTGTTGACCCTTGGGCTTATTTCTTGAATATTCTTAAATATGGAAGTCTGAATCTTTCTTTACTGCTTGCAGGCAAGGTGAATCGCTTTTGTTTTGTGCTTGAAAGCAGATAGTTTTTAAAATCAGCTTCAAAAATTACATTACAAGAATTTATTAAGATTTATTTCGTCAACAACTTAAGTGCAGCAAATTTAATATGGCTGGATTTTAACTTTCTGAGGAGGAACCAATGGGAGCTAAGTACAAAATTTGGAGTCCAATGAAGATTGGTCACAAAATTGCGCGTAACAGAATCGTCATGGGGGCAATGGAAAGCCGTCTTAACACCTTTGACGGTTCTCCCACTCCTCTGATGTGCGATTATTACGGGGCCAGAGCAAAGGGCGGAAGTGGCATCATCATTGTTGAAAATACATCAGTAGATAACAAAATGGCGCGTTCTGCACTGAACTGCTCCACATTTTTCAGCGATCACCAGATTTCGCAAAAGGCTTTGCTTGCACAGGCTATTACGGATCATGGCGCCATTGCCATTTTGCAGCTGAGCCACGCCGGACGCCAGAGCAAAAAAGGCGTTCATGAGTTCCAGCCTGTTTCCGCCAGCGACATTACCTGTCAGGTTAACCAGCAAAAGCCGCGCCCGCTGGAAGTTTGCGAGATTCATGAGATTCAGCAGAGCTATGTGGATGCCGCTGTACGCGCCCAGAAGGCCGGTTTTGACGGCGTTGAAATGCATGCCGCCCACGGTTACCTGATTCTCCAGTTCCTTTCCCGTTACACCAACAAGCGTACCGATGAGTATGGCGGCAGCCTTGAGAATCGCGCGCGCTTCCTGAAAGAGATTCTGGAAAAAACCCGCGCTGCCGTGGGCCGCAACTTCATCATCGGTTGCCGCATCACTGTTGACGAATTTGTCGGGCCGGAAGGCTTCCAGCCTGAAGAAGCCTATGAAGTGGCAAAGATGATCGAGCCCAGCCTCGACTACATCAGCGCTTCGGCCGGTAACCACGAGACCAGCCCGTTCAGCCAGAACCGCTCCTGCTACCTCCCGGCTCTGGAAATCATCCAGTACGCCACGGAAATGAAGAAGCACGTCAATATTCCGGTTTTCGGGGTTGGCGGCGGCTTTGACGCCCGCACTGCGGAAGCGGCCCTGCAAGCGGATCAGGCAGACTTTGTAATCTTTGGTCGCCAGCATGTCTGCGATCCGGATTTTGCCAACAAGATTCTCGAAGACCGCATTGACGATATCCGCCCCTGCTGCCGTTGCAACGAAGGCTGCCTGAACGGTCTTGCCAAGGGCTTCCCGATTCGCTGCGAGTTCAACCCCAGCGCCGGTCAGGAAGTAAAATACAAAATGTACAAGGTGCGCAACCCCAAACGCGTGGTGGTTGTCGGCGGCGGTTGCGCCGGGCTTGAGGCCGCGCGTGTGGCTGACCTGATGGGCCATACTGTGACCCTTATGGAAAAATCCAGCCGCTTTGGCGGTCACGCTGTGGAAGCCTCCCTGCCGCCTTTCAAGGCCAAAACCCAGGCTTTTCTGGATTGGCAGCAGGCGCAGGTAGCCAAGGGCAGAACCTGGATTCAGATGGGCGAGGCCGCAACTCCCGAAATGGTGCTGGCCGCCAAGCCGGACGCTGTTATCGTGGCTGTCGGCTCCAACTACACCCAGCCTCCCTTCCCCGGTAAGGAGAAGGCCATGTTCGCCGATGAAGCCCTGTTCCACCCCGAGCGCGTAGGCAAAAACGTAGTAGTTATCGGCGGCGGTCTGGTGGGTGTGGAAACCGCTCTCACCCTGCGTGAGAATCTTGGCTGCAATGTGACCGTTGTGGAAATGATGCCCGCAGTATGCACAAACATGGATGGCAATGCCCGCCGTGGCTTGCTCAAGCGTGTGGATGAGCACGGCCTGACCGTGCTTACCTCCTACAAGGTGCAGGAAATCAAGGATGACGGCATTCTGGCAGCCGATTGCGATGGCAAGGTGCACGAAATCAAGGCCGATACCGTGGTCATGGCAGTTGGCCTCACCGCCAACAAGGCCGAGGCCGACAAGTTTGCCGACCTGGGCGTAAAAACATACTTCATCGGCGACTGTAACGGACGCGCCCGTTCTATCTTCTACTGCACACACGAAGCCTGGCGCTCAGTGTTCCAGTTCTCGGAAATCGACGGTTAAATACCAGAGCTTCCAGTCTTCCGGCTATACCCGGAAGACTGGAAGCTGTTTTTGCTTTTAATGTTTACGCAGTGGCAGCGTAACGTTTAGACATCTTCTGAACTGTGAAAAAGCGGACGCAATTTGCGTCCGCTTTTATGCATAAACCGTAATATATGCGGTGATTGTTCTGCTGCTTGAACTGTTTTCTTTGCGTTTTTCGCGAAATTGGCTTCCTGTTTTACCCAGCGTTTTTCTTCTGCATGATTTCAAGAATGGTGCCTTCGGTTGCCGTCATGCCGGGCGAGGCAATCAGCCCCATATGGCGCATGGTGTCTTCCGGCGTGCGGCCGTTAATGCCGTGGATTACATCTACGGAAGCGCCGCTCATGGCCAGATCAACCGAGCGGAAGGCCGCATCTACAGCCACAATGCCTTTCATGGTGCAACCCTGATTGCCTCCATCGCAAATCATGCCGGTAATACTGGATGCCATGTTGCTGATCACGCCGCAAATCTGCTCGTAACCGGCACCATGCAGCCAGGCCAGTGCGCAGGCCATACCGGTTCCGGCAGCAATGGCGCAGCCGCAAAAGGCGGAAAGTCGCCCGGAATATTCCTTGATATACATTGTGACCAGATAGCTCAGGGCTGTGGCGCGTAAAAGTTTTTCCTGCGACAGGCCGCGTACCTTGCAAAAAGCGTAAAGCGGCATGGTGCAGATTATGCCGTGCGCACCGCTTCCGGTGATGCTCATGGCCGGTTTGTCCAGACCGATTACGCGCGCTTCAATGGCGCCATTGCACATGAGCTGGGCCGTGGCCAATTCGTTCACTGAGATCAGACGCTGGCCGTTTTCCTGATAAAGCACCTTGGTAAAAACAGTGCGCGGCGAATCGAGAGACGCCTGCAACAGCGCAAGATTCACCGTGTAGGCTTCCATCATGAGGGTCAGGCTGTCTTCTTCCACGGTGTTCACGAATTCAAGCAACTGCTCAAGGCCGAAGGCATGTATGCCGGTTTCTTCGCCCTTTTCGCGCTGTGGCGGCGCAGACAATACCGTTTCGCCATTCAGGGTGATGGATGTGATGTCGGTATGCCCATGCTCTATGGTCACGGTGCAACTTCCGGATTCCGTTTCCACCGTCGCCTGAATGAATATATCCGGCGTTATGCCGCTCAGCTCCACCTTGATTTTGCCTGCGTCCAGCAGCGCCTGCGCCAGCCGGTTGTGTTCGGCTGTGATGGCAGAAAGCGATTCCAGCCCGGCATCAGGATTTGCGCCCACTGCGCCAAGGGCGGCGGCAAAGGCGTTGCCGAACTTATCCGAGTTTGGAATGCCGCAGGTGAAGGCGTTTTTGTACATGCCGGAGTTAAGACGCAAGGTGACCTGAACAATCTCGCCGTTTACAAGGCTGCGCGCCCTGGAAACGGCAAAGGCGATGGCTCCCGGTTCCGTGACCCCAAGGGCAGGCTTCATGTCAGCTTTGAGGATTCCGGTTAGCAGGGCATGAGGTTGGTAGTTCATAGTTTTTTTCTATCCTTGGATGCCACGCTAGTCAATACTGGCGGGCACAAAGGTATACAGGCGGGCAGGCCGGGGCGCAAAAGGTCAGAAACACGCGCAGCTAGAACACCTGGCTTTACAATATATTCGCACTTTTTCTGCCCGGAACCTGGCGCGCTATGGCGCGTGGTAGTTCCTGTCTTTGCTGTTACGGTTCCCGGAGTCTTTTTTCTATAGCTATTGACGCAGCCACGGACTGGTGTATTTTCCCGTAAGCGGTCAAGTCGCGTCATTTTTAACTTATCCCGGAAGCGCGCTTCTGGCAGAATATATTTGAGGAATACATGCAGGAAATCAACCATATCAACCGCTTGCGGCGCGAGGTTTTAAAGCGCGTCGCCGGGGCTTTCATGGCGTCCGGCAATGGCGAGAGCGCTGTGGCGGCAGTTGAGCGCATCCCCTATGAGATGCGGCCCAAAGGCGGCGGGCACGACCGCTGCTGCATCTATAAAGACCGGGCAATTTTGCGCTACCGCTGCATGGCGGCAATGGGCTTTTTGCTGGAAGACGAGGACGATGACAGCACGCCGCTTGCAAAATATGCGGAGAAAGCCGCGCAGCGCAACGGCAGTGAAGCCGACTTTGTGATTTCGGCTTGCGATATTGCCTGCCACAGCTGCATCAACGCACGTTTTTTCGTGACCAACGTTTGTCAGGGCTGTGTGGCGCACCCCTGTGTAGGTGCCTGCCGCTTTGGGGCGGTGCATATCGTAAACGGGCGCTCGCAAATTGACGTGGATAAATGCCGTAACTGCGGCAAGTGCCTCGCGTCCTGTCCGTATGGGGCCATCGTTAAGCTTCAGGTGCCCTGCGAGCATTCCTGCCCGGTGAAGGCTATCAAAAAAAGCGAGCATGGCCGCGCCGAAATTGATTTCAATAAATGCATCAGTTGCGGCCGCTGCATGCGGGCTTGCCCCTTTGGTGCAATTCTGGAGCGCAGTTCCGTCACAGATGTGCTGCTGCGTCTGAAAAACCGGCATGTTACCGCAATGGTGGCTCCGGCCATTATCGGGCAGTTCGGCGTGCCATTGGGCAAGATTTACTCGGCCATGCGGCAACTGGGTTTTTCCGCTTGCATGGAAGTGGCGACCGGCGCGGACATTACCAGCCGCAGGGAGGCCGATGAGTTTGTGGAACGCATGCACGAAGGCGCGCGCTTTATGACCACATCCTGTTGTCCCGGCTACATTCAGGCCGTGCGCAAGCTTATGCCAGAGGTGCGGCCTTTTGTGTCCGACACCGGAACGCCCATGCACTATACGGCAGAGCTGGCCAGACAGAGTAATCCGGAAACCGTGACTGTTTTTGTCGGTCCCTGCGTGGCCAAACGGCTGGAAGGGCTGGAAGACGAAATGGTGGATTATGTGCTTACCTTTGAAGAACTGGGCGCATTGTTCGAGGCAGCCGGTATCGAACTTGAGGAGTGTGAGGAAGCCTCCCTTGGCGAAGGCGCTTCTGGTGATGGCCGCAAGTATGCTGTTTCCGGTGGAGTGGCCGCTGCCGTGGTTTCCTGTGTTGGGGAGCGGGCAGAGGTAAAGCCGGTGCAGGTGGATGGGCTTTCGCTCAAGGGGCTGAAACATTTGCGCGATTACGCCACGCGCGAAGCGCCGGGCAATCTGGTGGAAGTTATGGCCTGCGAAGGCGGCTGTGTTGGCGGTTCGGGCGTACTTGGTAACAGTGCCAAAGCTGGCATGGCAGTTGAGAAATTCGCCAGGGAAAGCGCGGAGTAGTTATCTTTTATAAGCTCTTGGGGCTGTCTGGAGAATAGTCTTGTAATAAGACCGTTTTTCCAGACAGCCATCATGGCGAATGCGCTTCTGTGGAAATGTAGTTGAACATTTTGAAGAGCAAGGGCCGCAATCCTTAGTTTGGATTACGGCCCTTGCTTTGTATGCTTATCTTGGAATTCAGGCGTTTTTTTATGATTGCCCGGGCGCTTTAGGGGTGAAAAAGCGGCTTTTGCTCATGAGGACTCAAGGCAAAGAGCAATTCATTATTTAGAGCCAGCCCCGGCGGCACGTCTAAAATCTTTTGATTTTTCCGCTGGCAGTGCGCGGTAGCGGGGAATCGCTGAGAATTACCTTGTGGATATGCTTGGCCCTTGGGCGCTGGCGGTTCAGGTCGTGCGTGTGCGCCGAGATGCGGCGGTGCACTTCGTCACGCGAGATTTGCAGCTCGCTGGCGTAGTTCTGGTTCGGATAGATGGTGGCGGCGATAAAGCCGTTATGCTCGTGCACGATGCATTCGGCAACGTATTCGCTACGCATGAGCGGCGTTTCCAGCTCTTCCGGCGAAACATTCTCGCCGTTGGAAAGGATGATCAGGTTTTTGATACGCCCGGTGATGTAGAGCGCACCGTGCTCGTCAAGCTTGCCGAGGTCACCGGTGTGGAACCAGCCGTTCCTTATGGATTGACGTGTTGCTTCCGGATTCTTGTGGTAATACTTGGTCATCCAGTCTGCATTGACCAGAATTTCCCCGTTTCCGTCCTTGTCCGGCTTGTGGATGCGCAGCTTTACGCCCTCAAATGGGGTGCCCAGACTGCCGGGGCTGGTCTCGGTGTCGCGCTGGCCGGTTATGCCGAGGCAGGCTTCGGTCATGCCGTAAGCGTTCCGTGCCTCCACGCCGTACTTTTTCATTTCCGTCACAAAACGGTAGTCCAGAACCGCGCCGCCGTTGATGATCTGCTCAAGATTACCGCCCATGAACTCTTTGGCTTCGTCATTGCTCATGCCGGAAGCGCGTTTGCAGAGCGCTTCAATGAGCATGGGAACCAGAAAGAGCGTTCGCGGGCCAAAGCTGCGCACATCAGATAACAGCCGTTTGATCTCGCCATTGATGAACACCATGCTGCCCATTACGGGAAACACGAACAGCCCCAGCACCAGCGCGAAAATATGGTAGAGCGGGAGTGAAATCATGTTTTTGCCGCTAAAGTCAAGAGCGCGACAGAGAGCATCGGTCTGGCGGGTAATGGTTGCGTGGGTCAGGGTTACACCCTTGCTGTCCCCTGTGGTGCCGGAGGTGTACATGATCAGCGCCAGTTCTTCCGGGTCCGGCAGGTGGTCCTGAAAATCGCGCACGCCCTGACGAATCAGCTCCTTGCCTTCCTCAATCAGCTCAGAAAGTTCCGACATGCCGATGCGAAGTTTCACGTTCGCGTCATGCGCCAGCGATGCCAGTTCCTTTGCGTAAATCAGCACCGTGGAGTCGCTGTGTTCGATTTGGCGCAGGGCGGATTCTTTGGGCAAGGTGTTGTTAAGCGGAACCACCGTGTTGCCGCCACAGATGGAAGCAAAAAAGGCCACCGCCCATTCGTAGGAATTGTTTCCGGCTATGGCAGTTCTGGCTTTCCTGATGCCACGTTCATAAAAAGCGGTGCCAAGTGCTGTTATGTCCTGCCAGAATTCGGCGTAAGTCTTGCTCGTTGTTTCTTCGCCTTCATTGAACTGGAACAGAATCCGTTCCTTGAATTTGCGGCACTGCGCTTCAATAAGCTCGCGTGCAGTTCTGAATGTTTCGGGAGTATACCAGGGGTGGGTGGTGGTGCTCACTAAAACCGGCCTTTGGTGAAATTGTTCATTGATTAACAGTTTTTGCTTATGTAAAGCGGCTACCAGATATGAAGCTCAGGTTTGCCGCGGTTTTTCAGATTTACATCCGGTTATGCCGACTACCATAAAAATAGCGCCGGGGCGCAGGCGTAGTGATGCCCGGCCTGTCTAAAGGCGGCTTGAAATAATGTTTGACAGGAGTGGGCATTATGGATAGATGTGGTAAGGGTGGAAAAGCTGCCGTATAAGAAAAAAATTTCGCGTATACGGCTTAATCATTTTATACAATATTATAAATAGAAGTTTCTGTCGATATTTTTTCATGGCTGAAAGAGTTTGGGCAGAAGGAATTTGGCGCAATTCAGACCATAATTGTAATATTGGCATTGATGGTTATGTCAGACTGGTGGGGCATTACAGATAACGCTGGCATAAAATAAAGACCGCACGAGGCGGTCTTTATTTTATCAGGCTTTTTTTGCTTTGCTTTTTTTCGGCGTTTCAGGCGCAGGGCTGTCATCGAATTTTCTGCGCAACTGGTCGGAGCGCTCTTGCTTGAGGAATTCTCCGGTTATGGATTTGGGGTTCCGGATTATTTCTTCCGGCGTGCCGCTGGCTACAATGATACCGCCGTTTTCTCCGCCGCCCGGTCCCATGTCGATAACATGGTCAGACGCGCAGATGACATCGGTATTATGTTCGATGACAACAACTGTGGCTCCCTTGTCCACAAGCTGGTGCAGCACGTTGATGAGCTTGCCGACCTCGTGCATATGCAGTCCGGTGGTCGGCTCGTCCAGAATATAGATGGTGCCGGGCAGGCTGCGCTTGCCCAGTTCGCGCGAAATCTTGATGCGCTGGGCCTCGCCGCCGGAAAGCGTGGTGGCGGGCTGCCCAAGATGCAGGTAGTCCAGCCCGACTTCCTCAAGAACAGCCAGACGCCGTTCCAGAGCCGGGTAGTTGGTAAAGAATTCCCGGGCCTGTTTTACGGTCAGGCCGAGTACCTCGGCAATATTCAGGCCCTTGTAGCGTACTTCAAGGGTTTCGTGGCTGTAGCGCTGGCCTTTGCATACATCGCAGGTGACGAAGATATCGGGCAAAAAGTGCATTTCTACGCGGATTTGCCCGTCACCGGCGCAGGCTTCGCAGCGCCCGCCCTTGACGTTGAAGCTGAAACGGCCGGACTGGTAGCCGCGCTTTTTGGCGTCCGGCGTCATGGCGAAGATGTTGCGAATCTCGTCGAATATCTTGGTGTAGGTGGCCGGGTTGGAACGCGGAGTGCGCCCGATGGGAGTCTGGTCGATGATTACCACCCGCTCAATTGCTTCCAGCCCTTCTATGCCGCCAATCTGCCCCGGATGCTCCACCTTGTTGCCCTGAGCCAGCGCCAGATGTTTATAAAGGGTATCCACCACCAGCGAGCTTTTGCCGGAGCCGGAAACGCCGGTAACACAGGTCATGACGCCAAGCGGGATGCGGCAGTCCTGATTCTGTATGTTGTTGGTGGTGATGTTTTTCAGTGCCAGTTCGCCCTTGGATGCACGGCGTTCGGATGGGATCGGGATGGTCAGGTCGCCGCGCAGGTATTTTGCTGTAAGCGAATCCGATGACTTGAACAGTTGCTCCACCGATCCGTTAAAGACCAGTTCGCCGCCGTGTACGCCCGAGCCGGGGCCAAGCTCCAGCACGGTGTCCGCCTCCTTGATGGTGGCTTCATCGTGTTCCACTACCATTACGGTATTGCCGCGCCGTTGCAGGCTGCGCAGGGTGTGGATGAGGCGCTCGTTATCGCGCGGGTGCAGGCCGATGGATGGCTCGTCCAGCACATAGGTTACACCCACCAGACCGCTACCGAGCTGGGAAGCCAGCCGGATGCGCTGGGCCTCGCCACCGGAAAGGGTGACCATGTTGCGCCCGAGCGAGAGATAATCCAGCCCCACGTTGATCATGAAGGCCAGCCTGTGTTCCAGCTCCTTGAGCAGCGGCTCGGCAATGGCCTGCTGCTTGCCGGTGAATTTTCTGGTGCGCAGCCATTCAAGAGCGCGGGTGATGGAAAGCGATACAAACTGCGCGATGTTCAGGTCATCAACGCGCGCGGCCAGTGCTTCGGGCTTGAGGCGCGCGCCCTTGCAATCCGGGCAGTCCGTGGTCTGACGGTAGCGGGAAAGCAGCTCGCGCCACGCTTCGCCCTGTTGCATGCCGCGCTCAAGCATGGCAATTACGCCGGGCCACAGTTCCGTGCCAACGTCTGTTTTCTTGCGTCCCCAGCCGGTTACGCGGGAAGCGCCGAACCAGTTGCGGCGCATGCCGCTATCAATGGAGTCGGCAGCGCTGCCGTCTTCGTTCTCGCCGTAGAACAGGGCGTTCCAGGCATCCTGGCTGAATTCCGAAAGCGGGGTGGAAATGGTGAACTTCCAGCGTTCGCCCAAGGCCGCAAGGGCCGGGGCGTAGCGCTCGATGACCTTAGGGTTTTTCCACGGCAGGAGCGCGCCTTTTTCAAGGGAAAGCCCGCGGTTGGGCGCAACCAGTGCCGGTTCAAAATACTCAATGCTGCCAAGCCCAAGGCAGCGCGGGCAAGCGCCCTGCGGACTGTTGAACGAAAACAGTTGAGGGCTGAGCGCGGGCAGGCTGATGCGGCAGGTCGGGCAGGCCGACATGGTGCTTACGATGGTCTCGTCAAAGCTGGTCTGTTCCTTGTCCAGAGGTACGGCCACAATCAGGCGGTCGCCGCCATGCTTGAGGGCCAGTTCCACAGAATCGGCCACTCTTGAACGGATGCCGTCGCGGATAACCAGACGGTCCAGCACCAGATCGATGTTGTGCTTTTTATTTTTATCCATCAGCGGCAGGTCATCAAGCGAGAAAACCGCGCCATTGACGCGCACACGGGCAAAGCCTTCGGCCTTGAGTTTTTTGAAGCGATCCTGATGCGTGCCTTTTTGCTGTTCCACCAGCGGGGCCATCAGGATAATGCGCGTGCCTTCCGGCATGTCCATGATGTCCGCGATGATTTCATCGGTCGCGCGTGATTCAATGGGCTTGCCACACTGCGGGCAGTACATTTTGCCCAAGCGGGCGTAGAACACGCGCAGAAAGTCGTAAACTTCGGTTACAGTGCCGACGGTGGAACGCGGGTTGCGCCCGGAACCTTGCTGCTCAAGCGAGATGGCCGGGGATAGACCCTCGATTTTATCAACCGCCGGTTTGTCCATTTGCGGCAAAAACTGGCGGGCGTAAGCGGAAAGTGATTCCACATAGCGGCGCTGCCCTTCGGCATAAACCAGATCAAAGGCCAGAGTGGATTTGCCGGAACCGGAAGGCCCGCAAATAACCACCAGTTCATCGCGCGGGATATCCAGACTCAGGTTCTTGAGGTTGTGCTGGCGCGCGCCCTCAATATGAATATATTTTTTGCTCATGATTAACTTGTTCTCTTTGGTTGGTTGCCGAAGCACTGCCCAGCTTTGGGCGCGACAAACAGCTTGCCTGTCTGGATTGCCATGTCCGTATGGAGCCGGAACACGCATGGCTGGCTCTGCAATCGGGAAAGCAGGCAGACAAGGCAAACCTTAGATTGTTTTTAATGTTTTGTCTATATATATAAACAAGAATTTTTACCAGCAGTCAGTGGGTAAAGGGGCTGTAGTGTGAACAGACTTTGGCCTGAATGCGCGTCTTATAATGCGGGTAGAACTGCGCAGGCTACCCGAAAACGCCCATCAGAAAAACTATCAGCACCACGCATGGCAGGGCCGGTAGCAGGTTGGAGAGGCGGATTTTGGTCAGCTCCAGCATGTTCAGCGAGATGCCCATGATCAGGATGCCGCCGGTGGCCTTGAGCTCAAGAATCATATCCGGCGAAAGCACTGCCTGCAGGTATACCGCAAAGATAGTAATCAACCCTTGCAGAAGCAAGACCGGCAGGGCTGAAAAAATCACCCCGGTACCCATTGCTGCCGCAAAAGCCATGGCCGCAAAGCCGTCCAGCAGTGATTTGGTCAGGAGGATGGAACGATCGCCGCGCAGTCCTTCCTCCAGCGGGCCGAGGATGGCCATGGAGCCGATGCAGAAAAGCATGGTGGCGTTAACGAACCCCTGCGTGAAGGTACCGTTACCCGAGCGCAGCAGGCGCTTCAGGGCTTCTCCTGTTTTGTCCAGCAGGTCTTCAATGCCGATTAGCTCGCCAATGATGCCACCGATAAGAATGCTGAAAATAACAACCAGAATATTGGCGCTGTCCAGAGCCATCTGCACGCCAATAACGAACACGCACAGGCCAAGGCCCTGAAACACAATGGTTCTTAGGTTGGGGGTAAGGCGATTGCCAAGCATCAGGCCAAGCAGCGCCCCAAGGATGATGGTGGCGCAATTTATCAAACTGCCTACGGGAATAACCATATTGGCGAACTTCTTTACTTTTGGTTTAAGTGCAGTGTTGCTGAAAGATGCTCAAATATAATGTTTCAGTCACTATGGCAAACGCCTTTTATGCGCTGACTGTTTTGGGACTGGCTGTTCGGGGTTATGGGATGCCAGCCGGTTTATGGCAGCCAAAGACGTTGCCACAGCGGTGCAAGGTTGCAGTCATTACCTGCCCGCAGAGCGCCGTGTACCGGCAATTTTCCATTTAGTCGTTGTGACTTGTAAGGTGAGAGTTTTGCGCGCAGTGTGGCTGGTCCGGATGGTGCAAGATTTTGCTGTCTCACAAAAGCGCTACAAAAATGTTCAGCTTTGCTGGCTGGTTGTGTTATAATTATCTGTGCCGGAAACTATTGTTCATTGACAAAGAAAGTTCCAGTAATTATCAGTTAGACAAATAATTGGAGGTTGATGATGTTTACAGTAACCGATGGCGCCAAGCAGGAACTGGACGGTTTCTTCAGCGGCAAGGAAAAATCTCCGGTTCGTGTATACATGGCAGCCGGCGGCTGAGCTGGGCCGCGTCTGGCATTGGCTCTGGATGAGCCGCGCGACGGTGATGAAGTTTTTGAAGAACAGGGTTTCAAGTTCTGTATTGAAACCGAATTATATAACAAGGCTGGGGATATCATTATTGATGCCGGTTACATGGGCTTTGTTGTCCAGTCCAGCAATCCCCTGAATAGCGGAAGCAGCAATTGCGGCGGTTGTAGCGGCGGTTGCAGCTAGGCTGCCAACTGATTGACGTCAAAACGGCCCGTCTGCCCAATTCGGTAGACGGGCCGTTTTTTTATGGTGTTCGCGCCTCTTTTTTTGTAGAAGTCATTTCGTAAATGCCTTTTTGCCCTCTCACTGCGTCAGGCTCCTCCAGTGCGAAGCTCATATATGTTTGATATACTTCGCTCCGCCCTGAAGTCGCCTTCCTTGTCAGAGAACAAAAATTCTATTTACGAAACGACTTCCCTAAGTCATTTCGTGAATGCTTGCGCGCCTTTTGCCTGCGCCGCCACTTTTTATCAATGAAACATGGGAGTAACCGTGTCCGAACTTAACCGCATGGAAATTATCGCCAGCCTCGAGCAGTCCGAAGTGGTCACCGCCATTCTGACCCTTTCCGTAAACCATGGCTGGGAAGAAGAAGACCTGCCGGGTGGCGAAATCCTTTTCCGCCTGCACACGCACAACCCGCAGTTTTTTGTGGAGCTGGAAGCCAGCCTCAAGGCCAATCTGCCCGGTCTGGACGTTAGCACGGACATGATTCCGGAACTGGACTGGGTGGAGAGCTGGAAGGAGTTTTTTACCCCCGTGGAGGCCGGAAGCCGCTTTATCGTGCTGGCCCCGTGGATGGAGGAAGAAAAGGCCGCAACCAGCCGTATGCCAATCATCATTGAGCCGAAAACCGCTTTCGGAACCGGGCATCATGCCACCACCTCGCTTTGCCTGGACGCGATTTCCAGTCTGTTTGACGCCGATAAAATCAAGGCCGGGGACGGCTTTCTGGACCTTGGTACCGGTTCGGGGATTCTGGGCATTGCCGCGGCAAAGCTTGGACTTTCCGGCATTGGCGTGGACCCGGATATCATGTCTGTGGAGAACGCTCTGGAAAACCGGGAAATCAACGGCGTGTCCGCAGATGCCTTTGTTGTACGGCGCGGCAGCATTGAGGCCGTGGACGGCGGGCCGTTCGAGCTTTGCCTGGCCAATATTCTGGCCGAGCCGCTCCTGAACCTTGCCGCTCCGCTTTCCGCAAAGGTCAAAAGCGGCGGTTGCCTTGTGCTTTCCGGCATTCTCAAGTCGCAGGCAGAAACCGTTAAGGCGGCTTATTCAGCCCTTGGCGAGCCGGTTACGTTCACGCGCGACGAGTGGGCCTGTCTGGTCTGGTCCTGATTTTTCGCCCGTACGCGGCTTTGTTTTTTGTAGAAGCTATTTCATCAAAAGGGCTAAAAGTCATTTACGACATGACTTTTAGCCAGAGCCGCTTTTTAAAGGTCACTTATGCCGTCATTGTCTGATTTAGCCGCTTGTTTCGCCGCATTGCGCGCGCACTATGGCTGCGCGACAACGGGCGCGTCTGCTTGCGGGCAAGGGCAGGGTAGAGCCATTCTGAACGCCGCTCCTGCCAGCACTGCCAGCGCTTTTGAACGGGCGTTGTCAGTCCTGCTGGGCTTTGACAAGGCAGACGAGTGCATTGCCGCCCTGCGCCGGCTTGGCGGGATAGAGTCAGGGCTTGCGGCAAAAGAGTGCGCTGTGGCGGACGCATCGTTGCCAGCGCGGCTTCTGGATTTGTCGCCTGCCGCTCTGGAGGCCGCCATTCGTCCTGCTGGCAATTCCCGGCTCAAGCTGCCGCGTTTGCGCGGTTTTCTGGAATTTCTGGTGCATAGGGGCGAGGAGGGCGATGACCTTTTTGCCGCGCCAGAGCCGTTTTTTCTGCCCGGAGCGTCAGCAGCGGAATTGCACGCGCTGGCCGATTCTGAGGACTTACGCGGCTCTCTGGCACTGGTGCGCGGCATCAGCCTTGAGACTGCCGATCAGGTTTTGCTTTTTGCCTTTGATTACCAGGTTTTTCCGGGCAGCGGACAGGCCTGGCGCTTTTTGCAGCGGCATGGTTTTATAGCGGAAGACGCCGATTACCTTGAGATGCAGGAATTGCTGCAAGCCGCCCTGCAACTTGATTTTGAGGCGCTGACTGACTCCGGAGCGGGGCAGCCAGACTCTGGCGCGGCCCTGGCAGATTCCGGCGCGGCAGACTTCGGTGCGGCAGATTCTGGCGCAGTGGCTGCTGGTGCTGCGAACTTGCCGGAACTTGCCCTTGCGCGGCATTATAAAGAAAGCTGGTTTTTGTTGCGGCAGTTGTGTTCGGAGTTTTGCCGGGCCTCAAAATTTTTGTGTGATGCTTGCCCTCTGCGGTCATATATGGAATATCAGCCTTGTGAATAAAGCTTGTCGCATAATTGATACCGCGAATAATACGCCTGCTCCCGCCCTTTTTGGCGGGGCTGCTCTGGTGCGTTGTGAACGGACTTATCTGGCCCGTATGCATTCGGGACGTACATGTCTGGCCCACACATATCACCACTCTGCACATCAGTCCCGTACACATCGAACCTGTGCGCATAAAGGCTATCCGTTTCTTGCGCGTATTCCTCTGATACTGTTTCTGGCAGCTTTCTGTCTGGCTTTTATTCTGATTTCTCCACATGGGGCTTCGGCTGCTACGGAAAAGGAAATCATCGCCAATCTGAAGCAGGAAGAAAGCCGCGCGGGTGAACGCAAAAACACCCTGACGCGCCTTACCGAGCAGGAGCGTGCTCTGCATTCTAGCCTTGCGGCGGTGGAGGACAACATCCTCAAACTGGAGCGCAGTCTGGACGAGCAGCGCGATAAATTGCGCGAACTGGCAAAAAGCGGCGAGCAGGTTGATGCCGAGTACGCATCCCTGCTGGCAGAAAAAAAGAAATCCGAACTGGCCATGGCCGAAGTGCTGCGCGCGCTCTGGGAGCTGAACAGTCGCAGGCAGGGCGTAGGCAACCGCGACCTTGAGGAGTGGACAGCCATTGACCGCGAGTACCAGTGGTCTTCGGACTTGCTGGAAGCTTTTGACACACAGCGGGCCAAGCTGGACGAGCAGCGCGAACTGCTTGACGATGCGGTTTTTAGGCGCGAGGCATTGGGACGCGAGATTGAAGTGGCCATGGTAAAGATCGAGGAGGAGAAATCCGCGATTCTGGCCGATCGAATCAAGTTTGAGCAGCGTCTGTCTACCGTGCGCAAGCAGAAGCAGGACGCGCAGGCAGAACTGAACTCCACCATCAAGCTGATCGAAAACCTCAACTTTGACCTCAAGTCCGTGCGTCTGGCCTCGGCAGATATTGACAAGGCCAAGGGCAAGCTGGCCTGGCCCACCAAGGGCAAAATAACGCGCAAGTTCAAGCCTGCCGCCAATCCCCCGATTTCCGGACTGGGTTTTGCAACCTCGTCTTCCGCTGCTGTCAGCGCGGTGCATGCCGGTAAGGTCATGTATAACGATACCATGCGCGGCCTTGGGCAGGTGGTGGTATTGCAGCACGGTGCGGCTTACTTCACTGTTTATGCCTTTTTGTCCGAAAGCTCCGTGCGGCAGGGGCAGACCGTCAGCCGTGGGCAGCAACTCGGAAAAACCGGCTACTATCCTGCCATCAAGTCCAACGGACTGTATTTTGAACTGCGCCACCACCAGAAGCCGGTAAACCCGGAACCGTGGCTCGGCCCCGCATCCTGATCTGCCCTGTTTGCTTTGGCGGCAAGGCCACCTGTTTATTCTGCCGCGCATTGCGGGCTTTTTTGCGCCAAACCTTGGCGCGTCATTATAGTATTGTGAAAATCTTTGCATAACTTGCGCTTTTACTGTACCGTTCATGCCTTACAGTTGTATGAAACGGGCGCGTGCCGGAACTGTCTGATCTTTTATCGGTCGCGCCTGCCCATCTGTCCGGAACGGGACATATAAAATTCGTTTCAGGAGACCACCAATGCATTTCAAGCCCAAAGCTTTAGCAGGCCTGCTGCTCATCATGCTTTTTTTGTGCCCCGCAGGTATTCCGCAGGCGGCTACGGCCAACGACTACGGGCATCTTAAACGTTTCAGCCAGGTATACGAGCTTATCCAGCACTACTATGTGCGCGATGTAACCAACGATGAGCTTACTTCCGGCGCGCTCAAGGGCATGCTGCAAAACCTGGATCCGCACTCTACCTTCCTTGACGAAAAGGAATACAAGGAAATGCGCGAAAATACCGCCGGAGAATTCTTCGGGGTCGGTATCGAAATTTCATATGAGAACGGACAGGTCACCGTGGTCAGCCCCATCGAGGACACCCCGGCTTACAAGGCCGGTGTTCTTGCCGGTGACATTATTCTGGCTGTTGACGGCGTGCCCACGCAGGATCTTACCTCGCAGGAAGTTGTCAGCAAGATTCGCGGTCCCAAGGGTAGCGAGGTGGAACTGCTGGTCCTGCACAAGGAATCGCGCAGCCCTTCGCAAATCCGCATCAAGCGTGATGCCATTCCGGTTATCAGCGTGAAGTCGCGTTATCTGGAAGACGGCTACCTCTGGGTGCGCCTGACCCGCTTTAGCGAGCGCACCACCCAGGAACTGAACAACGCCATCAAGGACGCCCGCAAGCAGACCGAAATCAAGGGCATTATCCTTGACCTGCGCAACAACCCCGGCGGCCTGCTTGATCAGGCTGTGTCCGTATCGGATCTTTTCCTTTACGATGGTGTGATTGTTTCCATGCGCGGGCGCGTTGCCAATCAGGACAAGGAATTCAAGGCCAGCCGCGGACGCAACAAGGTTAACGAGCCGATGGTGGTGCTGGTTAACTCCGGTTCCGCTTCTGCTTCGGAAATCGTCGCCGGTGCGCTGCAGGACCGCAAACGCGCCGTGCTGCTTGGCGAAAATACCTTCGGCAAGGGCTCGGTCCAGCAGATTATGCCGATTCCCGGCACTTCTACGGCTGTAAAGATGACCACCGCCCTTTACTACACCCCCAGCGGGCGTTCCATTCAGGCTGAGGGAATCGTGCCTGATCTGGTTATCCCCTTTGAGATGCCGCGCGAGCAGGACAGCGATTTGCCCAAGTTCAGCATTCGCGAAAAAGACCTCTCCAAGCATCTGGAAAACGGCGGCGGCAACAGCGGCAAATCCAGCGGTTCCGGCAGCGTGATTGATCCCGATGCCGCTACCTTCCTTGAGCGCGACAACCAGCTGCGCATGGGGCTGCAACTGGTCAAGAGCATGCCGGTATTGCAGTCGCTGCAACGGCCCGAGTAAAAGTAGAACAACAGGTAATGAAAACCCGCGGGGGGCCAGGCGCTTCGCGGGTTTTTTATTTGGACAATTGACCGCAAGCCCAAAGATAAATATTCTGATAAGATGCGTATAAATGTTTCCAAAGGCGGCATTCTGGCCGGGGTGATTATCGTCCTGACCGTACTGTCGCTTTTATTTTTGCTTGTTGGAGATAACGGACAATCCCGCCAGCCCGGAACCTCCGTTGAAGCCAGACAGCTGATTTTGCAGGCCGCGCTGCGCGAGGTCATGCCTGCCATGCGGCGCAGTCTGGGGCCGTCTGGTCTGTCCGGCGCATCAAGCGCGTCTGGCTCTTTTGCAGCAGGCTATTCCGCGCAAAGCCAGTCTATATCAAACCAGCCTGCGTCAAGCTTATCTGCGCCGAGCCAGTCTGTACAAAGCTCATTTGCGTCAAACTCGCCAAATGTGTCAGGTCAGTCCTGCTCTGCCGGCTCCAGCCCGCTTCCTGCCAGCCACAGGACAGACAGGCAGCTGCTTGCCCCGCCTGCGGAACCCAATCTCAATGCGGCCGTATCCTTCAAGAAGGCTTCGGACCAACTGCTTGTTTTTGCGGAAACTCTGATTCTTAAACACAGCTCATCCGGAACTTCTGCTCTGGCTGGCGGGAATGCGCCCACCTCTTCAGGCGCGGATGCCTCTGGCGCTCCGGCAGGTACTGCAGAAGAACACGCAGGCGCAAACAGGGCGGCAAGGCAGGAAAAAGTCGCCAAGCCAGTTCTGGAGTCGCCGGAAGGACTGGTTTTTGAGGAAAGCCTTGCGCCAAGCCTGTCCGATGAAGTCGCCCATGTTGATTTTGCGCTGGCCCAAAGCCTGCGCCGTCTGGAGCTGCCTGAAAGCGCCATGCTTGTAGAGCTGGACGAGGTGCGCGATGAAGACGGCGCTTACTACCACTTCAAGCGTATTCGTATTTACGCGGGTGCGGACGCGCCACTTTTTATCAATACTCTGCGCGATTCACTGCTTGCCTGGGCTGATGGCGCGGTGTTTGTGCGCGCAAGCGGCATAGTGCAGCCTGATGGCGGTGTGTGGCAGGTTTTTATTGATGAAGCGCACACGCATACATTTTTTATTCATAGCGGCACCGCGCCCGGAGTTTCAGGTCAGGGCACCATCCTGCCGGACGATTCGGCACCGCGTCTGGTCATTGTGCTGGACGACCTTGGCGAATCTCCTCGTCAGGCCCGTTTTTTACTCGATCTTGCCTACCCGGTAACTTTCGCGGTCTGGCCGCGTTCCACCCACGCGACCGCAGTGGCAAAAATGGCTACAGCAGCGGGGGCAGAGCTGATTATTCACCAGCCAATGGAGCCAATCGGCTACCCGGACGTCAACCCCGGGCGCGGTGCCATGCTGTTCAAAATGACGGAAGACGAAGCACTGGCCGTGCTGCGGGAGAACCTCCGGCGCGTTCCGGGTGCTCAGGGGCTGAACAACCACATGGGCTCGTGGCTCACCCAGAACGGCAGGCTGATGGCAATTGTATCGCGCGAGCTAAAGCGTCGGGATATGTTTGCGCTTGATAGCCTGACCCATGCGCGCAGCCAGTTTGCGCGGGCGGCAGTTCAGGAAGGCGCGTTGGCCTACCGGCGTGATGTTTTTCTTGATGTTCAGCCGGAAAAGGCGGCGGTATTGCGTCAGCTTGGCAAGGCAGAGCAGATTGCCCGCCTCAGGGGGCAGGCCGTGGCTATCGGGCATCCGCTGCCCGGCACGCTGGCAGCGCTTGAAGAGTGGCAGAACACGCGCGACAAAAGCATCAGCATTGTACGCCTGCGCGATTTGCGCCCGCTTAAGAAGTAAGCGCTTGCTCCGGGCTTGCCACGGTACGGCTAATCCGGCCGGTAGCCGGATTAACCGCCGCTGCATGTAATTGAAGACGAATCAGAAATGCGCGCCCAGTCCGAACAGCGCCGCACTCCATGCTATACCGCAGAACAGATGAGCGATTAGCGGCCCGGAAAGTCCGCGTATGATGTCCGCGAAGCTGACCTTGAAGAACTCGCAGGTCACGGCAAGGCAAATATGCAGCGGTGTGAACATCATGCCCACGTTCCCGGCCACCAGCGCCATAATCAGCAGGGGCAGGGTGTATTCCTGCATTCCCGACTGCTCGATGATTCCCTGCAGGATGGGGAAGCAGGCCCCGACATAGCCCACCATAATCCCGATAAGCATACCGCAGAAAAGCGGCAACAGGATGAACATGCCCACGATAAAGATCTTGTTACCGCCGATGTGACTGATGTCAGTGATGATTCCACTGGCAGAGATGATGTTCTTGAACAGAAAAATCGTGAACATGAGCATGATCATGCGCAGCATATCCCTGCTGAACACTATTTTGCCAAGCGGTTTGGAAAGCCTGCCGCGCCCTTGCCACAGGGCGGTAGCTACGCCCAGCAGGGCAGATATGATGAATGACACCTGCCCCGGCACTTCCGGCGCTGTCCGGCCCAGAATAACGCCACACACTCCAGCCCCGGCGATTGTGATAATCAGCGGCAGGGCCTCGTAAAGAATAGCGCCAAGGCTGCCGCGCGGTTTGCCATCTTCCGGGCCGGTCTGCATGGCTTCCGGCACACGGATGTCGCGCATCAGGAAGAACCAGCCAGCGCAGATGGCAATAATCACCAGCGGAAAGGTATATTTCATCAGGCTTGTCAGGGGCAGGCCAAGAAGGGCGCTGGTTAGCACATAACCGGGGTAAAGCGGCCAGGATACCTCCCAGATATGCCGGAACCAGTAGTTGATCAGGGTTTTGCGTTGCGGGGTGATGTCCATCCCCTGCGAGGCGGCTTCCAGCATGGGGCAGGAGAATAACGCGCCGCCCGGCATGGGCAAAAAGCCGACCATGGCCGGAAAAAGCACCAGCCGCACGCGCGGCCAGCGAATATAGCGTTCAATGCTTTCCACCAGCCGCTGGCTTTGCCCGCTAACTCCCTGTACGCCTGAAAGAACAAGTATGCTGCACAGCATGATCTCAAGGATCAGCAGTTCCGCGCTGGTAGCGGTGCCCAGCGGAATCTCGAGCCACTGGTTGAACGGCAGTCCGGTCAGCAGGGCCAGCAGCAGGCAGCCGCTCAGTACGGTTATCCACAAGGTTATGCGCAAACGCAGCATGACGAGCATGCAAAGAAAAATGGCCGCTAGTTTTATAAAGGCAACAGTAGTGTCGGATAGTTCTGGCATGGTAGATCCGGGTGTGAGCAGAGTTTTTACCGGGCCCGGCCGGGTGATGGTCTGGATGAGTAAAGTAAGGGCAAAGCCTGTAACGCCTGCGCTTACGTTTACTCCTGCCGGAATCTGCTGGCAAGACAGTAATTTACCAATATAAAAAATGCAGTTGCGGAAAGCTGGAATGATTAAAGCCGCGCCTGACAACAGGCGCGGCTTTAATCATTATTGACTTGCAATGGGGTTAGAGTAGCTAGCCTTGCATCCACTGGCGCAAAGACTTATGCGACAATTCCCGATTGTCGGGTTATTTCTAGCACTTTTTGACGAACTCGGCCTTAAGCATAACCTTGGTATCGTCAATCTTGCAGTCGATTTCGTGATCGCCGTCCACCAGACGGATATTCTTGGCTTTGGCTCCTTTTTTGAGCACCTGCGAGCCGCCTTTCAGTTTGAGATCCTTGATCAGGATAATGGAATCTCCATCAGCCAGCACGTTGCCGTTGCTGTCTTTGACCACACGCTCGCCGCTTTCGGCGGCTTCTTCGCCGGGCTGCCACTCGTGGCTGCATTCGGGGCAAACATACAGGGTGCCGTCATGGTAGGCATACTCACAGGAACATTTGGGGCAATTCATTAATTTTCTCCGTGTCATGGCAGCGCGGTATTCGCGGTCCATATTTTTTATTTTCCGCGTGCTTGTATCAGGTGGCGCTGCAAGATGCAAATATGCGCCCCGGTAGCGGGCTGATTCTGTATTTAGTCAAACAGCTCGCGCTCGGTGGTGACGAGCTCTTCCATGGCTTCGCGCAGTTTGCGCTCGCGCTTGGCTATTTTATCTGGATCGCCCTTTATTCTTGCCTCTTTCAACTCCTGCTCAAGTTTTCTTACTTCCTCGCGCAATTCGGCTATCTCTTCGCGCTTTTCGGCTCTTTCCTCTTTTGCCCTGTAGCGCTGCTTTTCTTCCGTACAGTTGCGTTGAGCTTTGTACAGCGCCCGCTCCAGACCGGCTATCCGGTGCTTGTTACCGTAAGATCTGGCAATTTCGAGCTGGCGTTTGATAGATTCTTCCTGCGCGCGGCAATCTTTGTATGCCGCGGCCGAGCCAGCCGGGACAAGGAACAGTGCGAGTAACAGCAAGATTGTCGAGAGGGCTTTCATGAACTTGTCTCCTTTATGAGTGGCGTGTGGTGAGCTCCTGTAGTCCTAACGGATTGTGACTTCTGGTAGCTCATGCAGGGGCGCGTGATTTTGATGGCCGCGCAGGTGCTGATATAACGCGATGTTATGCGCTTTGAAAACAAAAATCCGGGCACAACTTGCGTGTTCCCGGATTTTTGTTGCCGGTAGTAGTACGGCAACTATTTATGAATTTCTGCTAGCCCGACAAGCGTTATTCAGGCCGCGCAAAAGGTTGCCACAGAGCTGGCTTTTTGCGGCATGATGCCTGGGCTTGTCTGCCTGTCTGCCCGTCTATTTGACTGCTGGACTGCTAGGCTGCTGCGGCTGCTTCCAGTGCTGCGATTTCGGACATGATCTGGCCGATCTGGGCGGTGATGGATGCTATTTCCGCGCCGTTGCTTGCCTTGCTTAGCGAGGCTTGCAGCGAGGTCAACTTGCCTTTCAGCTCTTCGATTTTAGATTCAGAATCGCTGGAGGAGCTACCTCCACCACCGCCGCCGCCAGCGGAGGACAGGCCGGAACCGGAGCCGCCTTCATTCTGGCTTTGCTGGTCGTCTTCAGTTCCGCTTTTTTGCATGGCTGCCAGTTTTTCTTTGGCTTCTGCGGATATGGATATGGAATCTTCGCCCCAGGAGGGCACGCCGCTGCCTTTTTCTTCAACTGCTGCGCCTCTGGACTTTTCGCCATATGCAAATTCAACAAGGGAGGCCCCGCTGGAGCCATAAACGCTATTGATATCCATGTCTGCTCCTTACTGCGTTGAACGTTTTGCGCTGTGCTTGTCTGCCGGTTGCCTGCCGGCTGCATGCGCTGCGGTATTGATCCTCCCCGGGCAATATTTTCCCGTGCGGTAACAAATGCATTTTCTGTTCCAGAATGATGCTGTCCGGATAACGGCTAAGAGCAAGGTCGTTGCAGTGTTTTGCGCGGAATTTTAAGGCAATAATTGCCGACGCGGTGTGGCCGGAGGGAGGCTAATCAAAGCTTGAGACAAAGTGAGCTGGTGGGTGGTGGGCAGTTCAAAGTTCTGCTTGCGGTCAATAGGAGGCTTCGAGGTGTTGGTCAGGTAGTC
>JAJDJF010000002.1 GCA_030267065.1 Desulfovibrio sp. OttesenSCG-928-C06 | reverse complement strand
CTGCATCAATTTACTTTTGGAGTCAACTTCTTTTTTATTTTTCTTTCAAGAAGTTTTTCAGCTGTTGTGTCCAGTGCTATGCATGTTTCTGTCAGAGACATGGCTTTTAGCCGGGCATTTTTTGCTGCCGTGAACTCGTTGACGCGAAGTGGGAAAATAGTCCGAACTGGAAAAAAGTCAACTCTTTTTTGAAAAAATGAAATTAAAGTTTTTTATGCTTGTTATAACAGTCTGTTATGGTGCAGTTATGAGCTTCTGTTTTTTCACAAAAACTCTGCCAGTGGCAGTGGTGGGTATCGGACTGTGCTTCAGGCAGTCGTGAGTGGTAGCTACATACAGCATCGCGCAGGGTGTCATAGATGTTCTCGCGGCCTATTTCATCTATCAGGCCGGAGCGCTCCAATACTGCGCGCACTCTTTCGTTCAGGCCGTTCATGGATGTGCCTATGCCGGACTTATGCGCCCAGCGCACCAGTAGGCTAAGGGTTTCCTTGCCCGAGGCGTCGATCTCGTTAATTCCGGTGCATACCAGATGGATGTGCCGCAACAGTGGTTTACGCTTTACCAGTTCGTGGATGTATTCTTCCAGAACGCTACTATTCATAAAGGAAAGCGAGCGCTGAAAACGCAGCACTGCCAGGTATTCGCACTTTTGCTGGTCTTTTAACACGCTGGAATCGCACATTTTCCCATCGTTATTGATTGATAGTGATACGATGCCGGGGTGCATGGAGCTGTATAGGAAGACAGCCATTGAGAGCCCGACGCCAATCATCAGGCCGATATCGATTCGCGGCGCGCTGGCCAGAGTAACCACAAAGGTGGCGATGCCGATGAAACCGTCGGTCCAGTGCACCAACCAGTTGTGTTTGAACATGGTAAAGCGCAGTTGGGTCATCATTGATGAGATGACAATGGCAGCAAGGACCGAGAGCGGCAAATAATAAAGCATTGGCGTAAAAAAGAGCATGGCCAGAAGCGGCGTCAGGCCTGCAAATACGGCGGTCATGCCGGTACTGCCGCCGGAACGCGCGCTTACGCCGGATGAGGAAAAAGAGCCGGATACCGGGCCGCTGTGGCTCAGGCCACTGGCAATATTGGCCAGCCCCTGCGCCAGCACTTCCTGTTTTGCATCTATATAGTCACCGCTTTCGCGGGCGTTTGTTTTGGCAACCGCCATGCCGTTGGCCAGCCCGATAAAAGCGATGGCCAGCGCGAACGGCAGCAGGTCCAGCAAGGTTGCGGCTTCCATATAGGGAAGAGACAGGCCGGGGAATCCGGCCGGGATATGCCCCACCACATCACCGCCGGAAGATATGGTTACCTTTGAGAAGTCTTGCCCGCTGGCTGGAACGCTCAGCTTCCATATTTTGGGATTGCTGCCGTCAGTGGTGGAGAGCGCAGGGCTGTTTCTCTCTATAAATGTTCCGGGTTGCTCTGGGCTTTCGACCAGCCGTAGATTCCTCAGGCGGGAGCGATTCAGCCCAAGCTGGCTGCGCAGGTTGGCAAGTTCCGCATCAAGGGAATCCTGCTGGTATTGAAGTTCCAGTATTGTGTTGAAGCTTTTTTCGCCAATGCTCTTCAGTTGCAGGTGAGCAGCGTCTCTTTCTGACTGGAGTGCTTGCAGTTCTGCAAGGTCGCTGCGCAACTCCGTAAAGATGGCCGAGGCGTTCTCGCTTCTTATATGGTCGGCATCAATGATGCGCTTGTCTTCAAAATCAAAAGCCCAGGCCAGCAGGGTTGTTGTTACAACAGCCAGTAGGATGGCCGGAATTCTGGGCGAAAATCTGGGCAGCAGCTTTATGATTAAAAGTGCCAGCAGGGCCAGTCCAAGGGTTGGCAGGTGAGTATCCTGCAAGGCTGCGGACAGAACGCGGTAAAACGTTTCGAGGTAGGTATTGCCCGGCTCCACGTTTACGCCAAAGAATTTTCCGAACTGGGAGATTGCGATCAGTATGACGGAAGCGTTGGAAAAACCCGCAATAACCGGCTGTGAAAGAAAACTGACCAGATAGCTCAGGCGAAATAGCCGCAGGCTTATCTGAATGGCACCCACCAGCAGTGAAAGCAGTACCGCGTAGGCGATGTAACCGTCTGATCCGGTAGCGGCCAACGGTGTAAGCGCTGCCGCCGTCATCATGGCTATGATACCGACCATGCCGGTACACATATTGCGGCTGGAAGAGAAAAGGGCAGATATTATTGTAGGGATGAACGAGGCGTACAAACCATAATGGGCGGGCAGCCCGGCCAACTGCGCGTTGGCCATTGACTGCGGGATTAGGACAAGACCAACGCTGATGCCGGCTAAAAAATCCGCGCTAAGCAAGCGTCCGTTATAGTTGGCAAACCACCCGATGAACGGGAAAAAGTTTTTTAACCTGTTCAACTTGAAATGTTCCGTCATGGTTGAAATTTATCAGGAATGACCGGGGTTGGAAGGCGCTGGGCCAGGAAGCAAACCCTAGCATAGCCGTTGCTGGAAAGAAAGTATTACAAAATCTTGTAATTAGGCAGTTGTCTGAAAAATCGTGATTTATCTTGACTTTTTCAGTAGTGATAGTAATTGTTACTGATAGCTAACATGTACTGGAGGCCAGAATGAGCCAGAATGCCCAAGCCGAGCCTGCCCGGACCAAGTCCGGACAAGGCACCAGAATGACCCGCCAGCGGGCGTTGATTCTGTCTGAATTGAAATCTGTGCAATCGCACCCCACTGCCGATGAAATCTATGGCATGGTTCGCAAGAAAATGCCGCGTATCAGCCTTGGCACTGTTTACCGCAACCTCGATCTGCTGGCCGAAAGCAGCGAGGTGCTCAAGCTGGAGTACGCCGGGTTCCAGAAGCGTTTTGACGGCAATACCCATGCGCACCAGCATGTGCGCTGCGTGCATTGCGGCAAGGTTGCCGATGTGATGCCGGAAGTGGATAATCCCACGCTACCGGAAAAGATGAATGTTCCCGGCTTTACCGTGCTTTCAGCCCGGGTTGAATTTTTCGGCGTTTGTAAAGATTGTGTTTAAATCCCGGTATGCTTTGCCTGCCGGGATTTTTGCATGGTTTGAGTCTTGCCTGCCGGATTTGCGTGTTGCGCCAGTCTGCTGATGAGTTCTTGCCTGAACTGTGGCAAAGGGATATTAATTTTTCCCTATGAGCGCGGACAAACTGCACTACACCTACACCCACACCCAGACCACTTCTTCCACTGGATATTTTTCCTGCGAGCCTGTGCCGCTTCCCAGCCTGCAAAAGCTGGCGGAGCTGCTGCTTGAGCGCCCGCTGGATACTTTTTTGCGCCGCCACGCCTTGCGTCGGCTTGGCGAATTAACTCCACAGCAACTGGGTGCGCTGTTTTCCGGCGTTTGCAGGGATGATGGCAAGCGCGAGATTGCACGCGGATTTGTCGCTGAACTGGCCTCGATCTTTCCCACGCATTCTGCCGGACTGCCAGAAGATAGTACGCGCGCCGATTCGCCGCTTGTTACCCTGCGGCGTCTTGATTTGCCGGATGCGGCCCTACATGCTGCATGGGGAGCGCTTTTTAGCGAGAATATGCACGCGCATCGGGCATTGCGTAGTCTGGATTTTTCCGGACTTGAGCCGTTATTTCCCGATACACAAGCACAAAGCGATGTGGCCTGCAATATTAGCGAGGCCGTGAAAAAGTTCGCGGAACAGGCGTTATGCCTGGAAAATCCCGTATTGCCGGAGCTGGAAGATGTAGCGGAACTGGCCCTGACCAGACTTAAAGAGTGCGGGATTGTTGCCGGGGTGGAGCAGCGTCATGTGGCATCGCTAAGCCCGGTCGGTCTTTTGCTGCCATGGCGTCTGGATGTTGAGGTTGACTGCGGCAGGCATCAGCATGTTCTTTCCGGCGAGGCCACGACTTATGGGCGCGGGCTTACGGTTGGGCAGGCGCGCGTATCCTGCCGCATGGAGATGGTGGAGCGGGCTTCCGCTTATCTGTCTGTCTGCGGAGATACTGTTTTGAAGCGCGAGCAGCCTTTGGAACTGCGGCATTCCCGTCTCAGCGAGCTGGTTGCAGAAGGCGTGCGGACGCTTGATCCGAATACCTGCTACCTTGAAGCGCCTTATAATGACGAAGAGCTTTATTGGCTGCCCGGCGAACAGGTCCATGATTCTGTCCCGGAAGGCGGTCTGGCCTCGCGTCCGTTCTGGGTACCTTTCCAGATGGTGTCGCTGTTTCCGAATCTGGATGAGCCGGATCTGTGCAGCGCTCCCGGTTCCACCGGGCTGGCTTCCGGCACGGGCCTTGAACAGGCCAGACTCGCGGCTTTGATTGAAATTATCGAGCGGGATACGGAAGCGACAACCTTGTATGACAAGTCCCGCTGTTTTGTTCTGGAAGCAGACGAAGGCACGCCGGAGGCGGTCAGGGCACTGCTTGCCGATTACGCGAGGCTCGGCATCAATGTTCAGTTCATGGATATGACCGGGCCGCTTGGAATTCCGTGTTACCAATGCTTTGTGATTGGACCGCGTGGGAGTATCCATGCCGGATACGGGGCTGGGCTGAGTGGCGGCAGGGCTATTCTTTCTGCTATGACAGAAACCCCGTACCCATATCCGTCCGGCGGGCCAAGTGGACCGCTTTTGCGTAACCTGCCGGTCAAAAAATTCTCGCAGCTTCCTGATTACAGTCTTGGCGGCATTACGCAGGACCTTTTTGTGCTGGAAAAACTGCTTTGCGCCAACGGGCTCAACCCGGTTTACGTCAATCTGACCCGCGATGACCTGCGCTTGCCGGTGGTCAGGGCGATTGTGCCGGGAATGCAGCCCTCGGCTGATTTTGACTCGTTCAGCCGCCTTTCTCCGCGTCTTTATCAGGATTACCTTTGTCTGCGGCAGCAGTTGCAAAAGTAGCCGGAATCAGGTTTTGACGCATGCCGGGGGATCAGGTTACCGGTTCAATCTTCGCTGTTGCCGGACAAGAGATATTTTTTATCCCGCACAATAATATCCGGCGGCGTTTTATACTGCTCAAAGTAGTCGTAGCCGGGTTTCAGCATCTGCCAGAATTCGGCCCAGACTGAGTCCGCATGGCGCTCAAGATTTTCCCGGTCAAGCCTGAACGGGAAAATGTGGATGCGGAAAAAGGGCTGTCCACTTAAAAGCGCCGCCTCAGCCAGACCGTAAATTTCCTCAATATACCTGTCAGTCATGGCAAAGCAGCCTGCGGAAACGCAGTTGCCGTGCACCATGATGAAGTCGCCGGTGCGCCCGTGGGCGCGGTCATAACTGTTTGGGTAGCCGATGTTGAACGAGAGGTGAAAGCGGCTGTTCGGATTGAACTGCCGTAAACCAACGGCGTAGAATCCTTCTGGAGCCTGCTTGTCACCTTGCTTGAGTTTTGGTCCCAAAGTGCCGGACATTGCGCAAATAGGATAAACCGCGAACAGACGGAATTCTGCGCTGCTGGCAGATGACTGTCCGGTTGGGGCCGTGGCAGGGGTTATGCCTGTCTGCCCCGTTGTGTTCGTGGCAGTGGTGTCGTCTGGCTGTCCGGCTGCGTCTGTGGCTGGGCAGGCGTTTGCCTGCCTGTGTGGACGCATCCAGAGTTCCAGAACGCCTTCTTCCTTGAAGATGCGTATGAAAACAGAATCACCCTTGGTTACTCCCCGTGCCTCAAGACGTTCCTGTAGCGGAAGCGTCAGATCTGGAAGCATTGTGCTGTAGTGGCTGTGTGTAAGCGTCATGGGTTCCTGTTTGTGCAGCACTGCATACAGCAGGGCGATTAGAATCAGCGGCAGAACAAGCGCACGCTTTTTCAGGCGGTATTTTTTAAGCATGGCAGGGCTTGTGCTGGAGCAGGTTTAACAGTCTGTTTTTATTGTCACAGAGCGGTGGCAATGAACGTAACACGCAAACGGGCTTTTAGCATGCCGTTGCGTTGATAGCCACGCACAGTGCGGGCCGCATCTGGATCTGTTGTCTGATTTTAGCAGGCGCGGGCTAGGGCCACGGTGATTCCGGGGCCTTTCTGCTTTGGCAGGATCAGTTTTCCGTTCCATCCGGTACCTTCTGACCTGCTGAGTGTTCCGTTTTTTTCAGGCTGGCTGTCAGCGGCTGCCCGGGCGCTTTGGCTGCCTGATTCATCGCTCCCCATATAGTAATCCGGGCTGCTGGCAATTCTGTCATGCTGCTCGCTATCCACATTGCTGTCCGGAGTATCATCCGGGCCGCAGTCCGTGAAGCCCGCTGCGAGCAGGGCGGCGGCTTCGCAAACGCTGGCGGTTCCGGTGGCCTGCCTGACCCTTTCCGAAAGGCCCGGCACGGGAACCGCGTCCAGTTCTTCTGCTTTAAAAAAGCGCAGCGGCAGACGCTGGCGGCGGGCCAGTTCCAGAATGGCGGCTTCGTCGCTCTTGATGTCAATGCTGGCTATACCGGCAATTTCGCTCCAGCTCAGGCTGTTTTCAGCCAGAATTCCGGACACGAATTGTTCCATTGCCTCCGGAGTTACGCCGCGCTTGCAGCCAAGTCCCATCCAGATTTTTTTGGAGCGCAGAATCAGACATGGCCGCTCAGCGTCCGGCGAAGAAAAAATCTCAGGCTGATCGGATTGAATGGCTGAAGAAAAAATTTCGGGCGGATCGACCAAAACGGCAGTTTGGCCTGAATTTCTTATTTTTTCCAAAAAAGATGCTGGTTCCGGCAAGATATCCCACAAATGTTCATTTTTTGGTGAATTTTCTCCAATAACCGTGTCGGCAGTCTGAGTATCCCAAAGCCTGAAAAACTTTTCATGCTCCGAGCCAAGCAACCCAAGCCTGTTTTCACAGTCCAGAAGCCACGGCTTTTCGCCACGCAGCAAGGCGGAGTTCACGGCGCGCACTGCGGACAGGTTCTCGATACGCAGATTTTTTTGCGCGGCCAGCTCATCCAGAGCAGGCAAGTCCTCGCAGTCCGTTGCGGTGGTGATGACCGGGGTCGCGCCGATAATTCCCGCCAGTTCCCGCGCGGCCCGGTTTGCGCCGCCAAGATGCCCGGAAAGCAGGCTGATTACGAAATTTCCCCGTTGATCCAGCAATAGCACCGCCGGGTCCTTGTCTTTGCTTGCCAGCAACGGAGCCAGTGAGCGCAGGGCAATGCCCGAGGCGCAAATCAGGATATGGCAGGAAAAGCGGTTAAAGTTCGCGGCCAGCTGTTCGCTGATGCGTTCAAAGAATACAGGGGAAGAAGACAGCGGCGCAGGCTGAGGCGTGGTATCCACAGCTTGCTGGAATGCAGCCTGCGTGTCTGGCGCTGGAACGCAGTTGCCTGTAATAGCATCTTCAGTGTCGGTGCTGCTTGCTGATAGAATGCCCGGCTGGTCGGTAATAAATTGAGCCAGCCCGCTGGAGAGAAATATTCTCAAGCTGGGCTGGCTGTATGAGCCGGATTGTTCAATAGCGGCCGCAACCTTTAAGGCCAGCGCCGCGCCCTGCGGCGTGAGGGCGTAAATGGCCGCTTGCGACAGCATTTTAAAGCTTGATGTCCTCAAGGGCGGACAGGGTTCTGGCAAAGTCTTCGTCCGTATGCGCGAAGGAGACCATGGATACCTCGAACCCGGAAGGAGCAACGTAAACGCCGCGCTCGCGGAAGCCCTTGTAAAGCTTGCTCAGCATTGCGAGGTCAGATGTTTTGGCGCTTGCGAAGTCCTTTACCTTTTGCCCGGTGAGGAAGATTGTGAACATGCTGGCCAGACGGTTGATGCAGACCTGCACGCCCTTTTTGGCGAAAATCGCTTCAAGGTTCTGGCAGAAATTTTCCACCTTGCTTGCCAGCGCTGGGTAGTCGGACTTTTGCAGAACCTTCAGGGTGGCAATACCAGCAGCCATGGCTACCGGATTGCCCGAAAGGGTCCCAGCCTGATAGACCGGGCCGGTGGGCGAAAGCATCTGCATGATTTCGCGCCTTCCGCCAAAGGCTCCAACAGGCATGCCGCCGCCGATGATTTTGCCCATGGTGGTGAGGTCCGGCTTTACGCCATAATGCCCCTGCGCTCCGGAATAGGAAACGCGGAAGCCGGTGATTACCTCGTCCAGTACCAGCAGCGCGCCGTATTTGTCGCACAGGCTGCGCAGGCCAGGCAGGAATTCCGGCTCGGGGATGATCAGCCCCATGTTTCCAGCAGCCGGTTCGGCGAAAACAGCCGCAATATCGTTGCCGTGCTGTTTGAAGAGTTCTTCCACCGCGTTCAGGTCATTATAGGGAGCGATCAGGGTTTCGCTCACCACCGCGTCCGGTACTCCGGGGGTTCCGGGTACCGAGAAGGTAGCAACGCCGGAACCGGCAGCAGCCAGAAAAGCGTCGCCGTGTCCGTGGTAGCCGCCGTCAAACTTGATCATCTTGTTGCGTCCGGTATAGGCGCGGGCCAGACGCAGGGCGCTCATGGTGGCTTCGGTGCCGGAGCTGACCATGCGGACCATCTCGACCGAGGGCAGGGCCTCGCAAACCATTTTTGCCAGAACCAGTTCGTCTTCGCAGGGTGCGCCAAAGCTGGTGCCGCGCTCAATAGCCGCCTGTACCGCTTTGGTCACTTCCGGGTGGGCGTGGCCCAGCAGCATCGGACCCCATGATTCCACAAAATCGATATATTCTACCCCGTCAACAGATGTGATTTTGCTGCCTTTGGCATGTGATATGAAAAGCGGGAAGCTGTCCACGGAGCCGCAGGCGCGTACCGGGCTGTTCACGCCGCCGGGGATATATTTGACGGCTTCTTCGTAAAGTTTGGCGGAACGTGTTTCCATTTGAATCCTCTTGATTGTTTTGATGCGAAAACTGCCTGCCAGCAGTGGCTTTTATGATGAAGCAGTTTCCGGTTCTTTACGCAAAAAATGTTATATGCGCTGTTCGCATAAGTCTTTTCAGGGGCCGGGTTATCACTTTGGCCATAGCCAGAGGTAAAAATACAATCCTGAAGCAGCCCCTAGAAGTAAGTCATGGATATTTTTTTCAGCTCTCTGATGCTTTCAAGCACCGCGTATTCCTTGAGCGGCGTGTTTTGCAGTACCCATTCCACCACCTCGAGATACTCGGTTTCATGTCTTCCATGAATCATGGTGTATATGGTATAAGGCCAGTCCGCCGCGCTGCTTGGCCTGTAATAGCAGTGCGAGATGAGCGGGTGTTTGGCTGCCAGAGGCCCGGCAATATCGGCCTCGGCCAGATCTTTGACTTTCCAGGCGACCATGGCATTATGGCTGAAGCCTGCCCGCTGGTGTTTGATGCTGGCCCCGAAACGCCGGATTGAGCCGTCTTCTTTTAAACGGCGCAAAAGTCCAAGCACGGTTTCCTCATCGGTTCCGGCTTCTTTGGCAATATCGGCGTAGGGTGTTGTGCTGTCAGGTATATTTTTCTGGGCAATGCGCAGTATGTTGCGTTCGATTTCAGTAAAAGAGCTGTGTTCGGCCATTGTCGCTCCTGTTGTTCCGGGCGGCTTCTGGCGAAGCTGCCATAATATTTTCCGGAAATCTGATTCCGGCCAAAGCCCGTATGTCCAGCTATGATCCGGCTGATAATACATAGGGCTGCTGAACTTGGCAACCTTATGAAAACTGGGGATTCGTACATGAAAATAACTGTTCTTGGAGGCGGTAGCTGGGGAACGGCCCTGGCTGGAATGCTGTCCGCCAAAGGTTTGCAGGTTTCCATACTGCTACGCGACGCAGGGCAGGCGGAAGATATCAACTTGCGACATATCAATTCGCGCTACTTGCCGGGTATCAAGCTGGCTGGCGCAGGCGAGCGCCTTCTGGCAGCCACCGATACCGCAGAGGCCTTTGCCGATGCTTCCATGTGCCTGCTGGCCGTGCCCTGCCAGAGTATGCGCGGGGTGCTGGCTTCTCTCTCCGGCCATTTCTTTTCCGGCATGCCGGTAATCTGCGCCAGCAAGGGGCTTGAGCTTGGTTCGCTTAAAACCATGTCCGGCGTGGTGCGTGAAGAGTTGCCCCAGGTGCGCTACGCCATTCTTTCCGGCCCTTCCTTCGCCAAAGAGGTGGCGCAGGGCATGCCCAGCGCTGTGGTCATGGGCTGTTCAGAAAAGATTCTGGGCGAGGAGTTGCGTGATGTTTTTTCCGGCAACCTGTTCCGCGTATATTCAAGCGTTGACGTTACCGGAGTGGAAATCGGCGGCGCCATCAAGAACGTTATCGCCATTGCCGCTGGCGTGAGCGATGGTCTTGGGTTCGGGCATAATGCCAGAGCCGCCCTGATAACGCGTGGAATTGCTGAAATCAGTCGTCTTGGTGCTGCCATGGGCGCAAGCCCGGCTACCTTTATGGGACTTTCCGGCATGGGCGATCTGGTGCTGACCTGCACCGGCGACCTTTCGCGTAACCGTCAGGTTGGCCTTGGGCTGGCCAAAGGAAAATCCCTGTCCCAGATTGTGGACGATCTTGGCATGGTGGCAGAGGGCGTCAAGACCACCGAGGCTGCCGTTGCGCTGGGCGACAAGCTAGGCGTGGATTTGCCCATTGCCGTTACAGTGCGCGCCATGTTGCAGGGCGAACTGGCCCCGGTGGACGCGGTGAAAAGCCTGATGAGCCGGGCACTCAAAGAAGAGTAGGGCAAATAGCCCAAAAAACAGGGCGTGCTGCCGCGAGTTTTCTTGCGCGGTTTTCCGGCAAGCGCTGCATTTTTAGATGCCGATTGTCGTGGACTACTCTTTAAGGAATCGCGCCCAGATGTTGCGCGTGCGCGGCCCGTCGCCTTCATAAAGGTAGATGCCCTGCCAGGTGCCGAGGCAAATTTCGCCGTCTTCGACTATCAGCATCAGATCCGGGCCAATCAGGCTGGACTTGATGTGCGCGTCGCTATTACCTTCCAGATGTCTGAAAGCTGCGTCCTGCGGGATGAGCTTGCGCAGGAAGGCCGTCATGTCCGAAGCCACGCTGGGGTCAGCGGCCTCGTTGATGGTCAGGGCGGCGGTGGTGTGCGGGCAGAACAGCATCAGCGCACCGTTGCGCCAGTTGTTCTGGCTTACAAGTTGTCGCGCTTTATTGGTGATGTCGATAAATTGCTCACGGGTGGAGCTTTTTATTTTAAGGCTTTCCATATATGATACTCCCGTGCCGTTTGAGCGGCTGACGGCGTTTTTCGCCGTTTTTCGCTTTTGCGGCTGTTTTTGGCAAAGTCCTGTATAATTTACCTGTTTCTGTTTTCGCTTTGCTAAAAAGGAAAAATTTTGCCGGTATTTCCGGGTGGGCTATTGGATTTTTATGCCCGATAGTGCCCGCATGCAACCGTTTTAACGCATGTACTTTCAAGGAGCCTTCATGCCTGTCGTAATGGGAACAGCCGGGCACATCGACCACGGCAAAACCTCGCTGGTGCGCACGCTTACCGGCACCGACTGCGACCGTCTGGAAGAAGAAAGGCGGCGCGGCATTACCATTGAGCTTGGTTTTGCCTATCTGCCCCTGCCCGGTTCTGACGGCACGGCGGACAAGCTTTCCATTGTGGACGTTCCAGGCCATGAGCGCTTTGTGAAGAACATGGTGGCTGGCGCGGCCGGGATCGATTTTGTCACGCTGGTCATCGCTGCGGACGAAGGCGTGATGCCCCAGACCCGCGAGCATCTTGAAATCTGCTCACTTTTAGGCATCCGTAGCGGGCTGGTGGCCCTGACCAAAATTGATATGGTGGACGAGGACTGGCTTGCTCTGGTCATTGAAGACATCAAGGCCTTCCTCAAGGGCAGTTTTCTGGAAGACGCTCCGATTTTTCCTGTTTCCTCGCATACCGGGCAGGGTATTGATGCTCTGCGTCAGGCACTGGTGGAAACGGCGCAAACCTATAAGCCGCGCAGACGGGGCGACTTGCCGCGTTTGCCGGTTGACCGCATTTTCACCCTGCGCGGGCACGGCACGGTTGTTACCGGCACCCTGATTGCCGGTGATTTCAAGCTTGGCGAGGAACTGGTGCTCATGCCCGGCGGACGCTCCAGCAAGGTGCGCGGCCTGCAAAGCCACGGGCAGTCCGTGGAAAAAGCCCCGGCCGGATACCGTACCGCTGTCAACCTGCCCATGCTGGAAGTTAGCGACATCAATAAGGGCGACGTGCTTACCCGGCCCGGTGTTCTGTTTGAATCCGACGTCTGGCTTGTGGAGCTGCAGTGCCTGTCATCATCGCCGCGTGCTTTGCGCCACCGGGCCGAAGTGCATTTTCACCATGAGGCGCGAGAGGTACAGGCCCGGATGCATTTTCCGGATCGCGAAAAACTCCAGCCCGGCGAGAGCGCCCTCTGCCAGATTCGCTTCAGCGAGCCGATGGTAGGTGTTTTTGGCGACCGCTGTGTGCTGCGCTCTTTCTCGCCCCTGCGCACGGTTGCGGGCGGTTTTCTTGTGCATCCGCTGCCACTGCAATTGCGCAAGAAAGATCCTTCCTACGCGGACAAACTGGCATCATTGCAAACTCTGGCAAAAGCCGGGGTGGATTTAACCCCGGAAGAAGCCGTAAGCGCGCAGCTTGCCCTACGCGGCCAGCAGGGAGCCAGCTTTGCCGAACTGTGCGTGCTGGTAAACTTCGAGTCCTTGCTGGTGGACAAGACCTTGCAGCAACTGGGCGCGCGCCAGCAGGTTTTTATGGTGGACAAGGACGAGCGGCGCTTTATCTCTGCCGAACATGTGGAAGGGCTTGCCGTTTCCTGTCTGGATTTTGTCGGCGATTACCACAAGCGTGAGCCGCTCAAGGCCGGGCTTGGGCGCAGTGCTCTGGCCTCAGGTTGGGGGAGGGAGCTTTCGCCAAAGCTGGTGCATTTTATTATCGAGCGCCTGCTCAAGCAGGGCAAGCTGCAAACAGAGAGCGATGTTTTACGCCTGCCTGGACACAAGGTTTCTGTTGACGGCAGTGCCGCGGATTTGCGTTCTTCTCTGCTCAAAGCGTACACAGAAGCAGATATGACGCCGCCCAACCTCAAGGAATTGCTCGATGAGCTTGGTGTGAGCCCCAAGGAAGCCGACCCTGTAGTCAAACTGCTGCAAGGCGGCGGGGAGCTGGTCAAGGTCAGCGAGTCCATTTATTACGCGGGTCCGGTTATCGAAAAGATTCAGGACGGCATGCGCGAGTGGTTCGCCACGCACGATGATCTGGATTTGGGCGGCTTGAAGGAGATAACCGGACTTTCCCGCAAGTACCTGGTGGCCCTGCTGGAGTATTTTGACCGCAGCAAGTTCACCATGCGCATCGGCAACAAGCGGGTTTTGCGCGCCAAATAATCACACTGCTGTTTTTGTGCGGTAAATCAGACGTTATTGTTTTACCTGAATTTTTTACACAACGTTTTTCATGGCTGCATTAAAAGCCCCGCTGGCTAAAACCGGCGGGGCTTTTATCTGGTCAGGTTCAATTTGCAGGCAGGGGTTGTGCCTAAAATCTGTATGGGCGGGACTCTTTTTCTTCCGGCACCTTGTCTTCCCAGCTATTGTAGTGGACTTTGTGCGGATCGTAGCGATCCAGAAGGGGCAGCGGGTGCGCCGCCTTGCCAATCAGCACCAGCGCAAAGGGTTCTATTCCCTCAGGCAGTTTGCAGCGTTTGCGCATGATGCGTTCACGGGCATGATCCTGATAAATTCCACACCAGAATGAGCCGTAGCCAAGGCCATGCGCGGCCAGCAGCATGTTCTCGATGGCCGCAGAGCAGCCCTCAACCCAGCTGGCCTTGCTTTCATCGCCGCAGACCAGAATGCCCATCGGGGCATCCGCAGCGGGCGCAGCGTAAGGGTCGTTATGGGCAATGGCATTCAGGGTTTTTTTGTCATTGATTACAACAAAACGCCACGGCTGGGCGTTTTTGCTGCTGGGGGCCATCATTGCCGCTTCCAGCAGGATATCTATATGCTCGTCGTTTACCGGTTCCGGTAAAAAGCGGCGAACGCTGCGTCTGGTGCGGATGGCCGTAAAAATATCCATAAAAGTTTCCTTGGTGGAATTTCAAAATCAAAGCAAGCATAAAGCAGCTTGCCGTATCTGTAAATATGTGCGTGCCAAGTTTGGAGCCGTAATGGAATTTATCATGGTGAATTTATTGGGGGAGCTGTTTTTAGAAATATGAACCTGGATGGCCGGCAAAGAAAAATCAGACTCAGCTCATGAGGCAAAGACGTTTTTGAGACAGCTAGAATAGCCTGTTGCGCATGAGCATGACGGCTATTCCGGAAAAGGCGATCAATGTGCCAACAATTGCCCGGACCGAAGGGCGGCGTTTCTCCCAGATGGCGTTTATCGGAATAATCACTACTGGCTGCAGGGCCAGAATGGTAGTAGCCACGGCGGTTTCGGTGTTCTGAACAGCTATTCCGGACATCCAGATGCCAAAGGTGCCAACCAGCGCCCCACTTGGCAGCAGTTTCCAGGTGCGCGGGTGGCTTTTTAGGCTGCGCAGGCTTTCAATAAAGGTGCCGCGGATGATTGTGAACAGGATCAGCATCAGACTGCCGCAGGCCAGACGGTAAAAAGTTGCCCAGGTAGGACCGGAGCCGAGCAGGATGGCCTGTTTCATGATGATGAAACTGACGGAAAGCGCAACGGCCGAAAGCAGCGCCATCAGCACGCCGCGCAAAAGGAGCGGGCGTCCGGCCTCGCTGTTTGGAAAGTTGTTGAGATTGCCGCCATCAGCCAGCACAAAGAATACTCCGGATATGGCGATGGCAATGCCCAGAAATCCCACCCAGCCGATTACTTCACCCAGAAAAAACCAGCCGAGCACAGCGGTAATGCAGGAACAGAGCGATTGCACAAGACTGGCAAGCCGCGGCCCGATAATCATGGCGGACTTGTAGAGCAGGCTGTCGCAGATAACCAGTCCGGCCAGAGCCGAGGCGCTAAGAAGCAGAATGACCTTTGGCTCCAGATTGGCTTCTGCGCCAACGCACACGAACAGTATGGCCATGAGCAGCACGCAGAGGGGCAGACGCAGCATGGTTACGCCGGTGGCGCCAAGGTCCTTGCCTGCTGATGAGTAAATCTGGCAGGACATGGCCCAGGAGGTGGCGGTAAGAAAGGCGGCTATTTCTCCAATATGCCCGGCAAACATTCTTTATTCCTTTTCTATTTCTTCCATTCCGTAAGATTTTGCGTCTTGCGGTACTGGCGCAGGCTCTCAAGGCTGTAGATAGCAAGGGCCACCCAGATCATGACAAAGCTTGCCATCTGCCCGTCAGTTATGCTCTCGCCAAAAATAACAACGCCGATGAACAGCGTCATGCTGGGTGAAATATACTGGATCAATCCCACGGTGGTCAGAGTCAGGCGTTGCGCGCTATAAGCGAACAGAATCAGCGGGACGGTGGTGAACACCCCGGCAAGGGCTACATGCACGGTTTGGGTCACACTGGTGGTCAGGCTGGTGTCGCCATTAATGATGAACCAGAGCAGCACTGCGCTGACAAATGGAAAAATCACGGCTGTTTCAAGAAACAGACCGGGCATGGAGTCTATTGTTTCAATTTTGCGTAGCGCACCGTAAATCGCGAATGTGCAGCCCAAAGCCAGGGCTATCCACGGGATGCTGCCAAAAATCACTATTTGCACGCCCACACCGATAAAGGCCAGCCCAATTGCCAGCCACTGCAAGAATGCGGGGCGTTCCCGGAAAAAAAGTACCCCGGTCAGCATGTTCAGAAGCGGGTTCAGGAAGTAGCCCAGACTGGTCTCCACCACATGCCCGTTATTGACGGCCCAGATGAAGGTCAGCCAGTTGGCGGTGAGGAACAGGCTGCAAGCCGTTACCAGAAGGGCCGTCCGGCGGTGCCTGAGCAGCGAGATAGTCTCTTTGAGCTTGCCCGCCTTGATAATTAGAATGAGCAAAAGAAAGAACGACCAGACAACCCGGTTGAGCGTGATAACCAGCGGCTGGATGAAATCCAGACTACGCCAGAACAGGGGCAGAACTCCCCAGATGGCAAAAGCGCCAAGAGCTGCCCATAGCCCGGCTATGCTGCTGGATACCGATGTGCGCGACTGCGGGTTTTTGGGGCCAGCGCTGTTGCTGCTTGATGTATTGCCGTCAGTTCCGGTTTGCTGGTTTGATGTAGGCATGGTTCGTTTTTCCATGGTGTTAGTTATGTTTGCCCGATTTTGTTGTGGATGTTCCAGTGCCGGAGCGTCCATGCCGGTTGAAACTTCTCAGGCTGTCCGTGCAGTAGATGGCGAGTCCAGCCCAGATGAGCAGAAAGCTGGCAAAATGCTTTGTGGTGAATTCCTCATTAAAAGCAAAAATTCCCACTATGAATATTATGCTAGGCGAAACAAATTGCATCAGCCCCACGGTTGACATTTTGGCGTTGCGCATAGCGTACACCAGCATCATCAGCGGAAAGGCGGTAATCAGCCCGGTGCCTGCAAGAAGAAGGTCCAGAGAAAAGTTGCCCTGCGCGAACACCAGCTCGCCGCTCATGTGCCAGCTGATCAGGAAAGCGCCTACAATCGGGACAGCAACCAGATTTTCGATAAATAGCCCGGCAACCACCTCCACGTTCAGTCTGGCCCGGAGCAGTCCGTAAATGGCATGGAATGTCGCCATGAGCAGCGCGCCAACGGGAAGCGAGCCGGTTATCCATACCTGAACCAGAACACCGCCAAGGGCAAGGGGAATGGCTACCCGTTGCGCCTTGCTGGGGCGCTCTTTTAGTACCAGCATACCCATTGCTACAGTAAACAGGGGCGATATGTATGTACTCAGGCTGGCCATAAGTACCTGCCCGGTGTTGACCATGTTAATGTAAATCAGCCAGTTAACGCTGATCATCAGGCTGGATGCCACAAGAGTAAGCAATTCGCGCGGGTGGCTGAATATTTTACGGATATATCCGAACTTGCGCGTAATCAGGCAGATAATGCCCAGAGTCAGGCAGGACCAGACAATGCGCTGGCAGACAATCTGATATGAAGGCACGCTTTGTAGTGAGCGCCAGTAGAATGGAAGAAAGCCCCAGATGACATTGCAGCAAAGAATAGCCAGTAGCCCAAGGGCTGGATTTTTTACATACCCCTGTTCCGCAATTGTTTCCGGCAGTTCGGTGCTGTTGCTGGTTTGCGGAGTGCCTGTGCTGGCTTGCTGGTTTTTGTCTGGCATGGTCACACCGGGTTGGCGGCGCTAGGCTGGCTGCGCCAAATAAATAGGCCACACGGGAATATCCCGTGCGGCCATTCAAAAATAGTAGCATGATGTTTAAAAGGCAAGACATTAATACCTGTTAGTGCAAAACAGTATGTGCAATACAGGGTGCTCGTCCTGCTGCCGCCTGTTTTAGCAGTGTTTTCATCGCCAGGCAGCGCGGCGCAAGTTGTTAGTGCTGCACCCGTGTCTTGCCGTCACTGCTGGTCAGTACCTGCACACGATCTCCGGACTGGAAGGAAATATCCATATCCTGCACCACCGCAAGCTCACCGCCGCTGTCCAGCTTGACGAAAAGCTGGTAGGCCTGCTTGTCGCGCACCTGTTTTTCTACAGCCGCGCCGCCAAGGGCACCAACAGCCGCGCCGCCGACAGCGCCCAGCACCCGTCCGGAACCGCCTCCGATAAGGCTGCCCAGCACGCCGCCGGCCACACCGCCCATGGAGGGTCCAAGCATAGTGGAATCCTCGCTTACGTTTACAATGCGCACGTCAGTAACTACGCCGCGCTGCACAGTCATGGCCCTTCTTTCCTGATTTCTGGTATAGTCCTGCCCGCCCTGTGAGGCGCACCCGGCGGCAAACAACGCAAGTATCAAAATAAACGAAATAGAAATATTTCTAGTTAGTGCTTTGTTCATATACAACTCCATTGCTGACCGGCTGCCGGTCGGTATT
The DNA here is from genome assembly GCA_030267065.1 of Desulfovibrio sp. OttesenSCG-928-C06. GTDB lineage: Bacteria > Desulfobacterota > Desulfovibrionia > Desulfovibrionales > Desulfovibrionaceae > WRHT01. Next base: position 52,241 of record JAJDJF010000002.1, on the reverse strand, counting down.
GGTGATTGGATTATTTATGAGATGACTTCAGAAAAAGATAAGCAAAAGCTGAACGGAAATCTATTAAAAAAGCATAAAAAAACCCGCCATTACTTGAATGGCGGGTAATCCCAATAAAAATTGGTAACGCAGATTAGATTTTATTTCATAAGGTCTTTTTGTCTCTGATTATGCCCACCTTGGCCTACTTCTCCAGCGCGAAGCTTGTATATAACTATACCTTGCCCGGCTCTGAACATTTTACCCAGTTTTTTTGGCCCTTTTAGGACCCAGTCATATGGGCTTGTCGGAGATCTGAAATCCTGCTTATGAAATGATTTCTAGTAGCGCGGCTGGCGTGGGGCCTTGGGCTGGGCTTCGTTCACACGCAGGGTGCGTCCGCCGAAGCTGCTGCCGTCAAGCGCTTCAACCGCAGTGGCTGCATCGCTGTCATCCATTTCAACAAAACCGAAGCCGCGTGCGCGTCCGGTTTCGCGATCATTGATGAGCTTTACGGACAGAACGTTGCCGTGCGGGGCAAACAGGTTCTGTACTTCCTCTTCAGTTGCAGACCAAGGCAGGTTGCCCACATAGAGAGACTTGGACATAAAAGAAAACCTCACAGAAAAAGATAAAACATCCGCTCTTACTTCAGGCATAACCGTTACAGCCTGAATATGCGGTCCTGATTAAAGGCCATGCACTAATCCATGAGCTACGTCAACAAAATATTGCATGTAGTGCTATATATAATGCAGGATATTATAAATGCGACCACGGTATTACACCGTGGTCGCATCTGAATGTTGGTTGAATTAATGTAATGCCTGAATGCACGGCACAACTTGCATGAAAACTTTTATATATTTTATGAAATAGTTATTCTGCGCGGCTTCATTGATTCAGCCTTGGGGAGATACAGGCGCAGTACTCCGTCTTTAAGATCCGCTTTAACATTGTCGTGGTCCACAAGATCGGACAAGGTAAAGTTACGTTCATACTGTTGCGCCCCAAATTCAGTATGCAGTCTGCGCAGGTTGTTGCTTGCCTCCATGTATGTGCTGCTTCCGCGTATGCTCAGTTCTGATTCCTCAATATCTATTACAATGTCCTCAACGCTTACGCCTGGCATGTCCATGATAATGTGGAAGCCGTCATCCATCTCGAGTATGTCGGTGGCGGGAATAACGCCGCCTTTCTTTTTTTCAATATCTTTCATTGTCTATCTCCGGTAAGTCTTGCTGTTCCAATCGTGCGCAGCGGCTCCCGGGCGTATCTTCGCACCGGGGCAGAGTGCGCACTGTTGTCGTGATCGGTGCTCAGGATCCTGCGTTGATGCATATTTTGCGCGGCTTTACGGACTCGGCCTTGGGCAGGGTTACGCGCAGGATGCCGTTTTCGCTTTTAGCCGTCACCTTGTCCCTGTCTACCGGGACGTTCAGGGTCAGAACGCGCTGGAACGAGCCTGCCATGCGTTCCTGCCGGAAGTAGCGGCCCTCCGGAGATTTGCGTTCGCCCTTGATGATAAGGTTGCGGGCTGTCAGCACCAGCTCGATATCATCCGATGGAACTCCGGGTACGCATACGTCAACAATGTATCCTTCGTCGTTTTCAACGATATTCACTTGCGGGAACAGACGGCGCGAACCAAGTGGACTTTTTCTGAACATGTCCTCAAAAATGCGCTCTATGTCGTTAGGGCCTTCATATATTGAACTGAAATCTATCATTGTTTTTACCTCCATTTACGCTGCGTGGGCGCTTATGAATGTAGATTCGGTTAATTGCTTATGTTTTTCAGATAAATTCAAATGCCGGACTGTCAATATGGCAGGGGCAGGCGCTCAGGAGGAATCTTGTGCAGATTTCCGGATTTTTGCTGCAACCATGGATTGGATTGCTGGGATTCATGCGTCAGACTGACAACGAGACAACTTGCAGGTTTTAGATTGTTGTCAGGCCGGATTATTTATCAGGCAAGTTGTCATGATTGTGAAAAATGGCATAACAGTGTGTTTTATTTGGTGATTGTTCTGGGTGTTTTTTGGGCGTCTTTTGCTTGGATAAAAAAGTTTTTTGATGTATACTAAGAATTCGAAGCGTGCGCTTAGATTGAGCGTGCGCTTTTTGGTTGCGGACGCGCAGCTGTTCCGGCTTTGGGATGGCTTCGCGGCTGATATTTTTTTGCCGTTTGCATGGATGGAAATCACCTCTTTGCACATGGCTTGAAAGTAACCATTTTCACCGGCAGTTATGAATGGCTGGTGAGCGAGGAGTGTTTGCAGGCGGCAGTTAAAGCTTGAACCGCAAACGCTTGGTCGCAAATAAAATAATTATAGGAATCAGGTAATGAACATCCCCATTTCGCAAAAAGGTTTTGATCGCCTGCGCGCAGAGCTGGACAGCCTCAAGAAGGAACGCCCCGAGATCGCCAAAGTCATTCAGGAAGCCCGTGAAGAAGGCGACCTGAGCGAGAATGCCGGTTACGATGCCGCGCGCGAGCGCCAGGGTATGCTGGAGGCCAGAATCAGCTATATCGAATCGCGCCTGCCTACCTTTAACGTTGTGGATTTTGCAAAGCTGGGCGGAGACAAGGTTATCTACGGCTCCACGGTGCGCATTGTTGATCAGGATACTGACGAGGAAAAAGAATACACCATCGTAGGTCCGGACGAAACCGATCTGGTTTCCGGTGGTATCTCGGTTCTTTCTCCGGTGGCCAGAGCGCTGCTTGGCAAGGAAGCTGGCGATGATATCGTGGTGGATGCCCCGCGCGGCAGGATCAACTATGAGATCGTTGATGTAGAATTCAGAGGCGAAGCCATTTTTGCGGATTAGCCGGCCTTATATAAGTAATAAAAAAGGCCGCTTGAGCGGCCTTTTTTATTACTTTAGATATGTTTCTGCTTAAAGGTGCTTGGCGTACCAAGCGGAGCAACGCTCCAGCCCCTGTGCCAGAGTGTATTCCGGCTCGTAGCCGAGCAGCGTTCTGGCTTTGCTGATGTCTGCCAGCGAGTGGCGCACGTCTCCGGCACGGAAGTCGCGGTATTCAGCCTTGACTCCGCTGGCGGCACTGCTGTGGCGCGCGGCTTCGCTTTTGATCATCTCAAAAAGCTGGTTGAGCGAGGTGCGTTCGCCAACTGCCACGTTGTAAACCTGATTGCGCGCTTCCGGTTTTTCCGTTTTGGCGGCCAGCAGGTTGGCCTGCACACAGTTATCTATAAAGCAGAAGTCGCGTGAGGTTTCGCCGTCACCATTAATATGGATGGTCTCGCCACCCATGGCACCGGCAAACCACTTGGGAATGACTGCCGCGTAAGCGCCTTCAGGGTCTTGGCGCTCGCCAAAAATGTTGAAGTAGCGCAGTCCGATGCATTCAAAGCCATAAGTGGTTGCAAAAACTTTGGCGTACAGTTCATCCACCAGTTTTGTCACCGCATAGGGAGACAAAGGATTGCCGATGCGGTCTTCCTGCTTGGGCAGAGTTGGCTCATCGCCATAAGTGGAGCTGGAAGCCGCGTAAACAAAGTTTTTGACCTTGGCGTTGCGGGCCGCCACCAGCATGTTCAGGAAGCCGTCAATATTGCAGGAGTTGGTCAGGGACGGATCTTCGATAGAACGCGGAACCGAGCCGAGCGCAGCCTGATGCAGCACATAATCAACACCAGCGCAAGCCCTGGCGCAATCATCCGACAGCCGGATATCGCCCTCAATGAAGGTAAAACCAGCCCAGGCTTCAGCGCCCACAGCTTCTCTGACCAGATCAAGATTCTTTTTGTGTCCGGTAAAGAAATTGTCCAGACCGCGCACTTCCTGACCGGCTTTCAGCAGGGTTTCCACCAGATTAGAACCGATGAACCCCGCCGCTCCGGTAATCAGCCAGACTTCGCGCTTGCCGCGCAAACTTTCCAGCAGTTTTTGATATGCGCTCATCTTAGAATTTGAGGATGGCTGCCGACCAAGTCATGCCGCCGCCAAAGGTGCAGAGCATTACACGCATGCCGGGCTTGATAAAGCCGCTTTCCACCGCTTCGCCAAGGGCCAGCGGGATGGAGGCGCACGAGGTATTGCCGTACTTGTGCACGTTGATGAACACCTTGGATGGATCGATTTTAAGGCGATCGCCCACGGCTTCGATAATGCGCAGGTTGGCCTGATGCGGCACAAGCACGTCAATGTCATCAATGGTGTAGCCGAGCTTTTCCATCAACGTGTTGCAGATGCCGGTCATGTTGCGCACCGCGTATTTGTACACTTCGCGGCCGTTCATGTAGAGGAAGAACTCATCGCCGACCACATCGCCTTTTTTATAGGGATGCGCGCTTCCGCCGCCGTAGGCTGTCAGAAGATCTCCACCGGTTCCGTCCGCGCTGGACAGCACGCCTTCAAGCATGGCATTGCCGGAAAGGGCGGTAGGTTTGGCCGGGGTGCGCTGTTCGTTGGAGATGACAACTGCGCCCGCGCCATCGCCGAACAGCACGCAGGTGGTGCGGTCGTCCCAGTTGGTGCGGCTGGTGAGCACTTCGCCTGCGACTACAAGAATCTTGTGCGAGGGATCGGTGCACATGAAGCCCTGCGCAATATGCACGCCATATACAAAACCGGCGCAAGCGGCGTTATAGTCAAAGGCAATGGTGTTTTTGGTGCCGAGGCGGTGCTGAAGCTTGGTAGCCATGTTGGGCACCACGCCGTCACCGGTGATGGTTGCGCACATAATGGCGGTCAGTTCCGTGGCATCCATGCCGGCAGCTTCCAGGGCTTTTACCGAGGCGGCATAAGCCATGTCAGAGCAGGTTTCTCCGGGGGCCACGATGTGGCGCTCCTTGATGCCTGTTCTGGTCACAATCCATTCGTCGCTGGTGTCAACGATGGTGGTCATTTCCTCGTTGGTGATAATCCGCTCCGGGGCGTAGTACCCGAACCCGTTAAGATAGATATTGTCCGGCATTATATTCGTCCTGTAGCGCATTGCGCGGTTTGAAAGCCTGTTTACTTGGTTGCCTTGCTGTACAGGGTAAGTTCTTCATTGGCACTGATGGCGTTTACCAGCAGCGTGTTGGTATTTTTTTCCACAAAGGTGGAAGCCATTTTGACGGCGCTTGATATGGCCTTGGAGTTGGATTTTCCGTGGCAGACCAGAGCCACGCCCTGAAGACCCAGAAGCGGCGCGCCGCCGTATTCGGCGTAGTCTACCACTTCCTTGAAGCGCCTGAGCGCTCCTTTTGAAAGCAAAGCTCCGATTTTGTAGATAAAGCTTGAAAGCAGCTCTCTCTTGAGGATGCGGCCCATTGAAGTAGCCAGCCCTTCGGCCAGCTTGAGGGCCACGTTGCCGACAAAGCCATCGCAAACAACCACATCGACATCTCCGGTGAAGATGTCACGCCCTTCAATGTTGCCCACAAAATTTAGATTCTGGGCCATTTTGAGCAGTTCGTAAGCGTCTTTGACCAGCGAGTTGCCTTTGCCCTCTTCCTCACCGATGGACAGAATACCAACGGAAGGGGAGGGGCGACTCAGCAAGGTTTGAGCCATGATCGACCCCATAAGGCCGAACTGGAATAGGTGGTGAGGGCGGCAGTCCACATTGGCGCCAACGTCCAGCAGGACGGTGGCTTCCTTTTCGGATGGGGCAAGTGTGGCCAGAGCCAGACGCTCCACACCGGGGATGCGCCCTATAATGAACATGGCGCAGGCCACGGTAGCGCCTGAGTGTCCGGGGCTAATCAGCCCATCGGCCCGGCCTTCCTTGACCAGACGGCAGGCCACCTGAATGGATGAGTCTTTTTTGCGGCGCAGGATATCCGACGGCTTTTCATGCATTTCCGCTACTTGCGAGGCATGGACGATTTCATAGCTGACCCCGCTGGAGTCATGCTTTGAGAGTTCCGCCTCTACCTCGCTGTCAATGCCGACCAGAAGCAGCTTGCAACCGCATTCTCTGGCTCCGCGCAAAGCGCCGGGCACGGTGACGGAAGGCCCGAAGTCACCGCCCATGGTGTCCACGGCGATAACCGGCGGGCCGGACTTGCTGGCTGCAAATGCAGAAACAGACTCCTGCGCAGAGGCCATGTCTGAAGAGGCACAGTGTTGATCCTGTGCCTGGCCTTGCGTGGAAGTCTGTCTGGTTTCCTGTTCCGGAACCGTGCCCTGTGAGGGGTCGGGGTTATCCCAAGCGCTCACTTGCCGGCTACTCCGCAGAAACGTCTACCATCTGTCTGCCGCGATAGGTACCGCAGGACGGGCAAACGCTGTGCGGCACAGTGCTTTCGCCGCATTTGCAAAGAACCAGGGTGGGGATGGCCACGCGGTCGTGGGAACGGCGCATGCCTTTTTTGGACTTGGATTTTTTATTCTGTTGAACGGCCATTGTCTTCTCCTTGAGCGGCTTCTAGCCTGATGTGGAAAACTTGTCCATAGCCAAAAGGCTATTTTACGGACAAGAACCGGCTATTTGTTTATTTTTAGCCCGCGCAGCTTGGCCATGCGGGGATCGTAATCTTCTTTTTCACATTCGCAGGCATCGTTATTCAGGTTCTTGCCGCACTTGGGGCATAAGCCCGCGCAATTTTGCGTGCAAAGAGGATGCACGGGCAAGGTCTGCGCGAATTCTTCCCAGGCCAGCGCGCCCAGATTTACTTCCAGGCCGGTGCCCTGCGGCGAGTAGCGAATGAAATACTCATCAATATCCGGATCCGGTTCCGCATCTTCAGCTTCATCATCAGCCGGGAGTGGCTCAAAGCTGTCGAACTCGTGCCGGATTTCATGTACGGCGTCTTCCGCGCAGCGGCTGCACGGCACAGTGACCTGGCCAGTGATTTTTCCGCGGATCAAAAGACCGTCCTCTTGCGGAAAGATATCAAATTCCGCCTTTACAGGCCCGGAAATACGGCAGGGGATTTTGAATTCCTCAATGGGACCTGTCCAGATGGACTGGTCTTCCAGAATATAGTGCGGCCCGGTATTCAGGATGGCCTGAAGCGGAGCCCAGGTGCTGTACATGCTTGTCTCGGTTGAAAAGTATCTGCTAAAAGCACAGGCCGCGCAATGGCGGCAGCGCCTTCGAACGGCAAGATGTATATGCGTTTTCGATATTTTGTCAAGAAAAGTATGCCGGGCCAGCCAACTTAAACTGCAATTTTAATCTGAAATATGATGCAGCGCTACGCCGGATACTGAATATCCGGGCTGGCCGTGCCATCTGTTTCAGATAAACCGGTAGCCGGGCCGCAGTCAACAGGATACGGTTCCGTGCTGCGCATTCATAATATATACTATAAGTCAAAGGAGTGCGCTGTAGAGCGCTCTGGTGCTGTTTTTTCATAAAATCCGGCAGTAAAGCGCTTTTTATCTTTCAGCTAACGCAAGGGCAGGTTTTGACCCTGATTTATTTTAGCTATTTCTTGCGGCAAAAGTCTTGCTTTTTTTTAAAACAGCGTATAAGTAACCGAGTTCCGTTAGAGCAGATGCCTGTGCTGGCGGAATCCGGCCTGGACCTGCAAGATGCAGGGTGCAATTACGCTTGAAAATCCAGGTACATAAATACCGTCAGTTACATTTTTTATAGATGGAGGATTTCAAGATGGCCAAACAGTGTGAAGTATGCGGCAAGATTACCCAGGTTGGCAACAGCGTCAGCCACTCTAACATCAAGACCAAAAAGCGCTTCAAGCCCAACCTGCAGAAGGTGCGCCACCAGGCCGCCAACGGTCAGGTTCACAGCATGACCGTATGCACCCGTTGCCTGCGTTCCGGTGCTGTTACCAAGCCGGTAGCCAAAGCTGCCAACTAGGTAGAAGCCACGCCGCACAACGGCAAAGCTGAATTTTAAAGGCGTCGCAAGACGCCTTTTTTTGCGCCTTCTGCCTGTCATCAGGTAAACAGATTTATAGCGTCGAATCCGGATACCTTGCCAGAGCGACAAACTTGAAGCGAAAATGTTCTGGAACCCTCTAAAGATATCTCAATATGTATCGATAGGTGTTTCTGAGGTGTATAAAGCGGCGGGCGTACAAGGAGAGCGCTATGATCGATGGCGTACGCGCAACAGGCGGTGGCGGGTTGCAGGAGCTGCTTCGCTCCTTGCAAAAAGACGAAATGGAGTCGCTTGAGGAGCAGGTGGCGGGCGGCGCTGCCGTTCAACAGCTTGCTGGCGAGATTCCTATTCTTGAGCAGGCCGGCAGCATTATGTCCCGTAATTTTGTTTCTGCCAATACTGGCGAATCGCGCTACCTTGCGGCGGCAAAAAATACTCTTGCATTAAAAAGCCGGATGGCAGCGCAGCAGACAGGCCGTGTTAACGCCCTTCTTGAATCGCTGGGTGGCATTCAACTTCCGCGTCCATACGATGGCGGGGGAAGCAAGGCGCCCGCTAACAAGGCGTATATCCAGCAGGCCATGACGAGAATAAAAAATACGGAAGCTCAAGAGGCTTCCGAGCGCAACCTTGATGAATTGAAAAAGAACGTTGAGCAGAAGGCGCAAGAAGCGGCTGTTCCAAAGGACGAAAACGGCGAGCCGATTTATATTATGCCGGAATCTGGTGGAGTCGCTCCTGCCCCAATGCCGGCGCCGTCTGCTCCGGCTCCGTTGCCTGCTCCAGAAGTTGGCAGCGCTCCAGCGGCTTCCGCGCCGGTTGATGTTTCTGATTCCGCGCCTGCCAAGGCCGCGCCTTCAATCAGGATAGTGGTCTAAGGGGTAAGGTAGCCCCGGAACATCTTTTCGCACACAAAGCAACTCGCCATCACTGCTGGCAGTTTGCCGCTTCACTGTCCACGCGCGTCTACAGACCTATCCAGCGTTTGAGCTTGAACAGCAACGGCTCGTTGCGCAGGTTCGCGGCTCTTTTGCTCATCTCGTTCTTGTAGGCGCGGGCTTGCGCCTTGCCGGACTCATTCACTTCCCAGGTGGTCTGCACCAGTGGGCAAAACTCCGTTGCGCCCCATTTATCCTTGTATCGCTGCGTAAGGGTGCGGTCAACCTGCAGGCCAAGAACCATGCGCTTTTTGCCCTGTTTCCCTGCTTCATCAATAAAGGCGCGCATCAGTGAATCGCTGGCCTGCGGTGGCGCGGTTGGCGCTTCGAAGGCCAGCATGTAAAAAGCGGTTTCCTTGCTGGTAAAGTCACCCACAAGGCAGCCCATCAACTGCCCGTTGTCGTTGCGGGTGGTAAACAGACGTGTGCCGGGATTGGCTTCCAGATAGTCTTCCAGCCCTTCAAACATCTGTTTGCTGCCGGCGGAAAGATTGCGCATGTGGGTAAATTCTTTTGCTATCTTCTCGTGTTCTTTGGTCCACTTTTCAATTTCTACTGGCATACCTGTTTTCGGTTTGGCAGCCAGAAGCCCGTAAAAGCCTTTGGGACGCTCATTTGTGAACGGCAGCGGTACGCACAGGTAAGCGTTGGTGAAGCAGGTGGCCCATTCTGGCGCAGATGCGGGGCGAAAGGGGGCCAGTACGCTGATGCGCTGCAAATCCTTGCGGGATGAAAGCTCATCCAGCGTCCTGGACAGAACGGAAGGGCTGAGTTGCTCTTCTCTGCCATCCAGAGGAAAGCCGATGACAATAGCCACGTCATCGTTGAAATGGACAAGGCATTGCCCAACTATCTTGGATTTCACATCTGAAACAAGGTTGACGTAATGCAGAAGCTGTTCCGGCACGATGGCGTTGCTTGATACTTCCGCCAGCTTGTTTTCTTTGCTCATGTTTTCCTCTGGTTTGATCCTGTTTGACGGTAAAATCGCAAGTTCGGCCTGTTTGTCTGCCCGGCAGTTCGCATACTTTTGTACTTTGGCGCACTGGTGGCAAGCCGTGCTGGCTGGGCTGCCTGCTGCTGCCTAAAGGGCCCGCTGCAATGCTTCCAGTAATCTATCGTTGTCTGCTGTACTTCTTACCTGTATGCGCACAAAGCCCTCCGGCATGCCGGGTATGTTGTCGCAATCGCGCACAAGTATGCCGTTTTGCAATAAAAAGCTTTGTAGTTCTCCGGCGTTGCCTATTCTGATGCGTCCGGAGCTGTCCGGCGTTGCATTTGCGTAATCGCGCAGGTCTTGCGTGGCGGAATTTGCGGCTCGTAAATATCCGGCCGATATTCCGCAGCAAAAGAAGTTCGGGCCTTCCAGCACCAGTTCAGGATCAAACAGCGGCAGTCGGCGCAAGCCGATGCCGAATTCATACCGCGCCTGACGCATGGGAGCGAGGGAGGCGTCGTATTCTTCGATATGCTCCAGAAAAGCCAGTCCCATATCCTGCGCAAGCTGGCTGACGCTCCAGGCCGGGGCTTGCTGCGCGAACCGGGCTATTGTCATGGGCGCTCCGACCAGATATCCAAGGCGGATGCCGGGACAGCAGAAAAATTTTGTGAAGCTGTGCAGGCTGATAATCTCTGTGCCGCGCCCGCACATCTTGCTGAGGCTGCTCCAGCAGTGGGCGGCGTGTTCCGGGGTGCCGCGCAAAAAATCGCGGTAGCTCAGATCTGTCAGGATGCGCGGGGCACGCAGGGCGGACATTATTTTGCCGAGGTTGCTGTAGGCTATGGCACCGGGGTTGTTGGGCGAGCAGATGATGGCCAGTTCCGGCCTGCTTTCCCACAGGCGGCTCAGCACTTCCGGCGTGCAGGCGAACTCTTCTTTAGGGCTGGTTTCGATTATTTCATACTGAATGCCGAGAGCTTTGCAGGCTCTGACATATTCAGAAAAAACCGGGCCAAGAAAGAGTACGCTGGACGGCGCCAGGGCGCGCAGGGTCAGCCAGATCAGATCCGCCGCCCCGTTACCGCAAAGGATGTTTTCCGGCTCAAGACCTTCAAATTTAGCTATGGCGCGGGTTAGCGCCGGGCAGCCGCTTTCCGGGTAACGCTGGTAGTTATAGTTATATCCGCGCACCAGCCGCTCAGTTGTGGATAGCGCGAAAATATTTGTATTGCTGCTGAAATCGAGAATTTTGTCCGGGGCAATGCCGATACGCGCGGCAGCTTTAAGTATTTCGCCGCCGTGCAGTCCTTGCCGGTAGTTGCCGGAGCCTTCGCGCCGGGGGCCGCCGGAGAGGGGCTTGTCTGGTGATATGTTGCTGGTACGGTGCTGCATCGGCAAATCTTTATACTGTAAACTTGTAACAGGCAAGGTACGGAGAGTAACTGCACAAGTGCTGCACGCAGGGAATCCGGCAGGAGGAAACTGCTTTTAAAACTGTCTTGCAACAAAAAACGGCCCCTTCTGCGCGCAAATCAGGCGTGAAGGGGCCGCTTATCAGTTGTTATTCAAACCAGCTATCCACCTGCTCTTTATTCTCGCGGATGAATTTTTTGGCATTTTCCAGCGGGTCGGCTCCCTTTTCCATATTCTCGGCCATGAGCACCTGTAGCTGCTTGGTGTCCTTGAAGCTGAACTTGTCGAGGAAGGCGTATACGTCCGGCATTTCTTCGTTCAGGCCCTTGCGGACAAGAGCGTGAATTTCTTCTTCGGTGCCGAAGAACTGCTTGGGATCGTCCAGAAAGTGCAGGTCCCAGCGCCCGAACTTCCAGTGCGGGGCCCAGCCGGTTACGATTACAGGCTTTTTCTTCTTGATGCTGTCTGCAAGCATGGCGACCATGATGGCATCGCCGCCTTCGATCAGCTCAAAGCCTTCCAGGCCATACTCCTTGATGGCTTCCTTGGAGGTATCCGTATAGGACGCGCCGGGGTCGATGCCGTAAATCTTGCCGCCGAATTCTGCGGCTTTACCCTTTAGCTCTTCAATAGAGGTGTAGGGCACATAGTCCGGCACAACCCAGCCCAGACGCGCACCGCCTACCAGCGGGCCAAGGTCTTCAAGTTTATCCTGCATCTTTTCCCAGTAGTTGCGCTGGGTATTGGGCAGCCATGCGCAGACGGTGGCATCGGCCTGACCAGTGGCCAGAGACTGGAATTTGATGGCAACCGAAACCGGCAGGATTTCGCAAGGTCTGCCAAGGCGTTCCTCAATTGCAACCTTGACGATGTTGGTGGTAGCAACCGCGCAGGGCCACTCCACATAAACCAGCTTGACCGGTTTTTTATCCGCTGCCAAAGCCGGGGCGCTGCCCATTGTAAACACGAGCGCTGCAAGGGCGAACGCTTTCATCAGCCTGCTCATGGTCTGCATCTTTTTCATCTGGCCTCCTTATATATTACTTAGTCTTTCAAGGCTGTTCGTATGGCTGATGCCGCTTCTTCAAACGCTATTACAAAAGCGTCCGCAGCAGGGCTTTTGTCCCTGAAAGCGGTTATGGTGAGGCTGGTGAAGGCCGCGCTGGGGGCGTAGCCCGCGCCGATTCCATCTGCCACCACCGGGCCGAAGCCGAAGTACAGGATGAACGCCCCGCCAATGCCACTGGTGGAAAGCGCGTCATGCTTGAGGGCCTTCCAGCCGTTGTCGTTAAAAATTGCGGGCAGGGCATCTATGCCAAGCTCTTTGCCGCGCATCTGCCAGATTTGCCGCAGCCCGTGCAGGTGCCTTTCCGGGCCGCGTCCTTTCTGGCAAAGGGCCAGACGTTCCAGATGGGCTTTTTCTGCCTTGCGGTACGCCTCGCGCAGTTCTTCTTTCGGCGCTTTGCGGGCAAGGGCGGCGGCGAATTCCGCAGCTTCGGCGGTTGCCGGACGGCCTGCTTCGGTTCGGCCCTGATAGAATGAGCGGGTGGCTACGGCCTCGTATGCGCAGCGCAGCTTGCCATAAAGTCTGGTTTGCGCCGCCTGAAAGGATATTTGCAAAAAGGCGTCCGGGCTGGTGGCAAGCTCTTTGGCTATGCCGCGCGAATATTCAGGGAATGGGCGGCAGCAGATATCCACATTGTTTTCGATTGCGGAAAAATCTGCGCGCAGGGTCGCGAGTGTTTTGGCCAGCACATCGGGAACAGCCCAGCCCAGCTTGCGTTGCCAGACCGTGAAAGTATTTTTTTGGGGGCTTGCGCAAACGGGGCTATCCGAGGGGGGCGGGCAAGCCGTACTGTCAGAATCTGTGGTGGCACCGGATGCGGCTTCAGTCATTTCAGCTTTCCCGGTGAGCAGTTCATCCGCTTTAGTGAACAGATAGAGCCAGATTCCGGCATCGCAGCCGCTGTGCTCCAGATTGATGCCGATGCCGTTGTTTGCGGTGGCGATGATTTGCAGGGATTTGTCAAACCAGCGTCCGGCAGCGTCACCGCACAGGATGCGCCGCGCGCAGTCCTCGTCCGAACTGTGCGCATCGTCAAGACAGAGCGCGAACAGGGAGTTTTCGATGGCGCTGAGGTTGTGCCGGTTAAGCTCGTTTTGCGCCAGTTCTTTTCTGGCCGCACAGGCTGCTTCCCGGTTGGCGCTGGTAAAGGCCGACACGGCCGGGGCCTGCACTCCGGAGGCCGCAAGGGCTGCGGCTTCCTTGCGAATATTGGCGAGCGCTGTTTGCAGTTCCTGTTCGGAGGCGATGTTGCCGGCGGAATCGGACAGGCCGAGGATAAACCAGTGCCCGCCGCATGATACCGCGACAGTATGCGGACCGTTCAATGCCACCGGGCGCAACTGGTCAACCGGCTCGCCTGGAATGCGGGTGTAGGCGCAACTGAGCAGCTGGTCCATTGAAAGGTAGCCGCCTTTGGTTGCCTCCGGGGCCAGTGTTCCGGATGTTGCCTGCCGGAATAGATACGAGAGAGCGCGTAGCAGACGGGGCAGGGCGTTCTGGCCTCCCCAGCGGTCAGAGTCGAAGCGGAGAATATAGTTCATGTTCACAGGCAGCATGTCGCGCCAGGCGGTGTACATGTCGTCCCAGAACGGGCGCAGCCAGCTGGCGTTTCCGGGCAGGGCGGCGCGGTATTCCAGCAGGGCCTGATGCAGTTTTTCGCCGTCACCTCCGGGTTTGCCGAGGTCGGCAAGTGCGGCCTTAGTGTTTTTCATTTCGTCCGGGCTGACCAGCGGGGCTATCAGCGCGGCGAGGTTAGCGCAGGTTTCTTCCAGTTCCGGCAGCGGGAGCGCCGGAAGGGTGTGGTCGTTCTCCAGAGTGGTCATGCTTGCCTCGTCTGTTTTTTGGGGAATGCCCGCCAGTTATCTATATAATAAGGATGAGCCGGTTTTATCAGGTGGCGCGTCAGGATTGCCAGCGGCTGGAGGCTCTCAGCCCCAGCTTTTGCAGCAGGCGATCCAGAAAAATGGCGATGATCACAATGCCGATCCCGGCTTCGAACGCCATATCCACCTGCAAGCGGTTGATGGCCTTCCATACCTCACCGCCCAGCCCCTGCGCGCCGATCATGGCGGAAATAACCACCATGGAGAGGGCCAGCATCACAGTCTGGTTGATTCCGGCAAGAATGGTGGGCGCGGCCAGCGGTAGTTCCAGCTTGAAAAGGCGCTGCCAGCGCGTGGCTCCAAAGGCCTCGGCGCATTCAACCAGTTCCGGCGGCACCTGCCGTATGCCAAGGCAGGTCATGCGGATGGCAGGGGGCAAGGCAAATACAAGGGTGGCGAATACGGCAGCTACCTTGCCAAGGCCGAACAGCGGGAAAATCGGAATGAGATAAACGAATGACGGCATGGTCTGCATTACGTCGAGCACCGGGGTGATTATCCGCTCCACGCTACGGCTTATCCCTGCCAGAATACCGATAGGCACGCCGATAAGCACGGCCAGCAGTGTGGAGACAACCACCAGCGAAAGCGTGTTCATGGCAGCAGGCCAGAGGTTCATGCTGGCAATCAGCAAAAATCCGATGGCCGAGAAAATCGCAAATCCAAGCTTGCGCGCCACCAGCCATGCGCAGAAAGCGAAAAACAGAACCGTAACCGGCACCGGCAGCCAGAGCAGGAAGTTTTCTACCTGATCAATCCACTTCTCAACCACGCTGGAGAAGGCCAGTGTGACTGGTTCTACCGTTGAAACAACAAGCTCGAGGGCGCTGTCTATTCCCTCGCCGATGGGGATGCGGAAAGATGAAAAGAAGTCGCTCATTGCTGTTCTCCTGTTGCCGTACATTCGCCGGTTTCATCAGAGCAGCCGTTGCCGCCCAGCGCCTCCAGAACTGTGCCGCGCAGGATTACCCCCTGCAACTTGTTGCGGTCGTCCACAACCGGCAGCGGGTAGGGGAGGCTGGCGATGATCGGGATGGTGTCGTTAAGCGAGACATCAAGCCCCACGGTGGTCAGGTCGGTTTCCATTATTTCCGCCAGATCGCGTTTGCCGCGCAGGCGCATGCTTTCCAGTTCGTCTTCACGCACCAGTCCGAGCAGAGTGTGGAAGGCATCCATGACAAACAGGCTGGAGAGTCCGTGATGTCTGATTTTGCGCAGCGCGGTGTGCGGTCCGTCCACACCCAGAACTGCCACAGCCGAAGCCGGAACCATGATTGAGCGGGTGGTGAGTACGCGGCTTCTGTCCGCATGCCGTACAAAATCGGCAACGTAGTCATCGGCGGGATTGGCCAGAATGTCTTCCGGAGTTCCCTCCTGAACGATATCGCCATCGCGCAGCAGGATGATCCGGTCGCCAAGGTTCAGGGCTTCGTCCATATCATGGCTGATAAAGAGAATTGTTTTGTGCATTTCGTGCTGCAAGCGCAGCAGTTCGCTTTGCATCTCGCGCCGGGTAAGGGGATCAAGCGCGCTGAAGGCTTCGTCCATAAGCAATATTTCCGGATCCAGAGCCAGAGCGCGAGCCAGACCCACGCGCTGCTTCATACCACCGGAAAGCTTGTTGGGCATGGCTTTGGCCCAGGCATCAAGTCCAACCCGCTCCAGCGCTTCCAGCCCCTTTTTTTCGCGCTCGGCCTTGGGGACATTCATTAATTCCAGCCCGTAGGCGGCATTGCGCAGGACGTTATAATGGGGAAAAAGCGCGAAATGCTGGAAAACCATGCCGAATTTTTGCTGGCGTTTAAGGCGCAGCTCTTTGGGCGGGAGTTTGGTTATATCTTCACCATCTATGCAGATGCTGCCTCCGGTTGGCTCAATAAGGCGGTTGATGCAGCGCAGCAGGGTGGATTTTCCGCTGCCGGAAAGCCCCATAACCACAAGCAGTTCGCCTTCTCGCACCGAGAAGGATATTCTGTTCAGGCCGACCACATGTTTGGTCTTCTTGAAGATGGATTCGCGTGATTCACCCTGGGCAAGCAGCGGCAGAACGCCGGAAGGATGCTTGCCGAACACTTTTGTGAGATTTGTCACTTTTATTTTGGGCATCCACTCTCCTGTTCAGGTTAACGACCGGCACAATAAATAAGTGCAAGCCGAAGGATGAGCCTGAAACACCTGCAAGACGCGCTTCAGACAGCGGTAGCGAATGCGGCATTGGATAAAATGGCTATTCGCAACGGCTGAGGTTCCGGCAAATTATGTGAACCTGCCAGACAAACCGGAGGTTGCTCCGGAAAGGCCAGCAGGCAGAAAACGGATCGAACCATTACTGCCGGGAGAGATAAAACCTCAAGGACTAGAAACTATTTCTGCTATATTGAAACTACTAACATGGTATCTATCTGTCAATATAAAATATAATTGTTGACCGGTCAGGGGTATCACTAAAAAGTGTCTTTCAGGTGTAGCATGATGTGACCTGCAGAACCGTATTTTTTCTGTTTGCGGGCATGGTAAACTGTTGCGCAGATGGAAAATCTAACCGGCAGTGCAATATATAGAGCAGGTTATAGGGGCTCCTGAGTCACTGGACGGCTAAAAATACAAATATGCCACCGGGGTGGTATTGATAAAGTCGCCGCTAACATGTAATGATACAACATTATGTCGCAAAGCACTGCCACATCAGGCTCAAACAGGAGAATCCTGTTCATTGCCCCTGCCCAGTCTGTTACCCGCGTCTTCCCGGAACTTAGGGACGCGGGATTTGATGTTGGCATTGCCGAAAACCTGAAAGGCGCGGCTTCATTTATCCGTAAAACACCGCCTGGGGCCATTTTTTCCCGCCCGTTCCTGCCCGGTTACCGTGTTGAGGACCTGCTTAACGTGGGGCTGGACGACCCGGCTTTTCCGCCCGTTATTGTCTTTTCGGACAAGGGCAATGCCGATGAAGCGCGTAAATATATGGAAGGCGGCGCCAAAGACTACTGGCTGGAACCGCTGAATTTTGACAAGATTGTGGCTGTTTTTCCGCAAAAGCGGGAATCCGCGCCGGTTCCGGCTACTTCCACTCTGGGTGGGCATACTCCAAGTTATTCGGACGTAAAAATCATCGGCAATAACCAGAGCGTGCAGCGCGTGCTGGCTCTGGCCCGTCAGGTGGCCCGCTCCAAGGCCACGGTGCTTATTTCAGGCGAATCCGGAACCGGTAAGGAAATGTTCTCGCGTTTTCTGCACGCGCATAGTGACCGTGCTTCCGGGCCGTTTGTCGCCGTAAACTGTGCCGCGCTTCCCGAGCATTTGCTGGAAAGCGAACTGTTCGGGCATGAGAAGGGCGCTTTTACCGGTGCCATTACGCGCAAGCCCGGCAAGTTTGAACTGGCCCACGGCGGCACTATCCTGCTGGACGAAATTTCCGAGATGGAACTCTCATTGCAGGCCAAGCTGTTGCGTGCCCTGCAGGAGAGCCAGATCGACCGCGTTGGCGGCACTGACCCAATCAATGTTGACGTGCGCGTTCTGGCTACCACCAACCGCAATCTTGAAAGCTGGGTGGCCGAGGGCAAGTTCCGGCAGGACCTTTTTTTCCGGCTCAACGTTATTCCGCTGCGCTTGCCGTCGCTCAAGGAACGTGGCGATGACGTGCTGGTGCTGGCTGATTTCTTTATCCGCATGTATGTGCGTGAGTACCAGTTGCCGTCCCCCGCGCTTTCGGAAGAAGCCCGTAACTGGCTTTTGAACTATGACTGGCCCGGCAACGTGCGCGAACTGCAGAACCTGATGGAGCGTGCTGTGCTGCTGAGCGGCGGCAATCCGATTACACCGAGCCATTTTTTGCTGGACCCCGACAGCTGGCCGATTTTTGGTGATGACGCGCTTATGGCGGCAGATAGCGGCATACCCGGTTCCGGCAATGTTGTGGAAGGTGCTGATTACGCTTCTTCCGGTAGCGCATCCGGAGACGTTTCCGGTAATTCTTTGAATGCATCCGGTACCGGCCCTGCGGCATCAGGCGCTTCTTTCTCAGGCAGCGTGATTCCCCTGCACGAGATGGAGCGCATCATGATCATGAAGGGGCTGGACCAGACCGGCGGCAACCGCACGCAGGCCGCCGACCTGCTGGGGATTTCCGTACGCACCCTGCGCAACAAGCTGAATGAGTACCGCGAGCAGGGCATCGCGATCGACCCGGGTTTGTAGCCGTCCAGTGGCAAGTGCTTTACGCCTTGCACATTCAGCTTGCACGGAAGCCCATCTTGCGATATTTCGACACCCCAACGGGGATTCCGTATCCGGATGGCACATGTTGCCGCCGGGCGGCCTTTAGAAATTTTTTTATCTGAAAACATAACGTTACCCGTTTAGGAGCAACAATGCTGGATATCATCAGGGGCAAATCCCGCTCTCTGGGAGTCAAAATCATTTTTGGCCTGATTATAATAGTGTTCGTTTTCTGGGGCGCCAGCGCGGTGAACACGCCGAGCAACCAGACCCTCGCCAAAGTTAACGGCGAGCCTGTAAATGCCATGGATTTCCAGACGGAATACCAGAGAACCTACGAGATGCTGCGTAACTCCCCTGAGTTCTCCAACATGGATGCCGACACCCGCGAGGAACTCGGCCAGATGGTGCTCAGCCAGATGATCGTAAAGGAACTGGTACGTCAGGAAGCCGATAAACTCGGGCTTGGCATCAGCGACATCGAGCTTTCCTACATTGTGACCAGAAATCCCGAATTTTTCGGTGAAAACGGAAAGTTCGACCCGGAAATGTACAAGAGCCGTCTGGCTCTGGTGGGCATGACCCCCGGTTACTACGAGCGCATGGTCAGCGCCGAGCTCATGACCTCCAAGTTGCAGAACTACATTGGCTCCAGCGTTAACCTGAGCCGGGACGAAGCGCGCCACAGCTTCAATTTTGAGTATGAGCGCCGCGTGGTGGATTATCTGCTTTTTGCCTCCGATGATTTTTCCGCTCTGGTAACTCCCTCTGATGAAGAAATCACCGCTCATTACGAGCAGTACAAGACTGCCTATACCGTTCCGGCCATGGCGGATATGGACTATATCCTGTTCGACCTGCGCTCCATCGGCAACCAGCTTTCCTTTAGTGATGAAGAATTGCAGGCCTACTACGCCGAGCGCGAATCTTCCTTCATGATTCCGGCTCGCTACCGCAGCAGCCATATCCTGATTTCCATCCCGCAGGACGGAACCGAGGCAAACGTTGCCGAAGCTGAGGCCAAAGCCCAGACCGTACTCAAGGAACTTGGCGAAGGTAAAAGCTTTGCTGAACTTGCCAAAAACTATTCCGATGATGCTCAGAGCAAGGATAACGGCGGCGATATAGGCTGGTTCGCGCAGGGGCAGGCTATCTCCGAATACGAAGAAGCTGCCATGGCCATGAAGAATGGCGAAATCAGCCAGCCGGTGCGCACTCCTTACGGGCTGCACATTATCAGGCTTGATGGCCTGGAGCAGGCGCGCCAGAAAGCTTTTGCAGAAGTAAAAGATGAACTGCTTGAACTCAAGCGTGAGGAAGAGTCCTACAAGCTTCTGGACAAGTATCTGGTGGAAGTCGAAGACGTAATCATCACCAAGCCTGACCTCAAGGCCGTGGCCGAGCAGTACAAGCTGCCGGTCAAGAATACCGGCTTTGCGGGCGTGAGCACGGTTGCCGAACTGATGGGCGTAAAGCCGGAAGCTTTTGGTGACCTTGGAAAGCTTTATACTGGTCAGAGCGTTGTGCTGCCCATGCCCATAGAACTGAAAGACGCCTTTGTGGTTGTGCAGGTTAACAAGTTTGAAGATACGCACATTCCGACTCTTGAGCAGGTACGCGACACCGTGGTGGCGGAACTGCGTCAGGCCGGGGCTCTCAAGCTGGCCATGGACGAAGCCGACAAGGTGAGCAAGGAAATTCAGGAACAGGGCAAACTTCCCACCCGTTATGCTTCCAGAGTCAAGGAAAGCCGCCCGGTGGACCGTTTTGCAGGCCTTACCGAACTTGGCTTCTCGCCCATTCTGACCGAATCTCTGTTCTCGGCTGAACAGGGCAAGTGGCTTGATACGGCTTTCAGCACCGAAGGCGGCGCTGTGCTGGTTATGGTCAAGGACGTGCGCAATCCTTCGGAAACCGAATGGAGCGAGTTGGGCGAACGCTTTACCGCGCAGACTCTCTATAACCGCCGTAGTAACCTGTACAATACCTATATCGGCATGCTGCACAAGAACGCCAAAATCGAAGTGCTGGTCGACCGTATTTTCAATCGGGGCTAGTAGCGTGTCTGATAGCAATTACAGCAAGATGTATCCTGTTTCATGGGATCAGTTGCACAGGGATTCAAAGGCGCTGGCCTGGAGGCTGCTGGAAAAAGGACCCTACAAAGGCATTGCCGCCATTACGCGCGGTGGGCTGGTTCCGGCGGCGATTATTGCCAGAGAACTGGATTTGCGTCTGGTAGATACTATCTGTATCTCCAGTTATGATTGGCAAAACCAGAAAAGCACCACTATTCTTAAAACCGTGGAGCATGACGGCGAAGGCTGGCTGATTATTGATGATCTGGTGGATACCGGCAACACGGCCAGAATTGTGCGCGAAATGTTGCCAAAGGCGCATTTTGCCACAGTTTACTCCAAGCCGGAAGGCAAACCGCTTGTGGATACCTTTATCACAGAAGTGAGTCAGGATACCTGGATTCTGTTCCCATGGGATTCGGAAGTACAGTATGTGCAGCCGCTGGCAGCCAGAAATAAATGATAAGTGTAACCGGAGCTTTGCTGTTCCGGTTAGCGTTTAGAAAATACTATCGGTAAAATATATACAGAACGGGCGTTTGCGGCAAATTGCCCATACTGTAAAACAGGCAGGAGATATCCGATGTTCAAAAAAACAGTTTTCTTTTTGCTGGGCCTGATGCTCATGTGCAACGTAGCTGTGGCGGCTGAAAAAGAAATGAAGCTCGGCTTCGTCTATGTTTCGCCCGTTGGCGACGCTGGCTGGTCGTACGCACACGACCTCGCTCGTCAGGCTCTGGCAGAGCAGGAGGGCATCAGCGCTTTCTATATGGAATCCGTGCCCGAAGGTGCTGACTCCGAGCGTGTTATCCTGAACATGGCCCGCAAGGGATATGACATTATCTTCACCACCAGCTTCGGCTACATGGATCCCACCATCAAGGTCGCAAAGCAGTTCCCGAAAACCACTTTCCTGCACTGCTCCGGCTACAAGACCGCAGATAACGTAAGCAATTACTTTGGCCGCGTTTACCAGCCGCGTTACCTTACCGGCATGGTGGCAGGCAAAATGACCAAGAGCAATCAGATTGGCTATGTGGCCGCCTTTCCTATTCCGGAAGTCATCCGCGGCATCAACGCCTTCACCCTTGGCGTAAAGGCCGTGAACCCCGATGCGCAGGTGCGCGTGGTCTGGACCAAAACCTGGTATGACCCGGCCATGGAAAAAGATGCCGCCATCAGCCTGCTGGATATCGGCGTGGACGTGCTGGCCCAGCATCAGGACTCCCCCGGCCCGCAGGAAGCTGCGCAGGACAAGGGCGTTTACTCCATCGGCTACAACACCGACATGAGCAAGTTCGCTCCTAACGCGCATCTGGTTGCCGCAGTATGGGACTGGGTTCCCTTCTACCTTGATGTGGTCAAGCAGGTGCGTGAAGGTACCTGGAAGGCCGGTTCCTTCTGGCCCGGTCTGGAAACTGGCGCGGTGAACATTTCCGATTTCGGCGCCATGGTGCCGCAGGATGTGCGCGATCTGGTCAATGCCCGCAAACAGGAAATCATTGATGGCAAGTACGTTGTTTTCAGCGGCCCGGTAAAAGACCAGAATGGTCAGGTGCGCGTTGAGGCAGGCAAAGTTCTTTCCGACCAGGAACTGCTCAGCATGGACTGGTTTGTTGAAGGCGTAATCGGCAGCACAAAATAAGACTGGTTACGTTGAACATGTCGGGATGGCGTATTGTAAGCAGAACGGAGCCCCGCGAATGGGGCTCCGTTGTCATTTTCGCGGTGGCCTTTGCGCTGTCGCTGCTCATTTGCGCCCTACTGCTGGCAGTGCAGGGCAAGGACGGGCTGGGTGGAATCGGACTGCTGCTTTCAGGCGGTTTCGGCCACCTCTACAGTTATGGCGAAACCCTGCTCAAGGCCATTCCCATTTTTCTTTGCTCGCTGGGCGTGGCCTTGTGCTTTCGTCTGCAAGTCTGGAATATTGGCGCGGAAGGGCAGTACGTTATAGGCACGCTGGGTGGCTGCTGGTTCGCGCTTAGTTTTCCCGGCCTTCCTGTCTGGCTGATGATGCCGGGTATGCTTGCTTCCGCAATGCTGGCCGGAGGACTGTGGGCCGCTGTTGCCGCAGTGCTGCGCCAGAGATGGGGAATGAACGAAATCATCTCCACCCTGATGCTCAACTATATCGGCATCGAGATTCTCAAGCACCTTATCTACGGCCCCTGGAAAGACCCGGCGGGCATGAATTTTCCTGTCAGCCCCTATTTTGCAGAGTCTGCCATTATTGGCCCGGTCTGGAATCCGGATTTCTGGACCGGAATCGGCCTTTCCGATGGAATTGTTGATACTCTGGCCCAGCTTTTCGGGCGCGCCCACTGGGGCATTCTTAGCTGCCTGATTGCCGGGGCACTGTGCTCGTTCTTTTTGCGCAAGGGGATGCGCGGTTTTGAAATCACCGCCGCTGGCTCCAATGCGAAAGCGGCCCGCTTTGCCGGAATCCCGTATTCGCGGCTGGTTGTGCTGGTGATGTTTGTGTGCGGCGCTCTAGCTGGTCTAGCCGGCATGCAGGAGACTTCCGCCACACTGAACCGCCTTGAGCCACATATTGTTGTGGGTTACGGCTACACAGCTGTGGTTGTGGCCTGGCTTGCCAAGCTGCGCACCATGCGCATCGCGTTTTTCGCCTTTATTCTGGCCGGACTGCGCGTGGGGGTTGAGAACCTTCAGCTTGAGCTGCAAATTTCCAGCTCGTTCGCCAACACTCTGGAAGGGATTATCCTGATTACAGTGCTGGCCGGGCAGTTTTTCAATGATTACGCCATCAGGCGCAAGCCAAGGCAGAGTGTGCCGGGGGCGGGCGTTTAAGGCGCTTTTTGTATTCCCGTAAGTTAATGCAAGTTTGCAGGAAGAGGCATGGACGGCTTTTTACCCTATCTTCTGATTATCATTCCGGCGCTGGCAGCGGCTGTCAGCACCGGCACCTCCATTCTTTACGCCACTCTCGGCGAACTGGTCATGGAGCGGGCCGGGGTTCTCAACCTTGGCGTTGAGGGTATGATGATGGTGGGGTGTCTGGCTTCCTTTCTTGGTTGCTACCATACGGGCAGCCCGTGGTTCGGCCTGCTTTGCGGCGGTGTTGCGGCTATGGGCATGTCTGCCATCCACGGAGCTGTCTGCCTGTTCTTTCAGGGGAGTCAGGTTGTTTCCGGTCTGGCTCTGACCCTTTTTGGGGTTGGCGTGGCCAACTACCTTGGCACTCCGTATATTCAGCAGAAGGTTGTTGGGTTCGCCTCTTTCAACGTGCCGGTTCTTTCTTCCATTCCTGTGCTTGGGCCGATTTTTTTCCAGCACGATGCCATGGTTTACCTTTCCTTTTTCATCCCGCCGCTGCTCTGGTTCCTGTTCATGCGCACGCGTTATGGTCTGGCCCTGCGCTCCACCGGAGAGAACCCGGAAGCCGTGCGCGCGGCTGGGATATCGCCTTCGGCAGTGCGTTGGTCGGCTTTGATGCTGGGCGGTTTTTTGGTGGGCATGGGCGGGGCTTATCTGGCGCTGGCTTCCATGCGCATGTGGGTGGATAATCTGGTTTCCGGGCGCGGCTGGATTGCCGTGGCGCTGGTTATTTTTGCCTTCTGGCGGCCGGGGCGGGCTGTGTTCGGGGTGTACCTGTTCACCGGCGTAACCGCCTATCTTTTCCGCGTTCAGGCTTTGGGGGTTGGCATTCCTTCCTCTTTCCTGAACATGTTGCCGTACCTGATGACTCTGGCCGTACTTTTTGCTTCTTCCCTCAAGGGACGCGGCAGCGGCGCGCCTGCGGATCTGGGCAATAACCTCAAGCCGGGGAGCTAGGAATGTCCGCAATCAGCCAGCATACCAACAGTGCCCCTCAGCCGGGCGGCAGCGCGCAGCCGGTGGTGCGCCTTGAGGGAATCTCCAAATTTTTCGGGCAGGTCCGGGCCAACTACGATATCCACCTGAGCATCGGAGCCGGGCGCATCAAGGCGCTTCTGGGCGAGAACGGGGCAGGTAAAAGCACGCTTATGTCCATACTGGCCGGGCGCTTGCAGCCTGACTTCGGGCGGATTGTTGTGGATGGGGAGCACCGGGTATTCCGGTCGCCCAAGGACGCGCATCTGGCTGGCATCGGCATGGTTTACCAGCATTTCATGCTGATTGATTCCATGAGTGTGGCCGATAACGTACTGCTCGGGCACGAGGGCTCATTCAGGATCAGTCCGGCAAAAATGCGCGAGCGTGTGGCAAAGCTTTCAGCTGAATATGGGCTGGAGGTTGATCCTGCGGCCAGAGTCGGCTCGCTTTCCATGGGCGAGCGCCAGCGGGTGGAGATTCTCAAGCTGCTCTGCCGCCAGAGTCGGGTACTGATTTTTGACGAACCAACAGCCGTACTCACGCCAACCGAGGCCGAGCAACTGTTCAAGGCCATGCGCCGGATGGCGGAACAGGGCAAATCCATTGTTTTTATCAGTCACAAGTTGCCGGAAGTCCTGGAAATATCTGATGAAATTTCAATTTTACGCCGTGGCGAGGTAGTGGATAATTTTGTCCGTGCGCAGGTGCCGGACGAGGCAGAACTGGCCCGCCGCATGCTGGGCCGCGACCTGCGCAAGGGCGATGACATTGCTCTGAGTGCCGAGATTCTGCCCGGTTCCTCAGCTAGTGATGCAGGCACGGCACAAGGGCTTAAAGAAATCATGGGCGAGTTGCCCCTGCCTAAAATAAAGGGGCGGGGCAAGTTTTTGGCCCAGTCGGAGCCGGTGCTTTCGCTTTCGGGCGTGCGCTGCTCGGCGCAGGATTCCGTGGGCGTGCATGATGTGAGTTTCGCCATTGCCAAGGGGCAGATACTGGCTTTGCTGGGAGTTGCCGGAAACGGGCAAAAGGAACTGGTCGAGGCTATTTGCGGCCTGCGCGGTCTGGATAGCGGCAGCATCAGCATTCTTGACCACCCGGTGGACGAGTACTGGAAGATGCAACCGCCGCACGGCGGTCTTGGCTATATTCCGGAAGACCGGCGCGGTGTGGCCAGTTGCCCGGATCTGGATTTGGTGGACAACTTTCTGCTTACTACCCGCAAGCTTTTTTCGCGTTATGGATTGCTGGACAGAAAACGTGCCATGCGTGCCACCAAAGCCCTGATACGCGAGCATAACGTGCTGCCGGGTAACCCTAAAGCCAAGGGGAGCGAACTGTCTGGCGGTAACCTGCAAAAGCTGATTGTGGGGCGCGAGCTTTTGCGCAACCCGCGCTGTATTATTGCGGAAAACCCCACTCAGGGACTGGATGTTGCCGCAATGGAAGAAGTCTGGCAGCGTTTGCGCATTGCCAAAGAGTCCAGCGGCATTCTGCTGGTAACAGGTGATGTTAGCGAGGCACTGGCTCTTGCCGATTATCTGGCCGTGATTTATCGCGGAAAAATCGTTGATCTGTTCAGTGTGGAAGACAGAGCCAAAGTGGAACGTATTGGCCTGATGATGGCCGGGTCGGCTTCATTGGCAGGTTAATTCCAGAACGTTTTCATATTTTGGATAGTTATTCTGAAAAATGTTCAGCGCGGAATAGTAGCTATTAATCCGGCTGTTTAGTCTGGTCTGTTTTAAGCCTGTCTGGCACTTTCACATTCCATGTCGCTTCATGCAAGATGTAGATGAGCCTTGGGTCATTCCAGATGCTTTCATTGCGTCCCGTCATGTAGAATTGCTCTATTCCCAGTGCGTAAAACGCAAAGGGCAGACTGAGCTGGTCGCGCTTTCCGTGCCGGGATAATTCATTCCACCACGTCTCAAACAGCGGTCTGGTTTGCGGGTGTCGCAGATTGGCAACAAAAAATCCGCTGGCCATCAATCCGTAATGCTCCGGGCAGCCCTGGGCGCGGTAATGGTCAACCTGCGCGCGAATGGCGTCGGCATTTCCCTTTCCGGCCAGAATACAGGCTTCGGCCTCATCATACAGGCAATCGCGTGTCGGGTGCGGCATCAGGCCCATGGGCAGGCCGCTTTCGCGCACCTGCTCGATGAAGCCGGATAAATCACCATTGATGATTATGTTGGCGTCGCACCAGATAGCCCAGTCAGCCTCCGGGAACAGTTCCCAGGGGTGGGTTTTGACGCGGCGTGAGGCGCTTTGCGGGTCAGCCTCCTTAAACGGCAGGGCGCGCAGTTCCCATACTCCCCATGTCTCGCGGTCTTTATCGCTGTAGCAGACATAACGGCTGCCGGGGGTGAGCGCGGTGGGCGGTAGCAGGCGCGAGTAATCGCCGGTAAGCGCGGTATAAATGACGATTTTTGGGGCGCTGCCCTGCAAGGCCGGTTCTCCGGCACGCGGCGGGTGGCTTAATTCCGATGGAGCATACTTGTACGGCGGAACCAGACGACTGTAGTCTATCTTGGGCCAGCGCACATGGCGCAACTGTCCTTTGCCGCGCTCAAGGTAGTGGCGCAGTGGGTTGACCTTTTCTTTAAGAGCGTCCGGGTTCAGTTCCAGATAATCTTTGGTACAGAAGCGCTCTGAGGGGTCCTGTAGCTGCTTGTCCGCTGTGAACATGTAATGCAGCAGGGCGTAGCCGTAGCCGCCGTATTTTTTGTCTTCCCCTGCGTGCGCGGCCTCGTAGGCAGCGGCATCGAAGTATTCGTTGGGGTCAAGGCGCTCTGGAATTCCGTAGCGGATATAGTGCGCCAACGGAGCCAGCCCGGTGGCGGTTATGCCGTATTTCTCCGAATACCAGTCCGGAGTGAACAGCGGGCAGGGATTCATGCCCAGCTCCGCGCCGGTTTCGATATAATGCAGGATTGGGTTGCGCGGCGCGCTTTCGCCTTGCGGCAACTGCGAGAGATAGTAACCGGTAAAGAAGAGTGGATGAGGGTTATGTCCTGCCGGATAACCTTGCTCCAGAAAGTGGCGCAGCGCCTCGTCAGATTTGGCCAGCCTGCCCATGTAGGTTAGCGAATACCATTTATGGTCGAACAGGATTCGCTGCTGGTTGGCTACGGATGATATGCCCTGACGCTCAATCATTATGCCACCGCTATTGTTTGGCGCTGAACTGCAAAAAGAGCAGTTCCTCAAAAAATCCGATCAGATCGGCATACAGGCCAACGGGCTTCATGGGCGGGCCGAACAGACTCTGCTTCCGGGCTTTGAGCGCGCCCGGCGAGATGGCTTCCGGCGCGGTTTTGCTCAATGTCATGGCCAGACGCTCAGCCAGCAGATAGTTGATTACCTCCGCGCTGAACTGTTCAGACTTGGCACAGATTTCTGCCTGTTTTTCAAGCCAGAGCCGCCTGCATTCCTCGCCCGCTTCAAGGGCCGCGCAACTGAGCAGCACTGAGTTCAGGCTGTTTATGGCGCTGCCGGGCATGCCTGCGCGCCAGCCGAACAGCCAGTCGTTGCGCTTGAAGAATAGCCCGTGTTCTATGCCTGTATTGATAATCCTGCTGATATCCTCAATGCATTTTTCAAGACCGGGAAGGTGCTCCGGCTTTGCCGCAGCGTCATGCTTTGGCTTCCACTGCGGCACCAGACTGCTTGTTACCTCAATATTGCCCAGCGTTTTCAGAATATGCGCCAGCCAGTTGTTGGCGAATGGCGAGTTGGGTGTTTCCAGATGCGAGTAGCTGAGTGTGTAGGTGCCGGAGCCATACTTGCCGTGAATTACGCAGGGCTGGCCTTCCAGAAATGCCGGGGAAAAATTGATGCCGTAAAGCTCGCGCCACGAGCTGAAAGCGTCCTTGGGGAGCAGGGCGATGGGCAGATCTGCCAGCCAGAAGTCCGGGCCGGGGCTGGAATAGCGGGCCAGAACAGCAACATCGCCGCTGCCGGGCATAAACCTGCCGGGCCACCAGACAGGAATCAGCGGAATACCGAAGCCGCACTCCAGAGTCAGAACATCGCCATTCTCCGGTGTTTTGGGCAAAGTTTCGCCGGTTCGCAGTGTTGAGCCGTAAGATGAGCAGACCGGGTCCTCTTTTATGTCCGTATCAGGCAGCAGCCTGTGCGCGAATTCCGGCAGGTTTGCCTTGTCCGTCAGGCTGGCTTCAAGGTGCCCGCTCATAAAGTGCTGCATGCGGTCTTCGAATGAGGCCCGCGCCCATGGGCAGAGGTTAAGCGATTCGGCAGAGGATTTTTCGTCATCTTGCGCCGTTGCAGATATAGCGTTTTCGCCTTTCCTGGCATCCTTGCTGGAAAGGGTCAGCCCAAGGCCTGCCCCGCCGCAAAATCCAAGGTAATGTCCGCCGCCATCCACATAGCTGCGTATATTTTGCAGGCCGCGCGGCCCCAGCGCTCTGGCCTTGTGCCGGGCCGTGCCGCCGGGTACAAGCAATACCGCGCAGGGTTCTTTTTGCAGCAGCCCGTCTGCTATTTCCTTTGCGCGCACCATGCGGAAGGGAACGCCCAGCCCCAGAGCCGCGCGCCAGGCCATCAGGCCCCAGATGTGCGATTCGTCCCACAGAATATATAGGCTTTGTCTTGACATGAGCTTGCTTTAGCACCTAACTGCTTTGCTGAACAGCCCCTTTGAGCTGATTAAAACGCTGTCGGCCAGCCGTATTCCGGTATTTTGCGGTTCCGCAGACTGCCGCGTCAGATTTTTTGTGTTTTTGCGGCAGCCGTTGCCGGAGAGCAGGAAAATACGCCTGAACCGGTTTTACAAATTGCCTAAGCGCCTTAATTACAGTAATCACTTTGGACGTATTTTATCACACGGGTCCCGGTTGCCGTTTTGCTTTGATAACGCACGCGGCCCGTGATCGAATCAGCAATCAAACCGGAGCAGAGATAATGTCGCAGGAGAATTTGCCTAAAGGATACGAACCGGCGGATATCGAACAGAAATGGCGCGACCGCTGGGAGCGGGAAAAAACTTTTACCCCGCAGGTGCCGGAATCAGCTTCCGGCGACAATACCTATTCCATCGTCATTCCGCCGCCCAACGTCACAGGCAACCTGCATATCGGACACGCCCTGAACCTTACGCTTCAGGATATCATGTGCCGCCACAACCGGCAGCTTGGCAAAACCGTACTGTGGGTGCCGGGCGAAGACCACGCCGGTATCGCCACCCAGAACGTGGTGGAGCGCCGCCTTGCACAGGAAGGCAAAACCCGCCACGACCTCGGACGCGATGCTTTTATCGAGCGCGTGTGGGACTGGAAGGAAGAATACGGCGAAAATATCCGCAAGCAAATCAAAGCCATGGGTGCATCCGTTGACTGGACTCGTGAGCGCTTCACCATGGATGAGGGACTTTCAAAGGCTGTGCGCAAGGTTTTTGTGCAGCTTTACAAGGAAAAGCTCATCTATAAGGGCGACTATATCATCAACTGGTGCCCGCGTTGCCATACCGCGCTGGCTGACGATGAAGTGGATCACCTGCCGCGCAAGGGCCATATCTGGCATATCCGCTATCCGCTGGCTGATGGCTCCGGTCACCTGACCATCGCCACCACCCGCCCGGAAACAATGCTGGGCGATACCGCCGTGGCTGTGCATCCGGAAGACGAGCGCTTCAACCATCTTATCGGCAAGCAGATTCGTCTGCCTTTCCTCGACAAGCTGATTCCGATTATCGGCGACAGCTACGTTGACCGCGAGTTCGGTACCGGCGCGCTCAAGGTTACGCCCTCGCACGACCATAACGACTGGCAGCTTGGCTTCAAGCACAAGCTGGAGTTCGTTCAGGTCATAGATGACAACGGCATGATGAAGGAAAACGCCGCGCAGTTCGCCGGTCTGCACAAGGACGAAGCCCGCAAAAAGGTTGTTGAGGAGCTGGAAAAGCTCGGCTTGCTCGAAGATATCAAGGATTACGAGAACAGCGTGGGTCATTGCTACCGCTGTAAAGAGGTAATCGAGCCGCATGTTTCCACCCAGTGGTTTGTTGCCGTGCGCTCGCTGGCACAAAAATCCCGTGACGCAGTGCCGGGCGATACCAAAATCTTCCCCGAAACCTGGCTCAAAACCTACTATAACTGGCTGGATAACATCCGCGACTGGTGCATCAGCCGTCAAATCTGGTGGGGCCACCGCATCCCGGCCTGGACCTGTGCCGCTTGTGGCCAGCTTATCGTGGAAGAAGAAGATCCGGTAACCTGCTCCTGCGGTTGCAGCGACCTTTCGCGCGACCCCGACGTGCTGGATACCTGGTTCTCGTCTGCCCTCTGGCCCTTCTCGACCATGGGCTGGCCGGAAAAGACCCCGGAACTGGACGCTTTTTATCCGACCAGCGTACTTGTGACCGGCTTTGACATTCTCTTCTTCTGGGTGGCCCGCATGATGATGATGGGCATCCACTTCATGGGCAAAGTTCCGTTCGATGAAGTCTACATTCACGCTCTGGTGCGTGATGCTGAAGGCAAGAAGATGTCCAAGTCCACCGGCAACGTCATTGACCCGCTGGAAATGATCGGCAAATACGGCACCGACTCGCTGCGCTTTACCCTGACCGCTTTTGCGGCAATGGGGCGCGATATCAAACTGTCTGAAGAACGCATTGACGGCTACCGCCACTTTGTGAACAAGATCTGGAACGCCGCCCGCTTTGCGCTCATGAACCTGCCCACCAAAGAGGAAGGCCTTGAAAAGGTTGACCTCAACAAGGTGGAAGGCGTGCATCATCAGTGGATTCTGCACCGTCTGGAGAGCTTGAAGCAGGAAACTAAAAAATCCATCCGGGGCTACCGTTTTAACGATGCCGCGCAGGATCTTTACAAGTTTATCTGGAGCGAGCTGTGCGACTGGTATCTTGAACTGATCAAACCGGACATGCAGGCTGGCGGCGAGGCCAAGATAACCGCCCAGTATGTGCTTGCCACTGCCCTGCGCGAGACCATGCTGCTGCTGCATCCGATTATGCCTTTTGTTACTGCCGAAATCTGGGCGGCCCTGCCTTTGGAAAAAGGCGCCAAGGCCAACCCGGATATCGCCACCGAGCTGTACCCTGCGGAACGCCCCGCCTGCGTAAGGCCGGATGCCGCCGAGCGCATGGTTATGGTGCAGGAAGCTATTGTGGCAGTGCGCACCATCCGGGCCGAGCTTAACATCGCGCCATCGCTGCGCCTCAAGGCGATTATCCGCCCGCAGGACGCAGATGCGGCTATTGTGCTTGAAGCCAACCGCAACATGATTGAGGTGCTGGCCCGTCTGGAAAGCCTTACCATTGATTCTCAGGCTCAGGCTCCGCGCATTTCCTCCAGTCAGGTGGCCTGCGGCAACGAAATTATCGTGCCGCTGGAAGGCGCTGTGGATCTGGATGCTGAAAAGGCCCGTCTTGACAAGGAACTGGCCAAGCTGGAAAAAGAACGCGCCATGATGGAAGGCAAGCTTTCCAACCCCAACTATGTTCAGAAGGCCCCGGCCGAACTGGTTGAGCGCGACCGCGCAAGAGTTGAAGAACTTAAAAACGCAGAAGAAAAACTCAAGGCAGTTCGTGCCAAGTTTGAGTAATCCCGTTGCGGGGGGCTGCAAGGCCCCCCGTGTTTTTATCTTCCGGCCCTGAATAGTTGTGGATGCCTGCGGCCTGCAATTAAGTATTTTACGGTCTGGATTGCCGGGACTGGTCGTGTTTTTCTAGTCTCACAACAATATGTTGCTATAGATTGCTGCGGGTGGTTTGGGCGTATGGCCCGGCACTGATGGATTTTCAGCTGTTTTTTGCAAAATATTCTGGCCTTGTTGGACTAAATATTGTAACGCCAACAGGTTGTTGCCACAGACGTCAACCGGGTCATCTTGACAAGGCTGGCGTGACGCAGGCGAAATTTGATTATCTGTTTATTCTGAACCAACAAACTAATATTCGCGGATGAAGACATGAAAGTTTACCTGATTGGATCAGGGCCAGGCGATCCCGGGCTCTTTACCCTGAAAGGCAAGGAAGTGCTCGGCAAGGCCGACGTCGTCATTTACGATTATCTTGCCAACAGCTGTTTTCTCGAATTTGCCAGACCTGATGCCGAAATCATCTATGTTGGCAAAAAGGGCGGCGATCACACCATGCCGCAAGATGAGATTAACAAGCTGATTATCCGCAAGGCCAAGGAAGGCAAAAGCGTTGCCCGTCTGAAAGGCGGCGACCCCTACATCTTTGGACGCGGCGGGGAAGAAGCCGAAGAACTGCTGGCCGCCGGGGTGCCTTTTGAAGTTGTGCCCGGCATCACCAGCGCCATGGCTTCCACTGCCTATGCCGGAATTCCGCTTACTCACCGCGCGTTTTCGTCGTCGGTCACTTTTGCCACCGGGCACGAAGATCCCACCAAGAGCAACTCGGCCCATAACTGGGATGCTCTGGCCAGAAGCGGCTCTACCCTTGTTTTTTACATGGGCATGAAGAATGTTGGCGAAATCTGCAACCGGCTCATGGCTGGTGGACTTCCCGGTAAAACTCCGGCTGCGGTGATTCGCTGGGGTACCACCTCAAAACACCAGAGTCTGGTCTCCACCCTGAAGAACCTGCCTGCGGACGTACAGAGAAACGGTCTTACCGCCCCGGCCCTGATTGTGGTCGGCAAGGTTGTGGATTTGCACAGCCAGCTCAACTGGTTTGAGAAAAAGCCCCTGCTTGGCAAGGGCATTGTCGTTACCCGCGCAAGGGAGCAGGCCAGTGATATTGCCGGGCTGCTCATGGAGCAGGGGGCTAATGTCATCCAGTTCCCGACCATCGACATCAAGCCGCTGCCTGATTATTCCGAAGTGCGCAAGGTGCTTGGCTACATCGGCTCATACGACTGGGTGGCCTTTACTTCCGTTAACGGCGTCAAGTTTTTCTGGGAACAGCTTTACGCGCTGGGGCTGGACAGCCGCGCCCTTTCATCCTGCAAGATTGCCGCCATCGGGCCTTCCACAGCTCAGGCTCTCAAGGCCAAAGGCATCAAGGCGGATTTTATTCCGGAACGTTTTGTGGCCGAGAGTGTGGTCAAGGGACTGCTGACCCTTGGTGTAAAAGACAAGCGCATTCTTATTCCCAGAGCGGCGGTGGCGCGTGACGTGCTGCCGGTACAACTGCGTGAGGCCGGGGCCAGCGTTGATGTGTTGCCCATTTACGAGACCAAGCCCAGCGATGCCAACAAGGATGAAGTATTGCAGCAGCTTGAGGCCGGGGCTATCCAGTGCCTGACCTTTGCTTCTTCCTCCACCGTGGATAACTTTATGGAGCTGATTCCGGCTGCCACGCTCAAGAACTACCCTGAGCTCAAATACGCCTGCATCGGCCCGGTTACAGCCAAAACTCTGGAAAAGTACGGAATAAGCTGCGATTACCAGCCTACCGATTACACTATTCCGGCTCTGGTCGATATTTTGCTGGAAAAGCTGTAGTCTGCTTGTTATTTTACATGGCTGGGCCTCCTTCTTTCATGTTTTGTGGATGAAGGGCGCCCGGCCTTTTTGAACCGGCAGGGCGGGTTATTCCGGCGCTTCGCAAGGGTGTTTGTGAAGCTGGATTTGCCGGGGCTGTTTTCCGGATTTACGCAATTGCTGCTGCACGCACAGCAATGGACTTATTGCAAAACTCAGGTTGTTACATGAAAAACACCGAACAGGCCGTGCGCAATCTGCGCCACGCCGAAGAATTGATACTGTTTGAGCAGTGGATGCGCTTTTACTTTATTGAGGAAGAAGACGGCATCATTTACATGCGCATGCCGCATGATGTTTTTGAACTGGTGCATCTGGAGTTTCCATCGCTATTTCCGGTGGCGGAAGCCCTTAACAGTCGCCCTGTTGACCATCAGGCCACGCTGGCAATTCTAAGCGAGGCCATGCTGCACGGTGAGTACGCCCTTAGCAACGGCCAGTGGGCCGAGGTGCTTGGCGGCTCCGGGTTCAAGCTTACCCTGACCCTGCTTGCGACCTGGGTGGAGGCTGAAGAAGATAATCTGGACGCCGAGCCGATCAGCTTTGCCGGCTGGCTTGAACGCTTTGAAGTCTGGCGCAGGTCCGAGCCGATAGTGGCATACGCTGCAAAGCTGCGCGCCGAACTGGACAAAAGTGCGATGGCGGCGGAAGATTTGGATACAGAAGTAATCTCAAGGATACAGTAATGGCGAAATTGTTGCTTGATGAACTCCTGATGTTTTCCCGCAAGGCTGTTCTAAACGCGGTAAGCCGCGCCATGCAGTCGGGAAAAAGCGCAACGCCCGCTTCTGGTTCCGGTAGCGGGGAGGAGGCAGCCCCGTGGCCGGTTGCCGTGGATGGCACTGCGGGTAACGGTGTCGATACTGAATTTTTGGCTCAGGCGGTGGAGGAGGCTGGTCTGGTTCTGGCTTTTGATGTGCAGAGCGAAGCCATAGCCGCCACCACTGAGCGACTGGAAAAATCCGGCGTAAGCTCGCGCGTCAGGCTGATCAAGGATAATCACGACCGCGTGCGCGCCTACCTGCCCAAAGAGGCCAAGGTGCTGGCTGCCATGTATAATCTTGGATTTTTACCAGGGGGCAGCCCGGATGTGACAACTTTGCCAGAATCCACAGTGGCCTCGCTGGAAGCCTTGCAGGAAGTGATGGCTCCGGGCGGCGTTATCAGCGTGCATTGCTACACCGGTCAGGATAACGGGCTGGAGGAGCTGGCAGCGGTAGAAGCCTGGGCCTCCCGTCTTTCATGGCCGGAATGGCGCGTGCTGCGCTACGAGTTCTGTAACAAGAAAACAAATCGCGAAGTCCTGTTTCTGGCCCATTGCGTATAAATACGCTCCGTGTTCTACTGTGGCGGCGCAACGGCATGAGCCTGCGCCGCCTTTTTACTTTCAACGCATTACAGGTGCGCAATGATTGATATTTTGAACCTTACCTACCCGGAACTTGTGGAATTCATTACCGGCATGGGGGAAAAGTCCTTCCGGGCCGAGCAAGTCTGGCGCTGGCTCTGGCATCAGGGTGCCAGAAGCTTTGATGACATGACCAATGTAGCCAAAAGCCTGCGCGCCAAGCTTGCGGAACGCTCTTTTATCCGCTGGCCCGAGGTTGTTAAGGAATCCGTCAGTCAGGACGGCACGGTGAAGTTTCTGCTCAAGCTTTCTGATGGCGAGCTTGTTGAGACAGTTCTGATTCCCAGCGAGTCCCGAAGCGGCGAACTCCGCATGACCCAGTGCCTTTCCTGTCAGGTTGGCTGCGCCATGGGCTGCACGTTTTGCAGCACCGGCGGCATGGGCTTTACCCGCAACATGACCCAGTCGGAAATTCTGGGCCAGATTCTGGTTGGACGCGCTTACCTTGGCGATTTCACCAAGAATGAGCTTTTGCGCAATCTGGTGTTCATGGGTATGGGCGAGCCGCTGATGAATTTTAAGGAAGTCATGCGCTGTCTGGAGACTCTTAATTCAGAGTCCGGGCTGGCCTTTTCGCGTCGCCGCGTCACGGTTTCCACCTGCGGCATCAAGAAGGGACTGGCTGAGCTGGGCGAGAGCGGATACGCTTTTCTGGCTATTTCGCTGCACGCCCCGGATCAGGGCCTGCGTGAAAAGTTGATGCCACGCGCGGCTCACTGGCCTTTGGCCGATCTTCTGGAAGCTCTGGAAGAATACCCGCTGGCTACCCGTGAGCGCATCACCTTTGAATACCTGCTGCTTGGCGGTGTGAACGATTCCATTGAGCAGGCAACCCGTCTGGCCCGTCTGACCCAGCGCATGGGCGCAAAAATAAACCTGATCGTTTATAACCCGGCGGAAGGCTCGCCATACAGAGCGCCTGCGCCGGAACAGGTGCTGGCCTTTGAGAAAGAACTGTGGCGGCACGGCGTGGTGGCTATTTTACGCAAGAGCAAGGGGCAGGACATCAAGGCGGCCTGCGGGCAGCTCAAGGCAGATGTTTTGTCCGGAAGCGTTGCTGATGGCGAAGATGCGGCCTGCGGTGCTGGTGCCATGGAAGAAAGGCCCGGAGAGTAAAGATGAAATTGTTTCAGGATCGGAACAGCTTTATCGGAGCCAGTTTCGCCATTATTGCCACAATTATCTGGGCCGGTAACTCTGTTGCCGGGCGCGGGCTGGCGCATGCCATTCCGCCCATGACCTTTGTGGCCGGACGCATGATTGTGGCGCTGATTGTGGTGCTGCCAATTGCCTGGAAGCCACTCCGGAATGAGTGGGGCATTATCCGCAAACATTTGCCGTTTTACGCCCTGTGCGGTCTGACCGGGATGTTCGGCATCAATGTGCTCATTTATATTGCCGGGCGTTATGTTCCGGCGCTGAATCTCTCTATTGGCTCCATTACCACGCCGCTGTTTGTGATTATCATTTCCCGCTTTGTTTACGGCGAGCGTATCAGCTGGCTGCGCCTGCTTGGGCTGGCTATTGTGCTTTCCGGCGTGCTTACGCTGCTGTGTGGTGGGGATTTAGCCGTATTGCTCAGCCTCAGCTTCTCCATTGGGGATTTGCTGATGCTGGTAGGGGCTTTTTGTTTTGCGGTTTATTCCCTGCTGGTGCGCAAGGCCCCGGCTGGGGTTTCGTCTTCGAGCTTTCTGGCCTTGTTTTTTCTGTTCACGCTACTGTTCAGTTTAACAGGCTCGGCAGTTGAATTCGGTATTCTGGGGATGGAAATCCACCCATCGCCGGTATTGCTGGGCGGGGTGCTGTATCTTGGTCTTGGTGCTTCGCTCATCGCGTATGCTTTGTGGAATCAGGCCATTGCCCGCATAGGGGCCTCGCAAACCTCGCTGTTCTACTATCTGCTGCCGTTATTCAGCGGGCTGGAGGCGTCAGCCCTTTTGGGCGAGCCGGTGCTGCCGGTTCATCTGGTCAGCGGCGGGCTTATTCTTGGTGGCCTGATTCTGGCTAACAAGAAGAGTTAAGGTTTCTCCAGAGTCGTCGCCTGTTTTGCTATCTGGGCGGGGGTTTCGCTGAGCGGGCAGTATGCACATATGCGCAAGGACTGCTCCTTTCTGCCATGTCAGGCTCATTCCTGCCATCTTTCTGTAATGCCACCGCTGTTCGGCTTTCTATGCTTCTGGCGAGAGCCAGCCGAACAGCGGTAGCGGCAAAATCAATTTTCACCGATGCTTTTGATGTAACGGGCCACTTCCTCTACCGGGAATGGGCCATTCAGGTATTTTAACCCTTTGTTTACCAGAGCGCCGGAAGGCGGATTGCTGCCTTTGAACTCTTTGCTTGAAATTTCTGCCTTGCTTTGCGGGTCGACAACGCTGACCCTGACTGTCCACTGGTAGCCATCAACGCCGCCGGTATATTTGACGGTTGCTTCGCCTCTGGGTTCAACAACAATGAGCTTGTCATACGAATCCGGGTTGTCCGGGGTTGTTTCCGGCGGGAGCAGGCGCATCATCTCCAGCGGTATGCCAGAATTTGCAAGCAGGCCGCCCATATGCGGAGTGGTACGGACCTTGCGGCCGCTATACATGATCATGATTTTGTTGCCGCTGGCGCTTGGAGTCACTTTTTTGCGGGACGGCTTCATTTCGAACAGTGGTCCGGTAAGCCTGAGAAAGTCATGCGCGTTGGCTAGTGATTCCGGTGCGAGCATTTGATCATCCCGCCAGATTGCTGTTTTCAGATCTTCCGGACAATGCTCCAGCCAGTCTTTTTTGCCAAGCTGCCAGCGGTTAAAGACGCTTTTGTCCAGCTTGTTTGTGAAAATCAGGTGATATTGCGCAGGAGTCAGGCCGGAACTTTGGGTATGCTTGGCGTTGCTCGTGACGACACTCTCAAGCATGTTGATAAGTTTTTCGTCGTTTGGGGTTGCCTTGAGGCCTTCCTCAAGCACTTTTAAGACCAGTTGCAAGGCGTTATCGGGCTGTTCCTTAAAATAGGCGGCCCAGAGGGCAGGGCAGCGCCTGTCTTCCGGGTTAAGGCTGCGGAGCCATTCTGCCAGATGCTCGGGAGCATATTTAGCCAGCCATGCGTATTCTTTACGCCAGCCGGTATTATCAGCCGCATACTGGTTTGACAGGCTTATTACCCGGCGCGGGAACTCCTGGTTCTTGGACAGGTCTTCAAGCATCAGCATTGCCGGGGTAGCTGTTGCCAGCTTTTTTACTTCCTCGTCAAAAAATGGCTGTTGATCGGCTTTGAGATCAAAATAAGTGCGAATAAGCGCTTCTTCCCCTTCACCACTGAACTTTTGGTAATACTCCAGAGTTTTTTCAGGTTTTCTCTTGAAGTTGTCACGCGCGTATATGAGCATGTCATGTACGTTTGCCGGTTCGGATTCGCAGCCGGAGCAGAAAATGCAAAGTGCAAGAAGCAGCGGAAACAAAATCAATTTGGGCTTGATACATGAATGTGTCAGCATGACTTTCCTTTTTGCGGACCACTTGCGTGGCAATTATCAAGAAATACTTTCAAACGCCGGGGAACAGCTTTTATGCAGACCATTCCACCAGAAGCGGCATTCTTGTCATAACTAGCTGATTTATCGGTGGAGTGGTGGACGAAATATTTTTAACTTAGCGCAGCAGGATTGCAATTTGTTTTTTTGCAGTGTTGCCGCCGGAGCAGTCTAGCCTGCTTCATGAAGCGGTTTATATGAAAAAGGCCTCCCGGTTTGCGCCGGAAGGCCTTGCTAATTCTCTTTATTACTGCGCTTATTTCGCGTAGCCCACTGCGCGGCGTTCGCGGATTACGGTAACGCGAATCTGGCCGGGGTAGGTCAGGTTGCGTTCAATCTTGTCCGCAATGTCCTTGCAGATCAGGTAAGTGCTGTCATCGTCCACTGACTCGGAGTTGACCATAACGCGCACTTCGCGCCCGGCCTGAATAGCGTAAGCCTTGGATACGCCATCAAAGCTATCCGCGATGTTCTCCAGATCTTCCAGCCGCTTGACGTAGTTTTCAAGCAGTTCCTTACGCGCGCCGGGGCGTGCGCCGGAAAGACTGTCCGCAGCCTGTACCAGTACGGCCAGAATGGATTTGGGCGGGGTATCCTCATGGTGGGCGGCAATGGCGTGGATGATTTCCTTGCTCTCACCGTATTTTTTGGCAATGTCAGCGCCGATTACGGCGTGCGGGCCTTCAACCTCATGGTCAACGGCCTTGCCAAGGTCGTGCAGCAGGCCAGCGCGTTTGGCGCGTTTTACGTCCTGCCCGAGTTCCGCAGCCATCATGCCGCACAGGGAGGCAACCTCAAGGGAGTGTTGCAGCACGTTCTGCGAAAAGCTGGTGCGGTATTTAAGCTGCCCAAGCAGTCGGACGATGTCCGGGTGGATGCCGTGCACGCCAGCGTCAAAAGTGGCCTGTTCGCCAACTTCGCGGATCTGCACTTCCAGTTCCTGCTCGACTTTTTTGACGATGTCTTCGATGCGGGCCGGGTGAATACGACCGTCCTGAATCAGGCGCTCCAGAGCCATTTTTGCAACCTGACGGCGCAACGGGCTGTAGGCGGAAAGAATTACGGTTTCCGGCGTATCGTCAATAATCAGGTCAACGCCGGTGGCAGCTTCAAGCGCGCGGATGTTGCGTCCCTCGCGGCCGATGATGCGGCCTTTCATTTCTTCACTGGGCAGTGTGACGGCGGTGACGGTTTGTTCGCCCACATAGTCGCCAGCGTAGCGCTGTACCGCGTTGGCGATAATCTCTTTGGCCTTGCGGTCGGCAGTTTCCTTGGCCTCAGTCTCGATAAGGCGCATCATTTTGGCGGATTCGTGCCGGGCCTTGTCTTCAATTTCCGACATGAGCACGCTTTTGGCTTCTTCAACGGTCAGGCCGGAAATTTCCTGAAGCTTGTGCTCCTGTTCCTGTATTTTTTGCTTGAGCAGTTCATCATGCTCTTCAAGTTTGCGCTCTTTGCGGGTCAGTTCTTTTTCGGTGGCAAGAAGCTCGTGTTCTTTTTGAACCGCTTTTTCCTTGCGTTCTTCAAATCGTTCTAGCTGCTCGTTAAGCTTTTTTTCCTTGGCTTTTACTTCCCGCTCAAGTTCTTTGGTTTCTGCCTCCACCTTGCGCTGGTATTCCAGCACTTCGTCACGCCCCTGCAGGAGAATTTCCTTTTTCTGGGC
Source organism: Desulfovibrio sp. OttesenSCG-928-C06 (assembly GCA_030267065.1). Taxonomy (GTDB): domain Bacteria; phylum Desulfobacterota; class Desulfovibrionia; order Desulfovibrionales; family Desulfovibrionaceae; genus WRHT01. The sequence continues at coordinate 12,014 of JAJDJF010000002.1, read as the reverse complement.
TGCGGCTTCCTTACGGGCTTCATCAAGAATACGGCGGGAAAGCTCTTTGGCGTCCTTAAGCCTTTTGGCGATGATGAAGCGATTGATCATGTACCCGATGACAATGCCGCCAAGTAGCGCGGCGGCGATGAAAATGATAGAGTATGGCATGCATTTTCCGTATGTACTTCCGGCTTGGCCGGTTAAAACGGGCCTTGGCCCGACCAGGTAGACAGGCACTTTATAAACCTGTCGCCCGTGGCCTCTGGTTGATTGGTTGTGTGGTTCCGTTTTGTGCGGAACCATGCATCGGCATTGCCCTTGCGGGGCTCGCTCCCGATGTGCGGGCCGGAAAAACCGGCCGGTTGTTCAGCCAGGGTGGCAGTTGCTGAACCGCTTTACCCGGGCAGCGGCCTTTGCCGTCCCGGATTTTGAACAATAAAAAAACCCGCCGCTCCGTATAACGGAGGCATGGCAGGCGAAGCGGCCGCGTTTTATGCGGCGTTCAAAGGCTTATAGCGTCCAGATGACTGTAAAAGAGCTTTTGCCACCCCGAAGTGCCGTGTGCAAACTGCTCCGCAGGACCTGAATCCTACGGTGGAAGCCTTGCAAGACCTTTAGGTACGCCCGTAAAGGGCGTGCACACCAGTCTTCGACTAAGCTCCCGGTTTTATGCTTGTGAGGCCGCGGTGAGTCCGCATCACAAACACTTCAGGGAAAGCTCGGCATGTTTAAAGATGCATGCCTGTCTCTATTTTTGTCACAATGTCCTGAATTCTCTCTTCTGCCGTGTCCAGCTTTTCGGTCATGACCAGAAGGTCGTCCGCCAAAGCCAGGGCCAGAAAGGTCAGGAGTTTCTCTTTGCTAAGATGCCTGCCATGCTGTTTAAGAATTTCGAATCGCTTATCCAGCATTTGTCTGGCTTGCTCTAATCTGGCAGGGTCCGCGTCCGCCTTGAAGGATATTTCAAGCCCGAGCACATCCAAGGTGAAGTTTTGCATGGCTAACCGGCTGTTTTTTCGCCTTCCAGGCGTTGTATCAATGCATCAACACGTTTCAGAACAGTGCCGCTCAGTTCTTTTTCAGCGGCCAGCGCCTCTTCCAGTTCTTTTATCCGGGCAAGGCTGCCTGCTTCAGGTTCCGTGGTATATTTGCTTTGGCTCCCGCCATAGTTTGCCGCAAGCAGTTGTTCCAGACGGTCTTTTTCATTCCGCAGAATAACAACTTCTTTAAGCAGGTAAGTTACTTTCTGCTCAAGTGCATCAAGTATTTCCATATCTACACAATACTCATAATACAGTATTTAAGCAAGAGGTATTGGCCATTTTTTCAGCGTGTTTCACTATTATTCAGCGTTTTTAATTCATTTTGCCACTGCTGTGCAGGTGGCTGTTTTTACGGCATGAAAGCACAGCTTGAATTCTGTTTGAACTCTGTGTGCGCCGAACGCAAAACACGCTCCAAAGCGGTATTGCGAGCTGACTGTTGCTGGCATCCGAGACTTACTCGGGCATGCTTCGCCGTGGCAGGTTCTTTTGTCTGCCGCGGGCAATGCCCATCTCATTGGCAGGAACGTCCTTGGTGATGGTCGAGCCTGCGCCAACCAGTGCGTTATCTCCAATATTTACCGGGGCTACCAGTGACGAGTTGGAGCCGATGAACGCGCCTGCTCCGATTTGGGTGGCGTGCTTGTTTTTGCCGTCATAGTTGCAGGTGATGGTTCCAGCTCCAATATTAGCGCCTGCTCCGATTTGTGTATCGCCCAGATAAGCGAGGTGTCCGGCCTTGGCGCCTTTGCCGAGACGCGATTTCTTCATCTCCACAAAGTTGCCGACATGCGCTTCTTCTTCAAGCACCGCGCCGGGTCGCAACCGCGCGAATGGGCCAACGCTTGCGCCTGCGCCGATTACCGCGCTTTCAAAGTGGCAGAATGAGCGCACCTTGCAGCCGTTTTCAAATGCTGTGTCATTGGCCCAGACATGCGATTCAATATGCGCTCCTGATGCCACGGAGCTTTTACCGTAAAGCTCACAGGGGCCGTACAGCTCGCAACCCGGTTCCAGAGTCACTCCGGGGGCTATGCGCGCCTGTCCGGGGTTACGGATAAGCACGCCGCGCTCAAGCCAGCCTTCAACTATGTTCACGCGCAAGAGTTCTTCGGAGCGCACCAGTTCCGCCGGAGTATTGATACCGAGCAGTGATTGCTCGTCGCCCTGCTCAAGGGCTGCTACGGTCAGTCCCGATTGCGCCGCCAGATATACAAGGTCGGTTATATAATATTCCTTGCTCTTGTTGGTGCAGGTGATTTTTTCCAGCAGCGGGGCGATGCTTTCCAGACGCAGCAGATAGATGCCTGCGTTGATTTCCTTGGGCTCCGGGCCGTGGCGCATGGGGTCGTAGTCCTTGGCTTCCAGAATGGCCAGAACCTTGCCGTCCTTGCGCAGTACGCGCCCGAAGGAGGCCGGATCGTCAAGGGTCATGCTCATGAAGGCAACATCTGCTTTCAGATCCAGGCTCTGTCTGATAAAGGCTTCGACACGGCTGGTCTTGATCAGCGGGGTGTCGCCGTTTACCACCAGTACATACTGCATCCCGGCTGCTTTCAGTTCCGGCCAGGCGGTCATGAGCGCATGCCCGGTGCCAAGCTGCTGTTCCTGCAACACAAAGCGGCAGGTCTGGTCAGTAACGGCTTTTTGCACCGCTTCCGCCTGATGTCCGACAACTATGCGGATATTTTTGGGAAAAAGCGGCTTGAGTGCGCTTACAACAAGGTTGATCATATTCTCGCCAAGCAAGGTATGCAAAACCTTGGGCAGGGGCGAACTCATTCTGGTGCCTTTGCCTGCGGCCAGTATCAGGGCCCCGATATTGTTGGTATTTATTCTCATTGGAGTTCCCGGGAATGCTTGATTAATTTCACGGCAGCCGCAGGTTATTGAACTTGCGTCCACATATCCGTTCTTGTTAAAAGGCGATATGTATATTTATATCACACATCAGCACGGATGAACACATGTCAAATATTGAACATATTTTCAAGATAAAAGCTGGATTTGACGGCTTGAGACTGGACGCGGCCCTTGGCGGGATTTACCCGGATTACGGCCTGCGGGCCAGACGCAGAATATGGGAATGGTGTGAAGTTCGTGTTGACGGCATTGCCCGCAAGCCCTCTTATAAGGTGCGGGAAGGGCAGGAGGTTGAGATCAGACGCTTGAAGGATGGGGTTCAGAACCTGAACGCTACGGGAATGGATGATTTTTTCGAATCTTCTGGTACCGCGACTGCGCCGGGGGCGGATTCGTTGCCGGAAGCGTTCGGCAGTAACGATGTACCGGAGCGGTTGCCTGATATGTTTCCGGGCGACCTTGCAGTCTCCGAAGCCTTTGAGCCAGGTGCTAAGACTCCGGAAATGCTTGCCAGCATAGGCAATCTGCTTGGCGAGCCAGACGGGGACGCGCTCCGGAATGGGGCATTTACAAAACGGGTGCCTGGCCCGTCTTGCGCGCCTTCACCAAGATTTTCATCTGCCGCGCAGAAGATTGATTTTACCGGTTTTGTGCCTGAGATCGTTGCAGCCGGCCGGGATTTTGTAGCTTTTTCCAAGCCGGGCGGTATCGCCAGCGCGTCTTTATCGGGCGGCGGCAGCCAGAGCATGGAGGAACTGATAGCACGTCATTGGCGTGAGGTGTGGTTGAGCTTTGTCACGCGCAACCCGCAGGATGCGGAGGCTGTTTGTTCTGCCCGTGACTGCGGTGCGAATGGCAGCGATATTCCGCCAAGGCCCACGTTGTGTAACCGTCTTGATGCCGATACCTCCGGGCTGTTGCTGGGCGCTTTTGACAGCGAAGGAGTGGCTCTTTTTCGTCAGTACGAGCGCGACGGCAAGGCCCGGAAGAAGTATCTGGCTCTGGCGCACGGAATCGCGCCGCAGTACATGCTTATGGATAAAACACTGGATACCTACAAGCGCAAGACCACTCTGGTTCTGCCGCATTCGGATCTGGATTATACGCGCCACACCCGGGCAGTGCTGCTGAAAACTTTTGAAACTCCTGACGAAGTGGAAGCGGATGTGCCGGAAAACGTAACGGTCCCCGGCGAATTGCAGTGTGCAAGCAGCCAGGCAGGCCCGGTTAGTCCACAGAACAGCCCGCTGGCCAGCCAGTCAGCCAGTCAGCCGGTTAGCCGGTCAGACTTGGGCAATTCTGCCATCCTTGCCGGACAGGCAATGCCGGACAGGTTGAATAGTCAGGATAGCCCGGATGATGCCGGACTGTTGCCGGAGCTTTTTGACAGCGGCGCGTCGGGTGATGCGGGTGATGTTTCGCAATTTGCGCGCAGCTATGCGGACGGAATACTCAAGGATGACTCCGTGATGGCCGGTTTGCGTTATCTGGTCAGCCTTACCGGGCCGCTTTCGCTGATGGAACTGACCATCCTGCGCGGGGCCAGACATCAGATTCGCGCCCATCTCGCAAACGCGGCGCTGCCTATTGTTGGTGATACGCAGTACGGGCTGGAAAGCACCAGCCGGGCCGGGCGCATGTTTCTGCATCATTTTGAGATTTCGCTCCCCGGATTCAGGGCCGAAGTTGCTCCGGACTGGCGCATCGTGCTGGAATAGAGCATTCACAGACTGCGCACTGATGGCTTATGATTATTGACGATGTAGCGATGTTCGAATCGCAAATATTAAAAGTCCGGGATGTGTGTATATCCCGGACTTTCAATATTTGCTTTACTTTTCTTGGCAGTGGCGGCTTACGGGGTTTCTTCAGCCCCGGTCTGTACATCATCAACCATATTGATTTTGTGCCACTTGCGCCCGCGAAAACGCCAGTACATAACCAGCGCCAGAATAAAGATGTAAGAGCTGAAAATTATCCAGAGCGGGTGCAGGCTTACGTTGTCAGTCATGATCAGCGCGATCATGGGAACAAACAGGAAGCAGGCCACGCAGGAGATGATAATTTTCATCATTGCCACTGTATCGCCTGCTCCCTTTAACGCGCCTATAAAGATCAGGTTGGCGGCGTCCACAACTGAGTACAGGGCAACATAGTAGAACAGGATGATACCGGTTGATTTTACCGGCTCAAAGCTTTGTCCGTTTTCAGAACCGGTGCGGAATATCTCCATCAGTGGTCCGGCAAAGATTACAATCAATGCCGCAACTGCTATCATATAGAGAAAAGCCAGATGCAGCGCATGCCAGGTAATTTTTTCAGCCATGAACGGGGCTTTTTTACCCATGGCCTGACCTACCAGAGTTGCTGTGGCCATGTTCAGGCCGATCATCGGCATAAAGGTAAGTGAGTTCACTGAAAACGCAATATTACTTGCTGCCAGCGGTATTTTACCCAGACTGCCGATCTGGAAAATGAACCACGACATGGCTGCGAATTCCACCAGCATGTTTGCGCCGCTAGGTAAGCCGTAACGAATAAGGCGCTTGAACATGTCTTTTTCAAACCGCCAGCCGCGGCGTACATGGTACTGCGCGTCAATCTTGCGGGTAAAGACCAGCAGTGCCAGCACCAGCGCGGTAAATATCCAGCCGATGGTGGTGGCGATGCCCGCACCGATGATGCCGAGTTCCGGAAAGCCCCATGCGCCGAAAATCAGCGCATAATCCAGCGGCACGTTGATTACCGCCGCGATCATATTGGCAACCATTACGGGTTTGGTCAGTCCGCGGCCGAAAAAATATCCGGATATGGCCGCGCCGATCAGCGCGAACGAGGCCCCTGCGGTGATGGTTATGAAATATTGCACTTCAAGGGTCTGGATTTCCGGCTCGTGCCCGACTATGCTGAAGAGCAGCGGCGCCATAAAGCAGGCTGCAACCAGAATCACGGTGCAAAGCACGGCGCACCAGATGCCCTGCCAGATGGCCGGGCCAACGCGGTGCGGAGCACGCGCGCCAATATACTGCGCTGCCAGCACGCCTGAGTAGCCGCAAATGCCAAGCATGGTCATGTGCAGGGTCATGGAGGCAATGGAGGCGGGCATTGAGGCTGCAATTGCCTCCATTGAGTAACGGCTTAGAAATAGCCTGTCCGTGAACTGCATGACCATGGACGAGATCATGCCGGCTGTCAGTGGCAGCCCTACGCGCAACACTTCCCGGTACCCGCCGGGAGTGTTCCAGTTATTGCGAAAGTAATTGTTCATAAGTATATATGTAATAAATAGATTATATTGTTTTTTCTTTGCATCAATGATCGTTTCAGTATAGTTTTTAAGCCTTGAAAGAGCAATCTGCAAAAAATTTTATTTATAACATGTAACAAGTCCAGAGCAGACAGATTTTTAAAAACTAGTTGTGCTCTGAAACGCGGCAAGCCATGCCGTGTATTTTGCGGTAAGACATACGCATCTCTGATTGTAAAGTTAAAATGCTCTGTGGAGCGGGATTTTGTATGACTGATGATAAAAATAACATGCCGTCCCCTATGGACGCGGATGATTCCACAATGGACAGCGGCGGCTCCGGCAGCGGGGAATACACGGAAAACGTTTCGCAAACGGCTGCTGCGGCAGGCGAACTGCCGGAAGAGCCTGTGGCGGTAACTGTTACGGAAAATGCCGGTGCGGATGAAGCGTCTGATACTGAATCCGGTGCGGAAACCGATTCCAGCATTGCCGGGAATATGTCCATGAGCGGGGAAGATGGCTTCTACACCCGTTACCGCAAACAGGCAATAGATACAGATGATAATTTTTCCGCTCCCGATGCAGAAGGTGCGCGAACCGGAAATATGGGCGATAGCACTGTTGATTTCGAAGATTCAGGCAAGGTGGCCGCAGGGCAATCTGACCAGCTTTCTGCTGATGCCGTGACGGTTGAGGACAGCTCCGCGTTTTCAGATGACTTCGGCCCGACTGCGGCAGATAACTATGCTGAAGCCGCTAGTGGTTCTGGTCTCGCTTCTTCTTCTTCTTCTTCTTCTTCTGCTGCTGCTGATGATGATGATGATAATGATGCCGCTGTTGCGGCGGCAGGCGGTCCCGCTGATGCAGCAAGAGCTGCCGGTGATGCTACTTCTGACAATGCTGGAGATCTGGAGTCTGCCGTTTTTGCAGCTTCTGCCGAAGCTGAACAGGCAACGGAGACGCAGAGCAAAAAAGCCGCGCGCAAACCCAAGGAAGTTCTGCCCCAGTTCCCGTCGCTTAAAACTCCGCCTCAAGCCAGCGCCACCATGCTTTCGCGCCTGTTTGACGCTTGCGCTTTCATTGGTCCGGTGGTGCTGACAGTGCTGCTGTTGGCTCAGGTATTCTTCAGTCTTCAGGATGCGCGCTTGCTGTGGATAAGCGAGACAGTGCAGGCGGAAGCCTTGCGCAACGTGCTTAATGGCGAGTGGATGGTCCCCATGGTCAATGGCGGGGTCTTTGTTGCATACCCGCCGCTGTACCTCTGGCTCCTGTCCGGAATACACGAAGTTCTATCCTGGCCTGCGATATCCGGATTGCTTGCACCGGGAACGGATTTGATTGCGCTTTCTATGTTTGCAGGTACGGCTGTTTCAGCTCTGTTGCTGCTCTGGTCGGTTTTGGGACTGGCCCGTTTTGTGGCCCGGCTCGATTTGCGCGGCGTTTTTGCCGCCGGTTGCGTACTGTTTGGATTTTTCATTTTTGCCGGTGGTCTGCATCATGGCGGTAACCAGCTGTTTTTTGCTGCTCTGGTAATAACTGCGCAAATATTCATATACCGGGCCATGCGCTATTCCGGTAGCGCCATGCCGATTATGGGGACCGGGTTTGTATTTGCCGCCATGGCGTTTTTGGCAGGCGGCCCCCTAGGGTTGCTGCTGCCGGTTCTGACTGCCGTGCTGTTCGCTTTCTGGAGCGGACGGCCGCAACGGCTTTTGCGCAAGGACTTTCTGCTCGGATTCGCCTTTTCGCTGCTGCCTGTAGTTGTCTGGGCCGGAAGCATCTGGGCGGAAGGGCACTACGAAGTGGTCGTTACCCTTGTCCGCGAACAGATTTGGGGGACGCTCCTGCACAGTCTGAACTACCCTGAAAGCTGGTGGTATTATCTTGTTGTGTTGCCGCTGTTGCTGTTCCCGTGGATATTGCTGGTTATTTTTCCGCACTGGGCCGGATTTTTCAGCAAGGAAACCGGCGAGGCTATCAAGGGGGCCTTCCGTGGCGATCATCAGGGTCTGGCTTATGTGTGGCTGGTTTTTATCTGTGCGCTGGCCGGGTTCCTGTTGCTTAGTTCAAAGTCGCCGCTGGAGTTGATGCCGCTACTGGCCCCGGTTTCCATCATTGCGGGCCGTATACTGCTCAAGCTGTCTCCTGTGCGCAATATGCTGCTGCAACGCTGCTATGCCGTTCTGCTGCTGGTTCTGGCCTTTGGCTGCGCGGTGATTCCTGTTTATATGAGCGGCAAGGCTCCGTCTGTTCTTGCGTGGCTCGGCTCGCTTGGCGTTCCGCAGCTTGGTATTGATATTGGAGGGGTTTTCATTGCTGCCGCCATTTTTCTGGCTGCTGGCTGCCTGTTCCTTGGCGCGGTTTCATCCCGCCGCCCGGAAGGGACTCTGGTCATTCTCCTGCTCATGATTGTTGGACTGTCCTACCCGGCAGGCGTGCTGACCGCCCCCTCGCTGGGGCCGGTTCTCAGCCCCAAGCGGTTGTCTTCTGATATCGCGGCTCATGCTGCGCAGGGCTTTAAGCCCTATGCACTTGGCATGAGCGGTGATGCGCTGGCTTACTATTCTGGTGTTGAAGTCACTGCTTTGCCCGGCCCGGATTCTCTTGCATCCCTGTTGTCTGCTGGCGGCAAAATTGTGCTGGTTAGCCCGGTCTCCGCAGGCAGGGCGCAGGATGTTCCGCGCACAGCGCCAGTATTGTCCGCTTTGTCAGAAAATCAGGATGACACGGCGCAACCTGAGGGTTCTTCAGACGCAGGGAGCAGCGCTGCGTCAGATGCTGTCGCCACCTCCACGAATGCTTCCGCAGTAGCTTCCAATAGCACTGCCAGCGGTGCGGCCGCTGATGCTGCCAGCGGAGGGGGCGGTGATGTTTCCGGTGGAACTGCTGGCGAAGAACCGGCGACTGCCGCTAACGGCACTGCGGGCGCTCAGGCCGCTGCCGGGGAGCAACCGGCAACGGAAGCTGCTGTGTCAGCTGTTTCCATTCCGAATCATTTGATTCCGGATAGCTGGCTCAAGGTCGGTGGCTACCGCCTTGGCTCAACGGAATATGTGTTGCTGGCCAGCGAGAAGCTGGAGGCGGTAGCAACGCCTGACACTGATGAGCGTTCGGGTGCTGGTGCGTCAAACGGTAAGGGCGATAAGGGCGGTGATAGCAGTGAAGATGGTGGACCCAGTGACGCTACATCTGATTCTGCTCAAGCTGCGAACGCACCTGCCGGGTAAGCTGCTGAAGGGGCTGCCCTGGAGTCGGATATTGCCGAATCGCAAACAGGGCAGGGCGGCGAGTAGACGATTGCGCCCGGCTTTCATGTTTGTCTGAGCCGCATGGCGCAGAGAGACGGGTAGGCTCCATAAGTATGCTGCTGCCGGTGTCTGGCTCCGTATTTGCGTGCATGCCGCAGGTTTTGCTGTGTTTTTCAGCAGGCAGCGCTTGTGGGGATGGCAGATAATGTCTTTTTATCTGCTGCATAAAACCTCGCCATTTTATATGTGTTAAGATATATTGAATTATATTTTCTTTTTTTGTGGGTAGATAATTACCCAGAGTTTTCTGTTACTTGAAAATAAGCCCTTTTGGGTTGGAGGCCAAATGTGCGCAGCCATGTTCAAATGTCCTGATTGCGGCCATGAAACCGATGACGCCAGAAACCCTTACCCGACAGTGGATATTCTTATCTATAATGGAAAGAGGGGGGTTGTGCTGGTAAAACGCAAGTTTCCTCCATTGGGCTGGGCCTTGCCCGGCGGCTTTGTTGATTACGGCGAAAGCGTGGAGCGCGCGGCAGTCAGGGAAGCAATGGAGGAAACCAGCCTTGAAGTCAGGCTTAAAGGATTGGTTGGCGTTTATTCGGACCCAAAGCGCGACCCGCGCAAGCATACCATCAGCACCGTGTTCTGGGCCGATTGCGCGGATTGCGATGCCATAAAGGGCGGTGATGACGCTGCCGAAGCAATGTTTTTCCGGCTTGACGAGTTACCGCCGCTGGCTTTTGATCATGCTGCAATCATAAGTGATTTCAGGACAAAATATGCCGAGGGAACCCTTGATGGCCTGTAGGCTTGCGCTTTGTCTGACGGTCAGAAGCGGGTAGTTGCTATCTTCCCGGCAGGCGACTCCAGAGCTTTGCGCGTTAGGCGAAAAGCGCATGGACTTGCAACCCTGCGCGGCAGATCTGACCATATACAATTGTGAGGAGCAGAATGTCCCGACCGGTATTTTTCGTAACATCCGAGATGTATCCCTTCTGCAAGACAGGCGGGCTTGGCGATGTGCTTGGGGCGCTTCCCGTCACTCTTCACAAGATGGGCATTCCTGTTGCTGTCATTTTGCCTTTTTACCGCCTGACCATGAACAGGCACAAGGTGCACCAGAGTTATTTCGGACTGCCGGTTGGCTACCCGTGGGCACCCATCACCGCCGATGCGCACAAGATCGTCTACAACGGAGTCCCCGTATATTTCATCGAACGGGCCGAGTATTTTGATCGCGCAGCCTACTACAACACCTACAAGGGCGACTACTTTGACAATGCCGAGCGCTTTATTTTCTTTTGCCGCGCGGCTCTTGCCCTGATTCGCCGTCTGAACAACTCGCCGGCGGTCATTCATGCCCACGACTGGCAAACCGGGATGCTGCCTGCCTACGTTCACTATTACAAGCAGTACGATCCCTTCTGGCAGAACACGTCCACCGTGTTTACCGTGCATAATCTGGCTTTTCAGGGCCGGTTCTCGTCGCGCCTTTTCGATGGCTGCGGGTTACCGCCGGATGCCTGGAGCATGAGCGGCGTAGAGTTTTTTGGCGACCTCAACATGATGAAGGCCGGGCTGAATTACGCCAGCAAGGTGACTACTGTAAGCCCCAGCTACTCGCGTGAGATTCTTGGCCCGGAATTCGGCTACGGCATGGACGGCGTTCTGCGTGAACGCGGCAGCGACCTGCACGGCATTCTGAACGGCGTTAACTACTCCATCTGGAGCCCGGAAAACAGCCGTTACCTGCCCCGGCATTATTCGGCGGACAATCTTTCCGGCAAAAAGCTTTGCAAGGACGCTCTTATTGCAGAGCTTGGCATGTCGCCACATTTGCGCAACCGTCCGATTTTCGGCTTTATCGGGCGGCTGCGCGAGCAAAAGGGCATTGATATCCTTTATGAAATAGTGCCGGAATTGATGAAGCGTGATATCGGGCTGGTGGTGCTGGGCGAGGGCGATGCCGGTTTTGAGGCCGCGTCCATGCGCTTTAGTCAGGAATACCCCGGCCGCTACGCCGGTATTGTGCGCTATACAGAGCCATTGGCCCACCGGGTGCAGGCAGGGAGCGACTCCTTCCTGATGCCTTCCCGTTACGAGCCGTGCGGTCTGACCCAGATGTACGCGCTGCGTTACGGCACTCCGCCCATTGCCACATCAGTTGGCGGCTTGCGCGATTCCATTGTGCCTTGCCCGGCAGACGACTGTACAGGATTCACCTTTGACGAGTGTACGGGCGACGCGTTTCTGGAAGCGATACTTGAAGCTTTGACGCTTTGGGAGAACAACCCGCAGCGCTGGAAGGAAATGGTCATACGCGCCATGAATCAGGACTTCTCCTGGGAGCGTTCAGCGCAACAATATATAGATATCTACCGCAGCATCGGGTACGGGCAGGAAACTTTATGAGCATCCAGGTCAGGCCGGGGCATACGCGTCCCGTTTTTATAGAACCCTTCGACCTTTATCTGTTCGGCCGGGGGGAGCACTGGGACTTGCACCGCGTTCTGGGGGCACACCCGGAAACGCAGGAGGGTGAAAGCGGCTTCCGCTTTGCAGTCTGGGCGCCTAACGCCAAGGAAGTACACCTGACCGGCAATTTTAACGACTGGCGCTGGG